>CAXBFD010000009.1:0-94712 GCA_963974925.1 uncultured bacterium | reverse complement strand
CAATCAGCCAGAATCGTTATTCGATGCGATGGTGGCTGCGATTGATCCTGCTTCGGCTCCTGCTGCCGCAGCTGTGCCGGGTGTTGTTAAAGATGAAAAAGATGAGACTGAGCTGGAAGCACCTGGATATGATGCAATCGATGATGATGAGGATGAGGACTAGTCGTCCCCATTTTTCTATCATATCTGATCTAGTAGATCTTTCAGAAAGATAAACTTCCTCTTATTTATTCTCAGGGAGGCCGATGATGGCCAGTTTCAATAAAGTCATTTTGGTAGGCAACTTGACACGTGACCCGCAGGTGCGTTACACACCGGGGGGGAGTGCTGTTGCTGAAATTGGACTAGCCGTCAATCGGAGTTGGTTTGATAAAAATTCCAACTCCCGCAAGGAAGAAACAACATTCGTTGACGTGACTTTATGGGGACGGACGGCGGAAGTTGCCAGCGAATATCTGACAAAAGGACGTTCCGTTCTGATTGAAGGTCGTTTGCATTTGGATCAATGGGACGACAAGGAATCTGGCCAGAAACGCAGCAAGCTCAAGGTGGTTGGCGAAAACATGACCATGTTGGGAGGCCGCGGTGAAACAGGCGGTGGTGGGAACTCTGGTGGCGGATATTCTGCGGGAGCGAACGCACCTGCACACGGTGGTTCTTCAAGCCCTTCGGATTCTTTTTATGATGAGGCTCCTGGCGGAGTACCCGACGACGATGTTCCTTTCTAGCAGGAACCTCCCTGGAATCGGGCAGACGCGAAGTCTGAACAAGTAGCAGTGATTAATTGAAACGCATATATAACATAAAATTACGGAAGTGATTGATAATGGTTCGCAAGTTACGTAGTACCTCTGTCGTCGGTAGTTCGAAATCATCTGTCGATGTATTGTTGGCAGAAAAGGTGGATAGCCTTGGTGAACAGGGTGATATTGTTCGGGTAAAACCCGGCTATGCCCGCAATTATTTATTGCCCTATGGTCTGGCGACCATCGCCACAGAACATAACCAGCGGATGGTGGTTCAGCACCAGAAACGTCTGGTTGAACTGGAAAAAGACCGATTGAAAGCCTTGAAGGTTGTGGCTGACAAGCTGAGCAAACACAGTGTAACAATGGAAGCCAATGCCAACGAAGAAGGTCACCTTTATGGGTCGATTGTTGCCGTTGATATCAGCAAGTCCCTCAAAGAAGGTGGATTTGATATCGAGCCGGACGGCGTTCGACTCGAAGGCCCGCTCAAGGAGCTGGGGATGTATACGGTCAAGCTGCAGTTGCATGAAAAGGTCAAATCAGAAGTCAAAGTCTGGGTCGTACCGACTGCAGAAAAAAGTTAAGCGCAGTCAGGCAAACGAGTTTTGTCGCTCTGGCTTTCCCGAATAACAGAGAGGCCCGGTATATTGCCGGGCCTCTTTTAGTTTTATATGATCGAGGCTGCAGTGCGGTCTGGTTTTCCGGGTCTCCAGCCGTCGATCGAACGTTCCGCCCTGCTTCAGACTACTCACTTCACAACATCTACAGAGCCAGGGGATGGTTATGTCAGTTGCCGGAAAAGGAAATTTTCGTCGTCCCAAACCAGAGTCGGTGGAGGAATTGTTCGGAAAGGTGCCCCCCCAGAATGTGGAAGCAGAAAAAGGGGTTCTGGGCAGCATCCTGCTGGATAACATTGTAATCGATGATCTGGTTCAGATTGTGAAGACCAGTCACTTTTACAGTGAAAAAAATGCGCGCATTTATGCGGCGATCCTGCGATTACACGACTCGGGTGTCCGTGGGATTGATGCGATTACGGTCGCCGAAGAACTTGATTCCAAAGGAGAACTGGCAGAGGCAGGTGACGTCCTTTATCTGCATGAAATTCTGGAAAGTGTCCCCCACGCGGCACATGCTGAATATTATGCCAAGATTGTCCGGGATAAATCGGTGCAACGCACGCTGATTCATGCCTGCACGGAAATTATTCGGGAAAGCTATGAGCCTCAGGGCGATACGCTGGGTGTGTTGAACAAGGCAGAGCAGAGCATCTTCAGCATTCTGGAACAGCAGGGAGAAGGGGATAAGCTCGAAATCAGAGATATTCTGATGGATGCTTTTGATCGGATTCACGAGCGATCACAATCAGAGGGCACGCTCACCGGTTTGACGACCGGCTTCCTCGATCTGGATGCACAGATCAATGGATTTCAGCCTTCCGAATTGATAGTTCTGGCGGCTCGACCCAGTATGGGGAAAACGGCACTGGTCTGTAACTTCGCGGAATCAGCCGCCGATGACGGGGGCACTGCGACCATCGTTTTCAGTCTGGAACAGTCCAAGCTCGAACTGGCGGAACGTTTTCTGTGTATTCGCTCCGGCGTGAATGGTCATTCATTGCGCGCCGGCGACCTGGAAGATGACGAACGTCACCGCCTGATGGAGGCCTCTTCTGAGATCAGTGAGATGCCTTTATTTATTGATGATAAAGCGGGACGCACGATTCAGGAAATCAGTGCGATCTGCCGTCGTTTGAAACGTCTCAGCAATCTCGGGCTGATTATTATCGACTACCTGCAGCTGATTGAACCGGAAGACAAGACGATGCCTCGTGAGCAGCAGATTGCAATGATCACACGTCGTCTGAAAGGCCTGTGTAAGGAATTGAATATTCCGATCATCGCTCTGGCGCAGTTAAACCGTGGCGTGGAATTACGCGAAGACAAGCGACCGAGGCTTGCCGACCTGCGAGAAAGTGGGGCGATCGAACAGGATGCCGACCTGATCATGTTCCTGCACCGCCCTGATGCATATGACCCGGAAGATCATCCCGGTCTGGCAGAAGTGATTGTCGCCAAGCACCGCAGTGGTCCGACAGGTATTATCAATCTGACCTGGATGCGCGAGTCCATGCGATTTGGGAACTATGCCAATATGGATGTTCCCGATGGAGGCTACATGGGAGAGGGGGGCGGCTTCGGTTAATGCCAAAGCCGCCTTCGAATCTCGCTGCAGTAGCTGATGGAACTATGCTTCTTCTTCGTTTTCGCCATCGGTTGTGGGGGCAAAGCCGCGGCGCATGGTGTTTTCTGAGACATTGACGGGGATCAGGAACTGGAGCAGGTAATCCGGACCGCCTGTTTTACTGCCGACGCCCGACATCTTGAAGCCTCCGAAGGGATGTCGTTCAACCATCGCACCCGTGATACCGCGATTCAGGTAGATATTACCGGCAACAAGGTCCCGTCTGGCTTTCAGCAGATGGGCCGGGCTGCGGCTGTAGACACCAGCCGTTAAGGCGTAGAGCGTGTCATTGGCCATCGCAATTGCTTCTTCAAAATCTTCTGCTTTCATGACAGAGAGCACGGGACCGAAAATTTCCTCTTGAGCAATGCGGCACGTGGAATCGACGTCTGTGAAAATATGTGGTCCAACGTAGTAACCTTCTTCGTCCAGTTCCGAGGTGTCACAGGCCAGCGCCAGTGTGGCTTCCTCTTTGCCAATTTCGATCATTTCGAGAATCCGCTGTTTGGCATCTTCGTCAATTACCGGTCCCACAACGGTTCCGGGATTTTCTGCGGGGCCAATTTTCAAGCTTTTTGTTGCTTCAATCAGTCGATTCAGAAACGTGTCGTATATGGCTTCGAGCACAATCACGCGCGAGCAGGCCGAGCATTTCTGGCCGGCATAGTTGAATGCGGAGTGCATCACGCCGAGCACGGCTTCATCCAGGTCGGCATCGTCATCGACAATGATCGCATTTTTTCCCCCCATTTCGGCGATCACACGTTTGACCATCTTCTGCCGGAGGTCTGTTTCAGCAGCGGTTTCGTTAATCGCCAGCCCTACATTACGCGAGCCGGTGAAAGTGATCATTTCCACGTCAGGGCTCCCTACCAGTTCGGGGCCCACTTCTTCACCGATTCCGGGCAGGAAGTTGACGACGCCATCAGGAATTCCAGATTCATGAATGAGATCCATGAGTTTGGCGGCGATGACCGACGACTGCTCGGCGGGTTTCATCACGACGGTGTTTCCGGTCACTAATGCGGCGGCTGTCATGCCAGTCAGAATTGCCAGTGGAAAATTCCAGGGGGCAATTACGGCCACGGTTCCCCGCGGACGATAAAAGTAGGTGTTTTCTTCGCCGGGAACATCACAGTCCAAAGGTTCTGCCAGTCTGCGCATCTGATCGGCATAGTACATACAGAAGTCGATGGCTTCCGCGACGTCGCCGTCTGCTTCTTCCCAGGGCTTGCCACATTCGTAAACCATCCAGGCGGACAGTTCGAATCGTTTGCGGCGCATGTTGGCGGCAATCAGTTCCAGGTATTCAGACCGGTATTGTGGTTCTGTTTTTGACCATGCAGGATAGGCGCGACGGGCGGCATCAATGGCGTCAATCGCATCGTCAGCAGATGCAGACGAGACGGTTCCCACCGATTCCGAGTGATGCGACGGATTGCGCGAGGTGATCGTGGCTTTGGTATCGATGGCCCGACCATTGATCAACAGCGGATACTCTTTACCAAGCTGGTCAGCGACGGTGTCCAGAGCTTCCTGCATTTTCGCGCGGGATTCTTCCAGGCTGAAATCAATTATCGGTTCATTCTGGAATCGCTTCAGTGGTGCTTCGGCAGATTTCTTTTGGGTTGATTTCTTGGCATGTTGAGAAGGATTCATCAGTAAAGTCTCCAGGTTGACGTGCTCGCTAAAGCTTTGTCGAAGGAATGAGTCGTTGGAAGTATTTTCCAGCAATCGTCTGACCAGATAGGCCATGCCGGGAATCAATTCGCCAAAAGGTGTATAAATGCGGACGCGATGGCCCATTTCCGCAAAGACCTGTGCCTGCTCTTTCCCCATGCCGTACAGCATCTGGATTTCATAAGCAGAAGGGGGGACATCTAACTCGTGGGCAACGGCGATCGCATGCGCCAGACTGCGCATGTTATGACTGCCGAACGCAGGTCGCAACCACTCGTGGTTTTGCAGCAGGATCAGTGTCAGTTTTTCAAAGTTCGCATCCGATTCCCATTTCTCCTGAAAGACGGGGATCGGCCAGTGATGATATTGCGACGTGATTGTTTCGTAATCCCAATAGGCGCCTTTGACGAGTCTGACCCAGATCGGCGTTTTTCGTTTTTTGACCCATTTTAACAGCTCCAGCAGATCTGGTTCGGATTGTGGCTGATAGGCCTGAATCACAATGCCGACATTGTCAAAGTCGCGAAACTCTTTCTCCATCAACGTCTGCTTGAAAATTTCCAGCGTTAATGGCTTGTATGAATTCTGTTCCATATCGATGTGCAGATAAGCATCGTACTTCATGGCAGCACGCAGCAAAGTTCTTAAGCGGGGTTGAACGGCTGCCATCGTGCCAATCGGATCGCCCGGTCTGAACTGGCTGCACAGCGCAGACAGCTTGATCGAAACGTTGGTTCTGGGCAGATGTCCCCGGTTGTCCCAGTCGAGTTGAACATTTTCCGACCATTTCCTGACACGTGGTGAAAGTCCGGCGATCAGATCGAGATAGGATTGCAGATACGCTTCGGCTTCCGTTTCACTGATGACGGCTTCGCCCAGCAGGTCGAGTGTGAATGTGAAGTTTTCGTTTCTGAGCCGATCGATGGTGCAATGCACTTCTTCTACGCTGGAACCGGCAATAAAACGACTGGCCATACGACGAGCATTGGAGCGGGCGTTCAAGGCCAGGGCACGCCCCAGCACGGAGTTTGGCTGTGACAGCTCCAGTCCGATCCGGGCCGCCCAGGGCAGGTGTTTACGAACATCTTCAAAATATTCGTGCAGGTGTCTGACGATCGATTTATGTGAGCGGAGCATTGGCAGAACGTCCACAAAGCGGAACATCTGCACTTTGACCGATTCATCTGCCATTGCCCAGGAGAGAATCCGGTCATCCCACCAGCGTTTTTCAAACATGGATGGCTCGCGACGTTCCAGCAGACCCCAAATCTGCTGGCCGAGCTCCTGTGTTCGCTGCTCAATATTTTGATTCAGGCTTGAAGACGCTTTTTTTTGTGCCACTTATATAACCTGCCTCTGAGTGCAGTCTGCACTTGTTCTTTTATGATTCAATTTTATCTGAGACCATCGGATCTGGGAGTAGAATGTCGCTAAGGCCCCGATCACTGACATCCCGTCACTCATTCTCTTACGCAGGCAATCCGGGGAATGCTGGGTCTGGCCGCTTTCCTGCGGTCTGGAGGAAAGTCCCTTTTTCGCTGTATTTCGCTAACTGTGAAGCAGGGTAACAAATCCGAATAGGCGAGGTAAGTGTTGCGAGGAAGTCAATCAGAACTTTTCTTGCCTCTCCACAGAGAATCCGGCTTGTCAGCGATCGGAGATGCTTTAATGTAAAGGAAATTATAAAATTCGGAAATACGGTGCTTCTTCATCTTTGGTTGCATTGATGTTACTCCACCGGTGACTGATAATGAAGCATGAGTGAAGCTCGATAAATGATCTCTGATTCGCCTGTTACGAATGTGCGAATGGATGACGAATAAGACAATTTGGAGAGGGACATACCAGAGATGCGTGATTTTGAATATGAGGCACCCACTTCACTGGCAGACGCGGTCGGCTTATTAGCCAAAAGTAAAGGGGCGGCCCGCCCACTGGCAGGGGGAACCGATCTGATCGATCATGTGCGAACGGGCCGACTGGTCGCGGATCTGATTGTGGATTTGAAAAAAATCCCGGAACTGATGGTGCTGGAACTGAATCAGGAAGGCTTGCGACTGGGAGCCGCCGTCCCCTGTTACAGGATTTACGAGCATCCGGGGATTCTGGAACACTATTCGGCGATTTCTGACAGCAGCAATATCATCGGTGGTATGCAGGTTCAAAACCGGGCCAGCGTCGGTGGAAACCTGGCGAACGCCGGTGCCGCCGCCGATTCGACGCCCGCTTTGATTGCCCTCGACGCCAGCGTCATTATTACCGGCCCCGCGGGAACGCGGGAAGTTGCCGTCGATCAGTTTTGTACCGGACCAGGCCAGAACGTGCTGGAACCGGGCGAAATTATTGTCGAACTGCGTTTTCCTCCACGTCCTGCTCAGAGTGGTTCACATTATCGCCGGTTCATCCCCCGTAATGAGATGGATATTGCTGTCGTCGGCGTGGGGGCTTCCGTAGTACTGGATGCGAATGGCGAGAATTTTGTCTCTGCCCGCATCGGGTTAGGCGCCGTCGCTGCGAAACCATTTTACGCTCAGGAAGCCAGCGAACTCCTGGCTGGTCAGCCGGTGAATGACGAAACGATTTCGAAAGCGGCAGCAGCAGCGCGAGCCGTCGTACATCCGATTACCGACATGCGGGGCACACAGGAGTTCCGGACTCATGTGACTGGTGTCCTTACCGAACGTGTGATCAAAAAAGCGGTCGAACGTGCTCGCGGATGATTCATCACTTTGACTGATGAATCTCTCTACAATTGAATCAAACTCAGACTTTTTTAATAAGGACTTTTCGATGGCAAAGAAACGGATCGTAACCGCGACTATCAATGGCCGCGAAGAGGAGTTCCTCTGCCAGCCACGGCAGACCCTGCTCGAAATTTTACGTAATACATTGAACCTGACCGGCGCCAAAGAAGGCTGTTCCAACGGCAACTGTGGTGCCTGCTCGGTGATCATTGATGGCCGCGCGGTTAACAGCTGTATGATACTGGGTGTGGAAACGAAAGGTGCCGACATCGAAACCATTGAAGGACTGGCACCCGGTAATGGTCTGGACCCGTTGCAGCAGTCTTTTCTGGAAAACGCGGCACTGCAGTGCGGCATCTGTACGCCGGGTTACATTATGTCCGCCAAAGCGTTTCTGGACGAGAATCCAAACCCGACCGAAGAAGAAATCCGTTTTGGGATGGCAGGAAATTTATGTCGCTGCACCGGCTACGACAAAATTGTACGCGCCATTCAACAGGCTGCGGGAATCAGAGCGGAACAATCGGCCTCATGTGAGAAGGAGACTGTCTAATGGCGACCATTGACGAAGTAAAAGCAGCAGAGGGAAGTGATGAAGCTCCGCAATACAAAGTGATCGGGACCCGTCCCATCCGTCACGATGGAGCCGACAAAGTAACGGGGCGCGCCTTGTATGGTGCAGACATTAAAATCAAAGGCATGATCTTTGGAGCCATTCTCCGCAGCCCGCACGCCCATGCCAATATTAAATCGATTGATACCTCTAAAGCCGAAGCTTTCCCGGGTGTGCGAGCCGTCGTCACCAGCGCGGATCTGCCGGAACCCGGCGATAAAATTGCCGAGCTGGGGGAAGGGGCCGTCGTCCTGAACCATCTCAGCAGTAATAATCTTGCCCGCACCAAAGTGCTTTACAAGGGACACGCGGTTGCTGCGGTTGCCGCCGACAATCTGCATACCGCACAGGAAGCAGCCAGCCTGATCGAAGTCGAATATGAAGTCCTGCCTCCCGTGATGGATGTGCTGAAAGCGATGGAAGATTCGGCACCGGTATTGAATCCCGATGTGCGGACGGAAGAAGCCTCTACGGGAGAAAAAGGGGACAAGCCGACCAACGTGGCCAAGCATATCGTGTTTGAAAAAGGGGATATCGAAAAAGGATTCGCCGACGCCAAATATGTCATTGAACGCGAATTCCGCACATCGACCGTGCACCAGGGGTATATCGAACCTCACGTTGCGACCGTACTGTGGAATAACGATGGCCAGATTACCGTCTGGACTCCGACTCAAGGCACGTTTTCTGTCCGCTCGCAGATGGCAGAGTTGTTGCATGTGCCTCTGGCCCGCGTGAAAGTGGTCCCTGCGGAAATTGGCGGGGGTTTTGGTGGCAAGATCTCCGTTTATCTCGCACCAGCGGCTGCAGTCTTATCGCGTAAAGCAGGTGTTCCCGTTCAAATTGTGATGGACCGGGCAGACGTGCTGCAGGCAACAGGACCCACCCCTGGTTCCTTTATCCGAATCAAGATGGGCGTCGATGCTGACGGCCGTCTCACCGCCGCCGAGGCCTGGATGGCTTATGAGGCAGGCGGTTATCCCGGTTCTCCGATTGGCGCCGGCGCCATGTGTGTCTTCTCCTGCTACGATATTCCCAATGGTCGTGTGGAAGGTTATGACGTCTGCGTGAACAAACCGCGTACCAATGCGTATCGCGCACCGGGGGCGACCAATGCTGCGTTCGCGACGGAAACTGTTGTGGATGAGCTTTGTGAAAAACTGGGTATGGAACCGGTTGAATTCCGTCTGCTCAACGCTTCGAAAGAAGGAACACGCCGGATTGACGGCGTGACGTATCCGCGCATCGGTCTGGTGGAAACACTGGAAGCCATCAAGAACAGCGAGCATTACAAGACGCCGCTGACTGGTCCAAATCAGGGACGGGGCATTGGCTCCGGTTTCTGGTTCAATGCGGGTTTAAAATCTGCTGTGACGGCGACCGTTAACTCGGATGGTTCTGTCGGTCTGCTGGAAGGTTCTACCGATATCGGCGGATCGCGCACCGCGATTGCCATGCAGTTCGCGGAAGCTTTGGGGCTGGCGGCGGAAGACATCAAACCGGCCGTGGTTGATACAGACAGTGTGGGATATACCGATGTGACCGGCGGAAGTCGCGTCACGTATGCGACGGGTTGGGCCGCTTATGAAGCGGCTCAGGATCTGAAACGCCAGATTGTTACCCGTGCGGCAGAATTGTGGGACGTCGATCCTGCCCAGGTTTCGTATGAAGATGGTTCCGTGATCGGGCCTGCTAAGTCGATGACGTTTAAGGAAATCGCCGTCGAACTGAGTACCGAAGGTGAACCATTAGTGGCACGTGGTGTTTCGAATCACAACGAGCCCGGCGGCGCGTTCGGAACGCATCTCGTGGATGTGGAAGTTGACCCCGATACCGGCAAAGTTGACATTCTGCGTTACACCGCCGCTCAGGACTGTGGGACGGCCATTCATCCCGCTTATGTCGAAGGGCAGATTCAGGGGGGGGCCGTTCAGGGAATTGGCTGGGGACTGAATGAAGAGTACTGGTATGACGAAACAGGCAGTATGCGGAATGCGAATTTCCTCGATTATCGAATTCCCACCTGTTATGATCTACCGATGATCGACGCGATCATTGTGGAAGTGCCGAACCCCGGTCATCCATATGGAGTACGTGGTGTGGGAGAAGTTCCCATCGTGCCACCACCGGCGGCTCTGGAAGCAGCAATTCACAACGCCGTCGGCGTGCGGATGTATGAACTGCCGATGTCGCCTCCACGGGTCTTGCATGAACTATTGAAGAAAGAGTCTTAATCAGGAGTTGAACCGGGAATGCCTCGTCTGTTTATTCCTCCCTTGCTCAGGCCTTACTGTGAGGGGAAGGAAGAAGTTATAGTGGAAGGGGCCACCGTTCTGGAAGCGGTGCAGTCTCTGGATCAACAGTATTCGGGTGTGATGGAGCGTCTCTGCCCTGAGGGAAAACTCAGGGCAGGGATGTCAGTTACCGTCGACCAAAACGTCACTCCCCGCGGCCTGGCTCAGAAAGTCTCCCCCGAAAGTGAAATTCACTTCCTGCCCGCAATCGGCGGCGGGTGATTTTCAAAATGCCTGGATGCTCAAATCTAATTTGGGTCGCATAGAGCGAGCAGGAAACTGACGGCTGACTTCAGGGCCTGCTGGTGGAGAATGCGAGCAACGGGCAACAGCAGTGGGAATGGCAGCAGCGCATTTCGGGAGTGAACCTGATTGCTGCCAGAGCAGCGCTGGCCGCGATTGCCGCCATCAAGCGTGCAAGACCTTTCATACACTTGCACTGATCGCGTTATTTCTGCGCTGCTTTCTTTTGTAATTGCAGCATCCGGGCTGCGTAGCGTTTACCGAATTCCCGTTCCGCCACTGCATTGAAATGAACCTGATCGCTTTTTGCAGTCAGACTTTTGGAGGAAGCCACCGCTGTGACGGGCACTGCTTTCGAAATGGAATGTAACGCACTGTTCACAGTCCCCGCTCCTGGACGAGTGAAGAATTCTCCCAGCTCTCCCATCACAAACGGCATGTCCGGCGTGTTGAGATCGGCGCGTAAATCAGTAATCATCGTGGACAGTCGCTTCTGGTAGGTGTTATACAGTTCCGGTTTGGAGGAATCACCTTCTCCCTGGTGCCAGATGGCACCCTTGATTACGCCATGCTGCTGATTTTCTTTGGCGAGTTTCACCGCGCGCTCATACAGATCGCCGCCTTTCACCCACCGACTGAGAGCCGTACCCCCGACGGCTGCGGGGATCAATCCAATCGTCACATCGGGAGTCGCATCCGCCATCGCGGGACCGAATCCTGATCCGGGCCCCACGCCGGCAATCTTTGGTTTATCAAAGTGCAATGGATCGGTGGCCGGAACCCAGTTTCCAGTCTGGTCAAGCTTCAAAACTCGCGGATGTGGCTGATTCGTCGCGGGATCAACTTTGCCACGTCCGGCCATGTTCGACTGACCGATTAATAAATAGATGTGAAAATTTTCTTTCGCGGGTAATTTAGCTGCTGTTTCTTCTGCCTGTAATGGGCACAGAGCAGCAGGTACCGTTATCAGCAAGGCGACACTCAGTATCGATTTAATTTTCATTTTTTAGCATTCCGGCTGAAAAGGGAGAGACAATTTGACCAGGCATTCATTTACTATAGAGGGAGACCTGATTTGACATCAAGTATCCTGCTTCCCAATTCTTTGAAGGAAACTCAGCAACATGAATTCGAAAACGCAGAAAGCATCTCTCCTTTTTTTCATGATTTGCCTTTTCGGTCTGTACTCAACCTGTTCACTGGAAGCAGCTGGCAAAAAACGTGCAGCGAAACGTAAAGCATGGAAACCACTGAAAAGCGCTGAATTCAAAGTCTATAAATCGATGGAACAAGGCGACCTGCATCTCAATATTTTTAAACCGGAAGACTGGAAACTCGGAGATTCCCGCCCTGCGATCGTTTTCTTTTTTGGTGGTGGCTGGACCGGCGGTAATCCCAGTCAGTTCGAACCACACTGTCAATACCTGGCATCCAAAGGTATGGTTGCCTGCGCTGCCGAATATCGCATCAAATCCAAACACAAAACAACCCCTTTCGAATGCGTGGCCGATAGTAAATCAGCCGTCCGCTGGATTCGTCAGCATGCAGACGAACTGGGCGTTGATCCGAATCGTATCGTCGCTGGTGGCGGCTCAGCAGGTGGCCACGTTGCCGCCTGTACGGGAACCGTGATCGGATTCGAAGAACCCGACGAAAACAAACAGATTTCGTCCGTCCCCAATGTGATGGCGTTATTCAACCCGGTCGTTGATACCACCGAAACCGGCTGGAAAGGGGGCCCGAAACAACTCGGCGAACGCTGCAAGGAAATTTCACCAATCCATTTCATCCGCAAGGACCTGCCTCCCACGATTATTTTTCATGGTACGGCTGATACCACCGTTCTGTTCGAAAATGTCGAACGTTTCACAGAACAGATGAAACAGCAGGGAAATCGCTGCGAACTGATCGCTTATCAGGATCAGGGACACGGTTTTTTCAATCTGAGTAAAAGCAGAGAAAACTATGATTCGACGATCGAGAAACTGGATCAGTTCCTGACATCCCTGGGGTATCTCGGCCCGAAAAAATAACATCGTTACGGAACCCGCCTGAAAAATAATCAGCGAACAGCGCCCCCATTGACGTTGATCACCTGTCCGGTGATGTAAGCGGCTTCATGGCTGCATAGAAAACGGGCCATTCTGGCAATATCTTCCGGCTTCCCCCAGCATTTCATGGGGGTTTCCTGTTTGACTCGTTCCTGCCAGACTTCGCTGGCTTTTTCACCCCAGGCGGTCAGGATCCAGCCGGGGGCGATACAATTCACGCGGACTTGAGGCGCCAAGGAAACCGCCAGTGAACGACTGAATCCCATGATTGCATTCTTGCTTGCTGCAAATAATTCCCCACTGTCGCCTTCCATGCCCCGATCCGATTGATCCCAGCCGATATTCAGAATGCAGCCGGTTCCCTGTTGCTGCATGCGTTGACCAACTTCGCGGGACAGGAGTATCGTCCCGCGGACGTCGACTTCAAACAGCTTTTCCAGCTTGTGATCGTAGTCGAGTTTGGATTCCGCGCCCGTTAATAAATCTACGCCCGCGTTGTTAACCCAAATGTCTAATGCACCCCATTCCTGAAAAGCCTGATCAATGAATGCGGAATAGTGTTCCCGCTCACAAAGATCTGCTGAAATGGCTGCCGACTTTCTGCCTCGCTGCTGAATTTGCTGGACGACTTCCTGAGCCGCATCTGCTGAATGTCGATAATGGACCAGCACATCGGCGCCCGCCTCGGCCAGTTCGAGAGCGATCGCTTTGCCGATGCCTGAAGAAGCGCCAGACACCAGGGCGCGCATACCGGACAGATTACAGAACGAAGATACGGACACGGCATAACTCCAGTAGCAGTTAATAGTTAAGTAAACACTTCATGTCTTATTTTTTGAATAATTAGATAAACTGGATAAATACTAGTTGACGAGTGGGCAGAGCACTACCATAATTGCCATCGAATTGAGGGAGCGTTCTGAGTTTGTTTAAAAGCGAAGCGTCTCTCCTATCTCACATCTTTCGCCTGTCTGGCAAACAATACAAGTAGTTGAGTCAGTAAATTCAGCTTAGTTCTGCGCGCCATGTATTACAGGCGATTTTGGGCCACAAAGTAGTAAAAGGTTGGTATGGCCAGCGGTTGGCTGCTTGTTTTTGTGATTAAATTCCCCACTTTGTAATGTGTTCGGAATATACTAATTATGCCCCTCAGGCCGGTCACTGAACATAAGCGGCCGGTTTAAAAAGAGCTTTTTTGCATGAATTTAAAAAAGGAAACTACTAATATGGCCACCAATCTTGTGGAGCCGCCCCAGGAACGATCTACCCAGCGATTTCCCACGCTGCCGGATCATCTTGAAAAGAACTTGGTTAAGGTATTTAAGTTGTTGTCTGATGAGACACGACTTCGAATCATGCTTTATCTGGCCCAGGAAGAAGAGTTGTTTGTGACTGCGTTATGCGAGCGGCTGAATCAGAGTCAGCCTGCCGTCAGCCATCACCTGGCACTCTTGCGGGACGCAGGCCTGATTGAAGCACGTCGTGACGGAAAGCACAATTTTTATTCGATTTGCCGGGAACACTTTCATTCGATTATGGGTGAATTGTTCAATAGTTTTAACGATCCCGAAGAGAATATCATCCGGATTGACAATTTTGTCCTGACACAAAATATGAGTTAACCCGCGATTGGGAACCAATTCAAAAAAAAACATCGAAGAGGCCGGCCATCCATTGCCGGTCTCTTTTTATTTGCGCTCATCTTTGATAAAACGGAAGAGATTTAACCATTTTTTTTTCAACGATCTGAGATTCAGTGTAGACAATGCAGAAAACAGCGAAGTTAGCCCTTGCCGATGGTAGTGTGTTCACAGGGACGGCTTTTGGTGCGGACGGGGAAGTCCATGGTGAGGTTGTGTTCAATACGAGCATGACCGGTTATCAGGAGATCCTGACCGACCCCTCTTACTGCGGACAAATTGTCACCATGACCTATCCGCAAATCGGCAATTATGGAATCGTGCCGGAAGATGTGGAATCAGGGGGGATCGCCTTACAAGGTTTCATCGTGCGTGAGCTTTGTGATATCCCCAGTAATTTTCGCGCCACCCAGACTCTGGATGAATATCTCAATGCAGCCGGCGTGATCGGCTTACAGGGAATCGACACCCGCGCCCTCGTCCGAAAAATTCGCACCCATGGAGCGATGACCGGCGTGCTTTCGACGCAAGATCTCGACGACGCCTCGCTGGTCAAAAAAGCACAAAACAGCCCGCAGCTTGTCGGCCAGGATTTAGTCAGTCAGGTTATTCCCAAATCATCGCGGGGATGGCAGGAAGGCCTGTCTCCGCTGGCACACAGCAGTTCGACGCATGCGTTCGCAGGAAAAAGTTTAACCAGTCTCTCGGAAGCTGAATATACGGTTGAAAATTCCTTTCACATTGTCGCGATCGACTATGGGATGAAATGGAATATTCCCCGGCATTTAAAACAACTGGGATGCAAAGTCACGATTCTGCCCGGTAACTGCACCGTACAAGACGTTCTGGATTTAGATCCGGACGGCGTGTTCCTTTCAAACGGTCCAGGCGATCCGGAACCCCTGACATACGCCATCGAGACGATTCGTGGGCTGCTCGGCAAAGTCCCGATTTTCGGAATCTGTCTGGGACATCAGCTCCTCGGACTGGCCTGTGGCTGCAAAACGTTCAAACTCAAATTCGGACACCGGGGAGCAAATCAGCCGGTCGTCAACCATGATACCGGTCAGGTTGAAATCACCTCACAGAATCATGGATTTGCCATTGATCCGGAATCGATGCCCGCCGACGTGGAAATTACTCACATCAACATGAATGATGATACCGTCGCAGGAATGCGGCACAAAACATATTCTGCCTTCAGTGTGCAATACCACCCGGAAGCATCAGCGGGCCCGCATGACAGCCATTATCTGTTTAAACAATTCTACGAAAGCATCAGCCGGGCTAAGGTTTCTTCCTGATCGTTTCCACTCGATTGGCAATTCAGGCTTGAAATGAAGGGGGAATTTCATTTCAATTTCAAGAGGCGTGTGATCTCCGTAAAACGACTGCTCCCTCCTGACAGAATCCCGCACTTTAAACCAGACACATTCATCGCGAGCCGGTCAGAAATTCGACCGCTCCCATCCTTATAGACAAAAGAGAAAGAAATCCACATGGCACTCGAACGAACATTAATTCTGATCAAACCCGATGCAGTACAGCGCCGTCTGGCGGGAAGTCTGTTATCCCGCTTTGAAAACAAAGGTCTGAAAATCATTGGACTGAAACTGCTGCAGGTTACAAAAGAATTATCCGCCGAGCACTATGCCGAGCATGTGACAAAACCGTTTTATCCGCTGCTCGAAGAATTCATTACATCAGGCCCCGTTGTTGCGATTGTGGCAGAAGGTCCTGAAGCGGTTTCCACCGTGCGTTCGATGATGGGGTCTACCAACGGTCGCGAATCGGCACCGGGAACCATCCGCGGCGATTATGGCGTCAGCCGCCAGATGAATCTGGTTCACGGCAGCGATGGCCCTGAAGCAGCCGTCCGGGAAATTAAAATCTACTTCAAGCCCGAAGAACTGATCGACTACGATACCTCGCTCGGCGGGTGGGTCTGTGCTGACGACGAAAAATAAGTTTTGTGACACACTGAATAAAACAATAAAAAAGGGCAACCGGATAATCCGGTTGCCCTTTTCTTTTTTGTTTCGTCGATGGAAACAGCTCAAGCAGCCGCTTCAATCGCACGTTTAACGGCAGCACCCATGTCAGCAGGGCTTTCCGCTACGATCACACCGGCCGCTTCGAGTGCGGCGATCTTTTCGTCTGCGGTTCCGCTTCCCCCGCTGATGATTGCACCAGCGTGCCCCATCCGTTTTCCGGGAGGCGCCGTTTTACCGGCGATAAAACCAGCCACCGGTTTGGTGACATGTTCTTTGATGTATTCGGCAGCTTCAATTTCCGCTGTTCCGCCGATTTCACCGATCAACATGATCGATTCCGTTGCCGGATCATTCTCGAACAGTTCCAGCAGATCAATGAAAGTCGTGCCGATAATCGGATCGCCGCCAATTCCCACAGCCGTGGTTTGACCCAGACCGACATTTCCCAACTGCCAGGCTGCTTCGTACGTCAGCGTTCCACTCTTGCTGATCAATCCCACGGAACCGGGCGTATGAATATAACCGGGCATGATGCCAATTTTGGCAATGCCGGGTGTAATGACTCCGGGGCAGTTGGGGCCAATCAGACGACTCTTTTTATCTTTGAGATATTCCATCACCCGTACCATGTCAAAGACAGGCACCCCTTCGGTGATGGCGATAATCAATTCGATACCCGCATCGGCGGCTTCCATAATCGCTTCGCCACAAAATGGTGGAGGCACGAAAATCAAACTTGTATTGGCACCCGTTTTTTCAACGGCTTCTTCCACAGTATTAAAAACGGGAAACCCATCGACTTCGGTTCCCCCTTTTCCGGGAGTCACTCCGCCTAACATGGGGGTCCCATATTCGCGGCATTGCTGGCTGTGAAACAGGCCTGATTTGCCAGTAATCCCCTGGCAAATGACGCGTGTCTTTTCGGTAACTAAAATACTCATAATGTTTCGCCCTTGCGGGAAATATGTTTTTTAAAGATGGCTAAGATCGTTTTTTGCAAAACAACCACGTCAAATCATCGCGGCCTGCTGAGGTTTCAGAAGACCTCCGTCGCCTACGAACTTAAAGTGGCGACCACCTTCTGAGCAGCATCTGTTAAATCTGTTGCCGAGATGATATCCCGTCCGCTTTCAGCCAGCATCTTACGGGCGACATCCACATTCGTCCCTTCCAGACGCACTACCAGCGGAACCGTGAATCCGACTTTTTCGTAAGCTTCCAGCAAAGCAGTCACGATCGTGTCGCACTTCATAATCCCGCCAAAGATATTCACCAGGACCGCTTTCACATTTTCGTCAGCCAGAATGATACGAAATGCTTCCGATACCTGGTCGACGTTTGCTCCGCCTCCTACATCCAGGAAGTTTGCGGGCTCTCCGCCATGATATTTAATCAGGTCCATCGTGCTCATTGCCAGACCGGCACCATTCACGAGACAGCCGATATTTCCTTCCAGTTTAACGTAGCTTAATCCTGCATTACCGGCATCAACTTCAAACGGGTCTTCTTCGCTCAAGTCACGCAGTTCGTCAAAAGGTTTATGCCGAAACATCGCATTTTCATCAAACGTCACCTTCGCATCCAGCGCGACCAGATCCCCATCGCCGGTGATTACCAGCGGGTTAATCTCAGTCATGCTGCAGTCGTTGTCGATGAAAAAGCGGCTGAGCTGGCAGAGAAACTTTTCGGCACTGCGAACAGTTTTTCCTTCCATGCCCAGTTTGAACGCCAGTTTTCGCGCCTGGAAACCAAGCAATCCGGTGTGAATTGAAAACGGCTCGCTCAGAATCTTCTCAGGACTCTCATGGGCGACCACTTCAATTTCCATTCCCCCTTCGGTTGAGAGAATCAGAACAGGCCCGCCTACTTCACGGTCGACCACGCATCCCAGATAGAGCTCTTTCGCAATATCCAGTCCCTGTTCGATAAACAGGGTATTCACTTGCTTACCTTCAGGACCGGTCTGAATGGTCACCAGCGTTGAACCCAGCATGCGCTCGGCGTTTTCACGCACTTCCGCCGCTGATCGCGCGAGAACCACTCCTGGTTGATCGGGATATTCGATAAAACGCCCTTTTCCGCGGCCACCTGCGTGAATTTGCGACTTCACGACCACCAGCGGGCGATCCAGTTTCTCAAAAGCGGCCACCGCTTCATCTACGGTTTTCGCGATGATCCCCTCAGGTACGGGAATCCCGACGTCGCGAAACAACTGTTTGGCCTGATATTCGTGAATTTTCATTGATGATTCAGACTTTCTCCTGAAAATTTGCTACCAATTAGAGAAGGCGGCGATTCAAAAAATTAATGAGCCCACAGATTGAACTCAGGCCATCATAACGGGTTCACGGCAGCTTATCCAGCAAGCCATCCTCGCCTTCGCAGTAAAATTTCTGCATAATAGAAATCAGATCTGCCTGCCTGTTTCAAATGGTTTTGAGCCGTCAAAATCAGGGCAAGGTCAGCCAGTGATCTCTAAAGATTCACAAAACAAAGGTGAAATCGATGCTCAAAGGAATTCCGCCGATTCTCTCTCCTGATCTGATGCATGCTCTCATGAGAATGGGACACGGCGATGATCTCGTTCTGGCAGACGGAAATTTTCCGGCAGACTCCCACGCCCAGCGCATCATCCGTCTGGACGGGCACGGCGTGCCTGAAATTCTGGAGGCGATTCTGCAGTTTTTTCCGCTCGATACGTTCGTCGATCAACCCGCGGGTCTGATGAATCCCGTTGATCATCAAGCGGCAGAACCTCCGATTTGGGAAACCTACCAGCGGCTCATTCATATGCATGACAGCCGGAATTTTGAGCTGGAAAAAATCGAACGCTTCGAATTTTACGAACGGGCCAGAAACGCCTACGCGATCATCGCCACCAGTGAAACCGCCCTGTACGCCAACCTGATCCTCAAAAAAGGAGTCGTCGTTGAATAGTCATTCAAAAAGCAGAACTTGGTGCTGAAAGCTGTCGATTTCCGGATAAAAACTACTTCAACAGGATCGTCTGCTCACGGTCAGGGCCGACGGAAACGATCTCGACTGGTTTGCCGATGATTTCTTCAATGGCTTTAATATAAGCAATTGCATTTTCCGGTAGATCTTCCATGCGGCGGATCCCCGTGATATCTTCCTGCCAGCCTGGGATCGAACGATACACGGGCCTGGCCTGTTCCAGATCAAGAATATGACTCGGAAAATCGGTGACTTGCGTACCATTCACATCGTAGGCTTCACAGATTTTCAATTCATCCAGCCCGCTTAACACGTCCAGCAGCATCACGGCGATACAATCCACGCCACTGATATTGGCCCCGTAACGTGTGGCGACAGCGTCGAACCAGCCACAACGTCGGGGACGGCCGGTGACGGTTCCATATTCATTACCCACATCACGAATCCGCTGTCCGATATTGTCGTGCAATTCAGTGACAAAGGGACCACCGCCGACGCGTGTAGTATAGGCCTTCACGACGCCAATCATCTTATCGATGTAGCGTTCAGAGACGCCACTTCCGTTGTGAATGCCGCAGCCGGAACTGTTAGAGGACGTCACATAGGGAAATGTACCATGATCGATATCAAGCAAACTTCCCTGTGCGCCTTCGAACAGAATTTTTTTGTTGTCTGCCACCGCATTCAACAGGAAGGCATTCGTATCAACGACATGCGGCTTCAGCTTCTCGGCATATTCAGAATATTCTTCGTAGATTGCGTCGACACTTAATGGTTCCGACCCGGGATCCAGTGCCTGCAGCATCTTGTTTTTATAGGGGACAATTTCTTCCAGCCGGCTACGGAAATATTCCGGGCGAATCAGGTCGCCCATGCGAATCGCGTGTGTGCGGCCCGCTTTATCGCGGTAGCAGGTACCAATGCCCCGCATGGTGGTCCCGATGGCTTTTTCTTTGCGGTTTTCTTCGAAAATGACTTCTTCCTGCATATGATAAGGAAAAATCACATGCGCACGATCGCTGATCAACAGCCGACTCGCTTCAATCGGGCCTTTCTGATCACAGATGGCCGTCATCTCTTTCAGGAATGCTTTGGGATTCATCACGACCCCGCCGGCAATCACGGAAGTCACGTTCGGGTTGAGAACGCCTGTGGGTAAGAGTGACAGTTTATAGGTGACGCCGTCAAATTTGACAGTATGACCTGCATTATTGCCCCCCAGATAACGCACCACGATTTCGTGCTGCTCTGAAAGAAGATCTACTATTTTACCCTTGGCTTCATCGCCCCACTGTAATCCGATAACCGACGTCGCTGACACAAAACTATCCCGCTGTTTGAATGAACCTGAAAATTAAGAAAAAGACAGTCGATTCTGATTCACTGAGGAATCAAAATCGTTGAGCGCAGGCGCGCACCGGCCCATTTTATCGAACAGATTCCCATTTGGGGAGCGTCACGCGCCATGATGCACTTAATAATTGGATTTTTGCCACATTAGATGATATAATTCAGTTTGCACACTTCACTCGTGTGGGCCAGATCAAGAAATTACGCCAGGCTAATGAACATATCTCCTCAAAAACGTATTTTAATCATCGACGATGATGAAGGATTGACCGCGCCTCTCCAATTTGCAATGGAAGCCGCAGGTTATGAAGTATTGACGGCTCACGACGGCAATGAAGGGGTCATGAAAATCGAGCGGGATGCGCCTGATCTGGTCCTTCTGGATCTGGTCATGCCCCGTCGCAGCGGCTTTTCGGTCCTCGACAGCATAGTCTCGCACAAACGCCGCGCCCCCCGCATTATTATGGTCACTGGCAACAGCGAACCGAAATACCGGGAACTGGCCCTCGATCGTGGGGTGGACCTTTTCATTCCCAAACCCTATCAGATCGAAGATCTGGTGCAGGCTGTGAATCAACTGCTGCAATCAGACTCGGATGAGTAATGGCCGCATTGCGATCAGGCTAAAATGTCCTTGACGGGGCTGTGGTCTTCCACTCCTGTCAGGCGTTGGTCGAGTCCCTGGAATTTATAGGTCAGTTTTTTATGATCAATTCCCAGGCATTGAAGTATGGTTGCGTTGAATTCATGGATGTGAACGGGATTTTCAACAATGTTATAGCTGAAATCATCTGTGGTGCCATAAACGATTCCCTTTTTGATTCCACCGCCGGCCATCCAGATACTGAAACAGCGTGGGTGATGATCCCGTCCGTAGTTTTCGCGTGACAGTCCACCCTGGCAGTAAACCGTTCGACCGAATTCTCCGCCCCAGATGACCAGCGTATCATCCAGCAGGCCGCGTTGTTTCAGGTCTTTGACGAGAGCGGCGGCGGGCTGATCGATGTCTTTGCACTGCTTGGGCAAATCGCCGGCGATATTGGCATGCTGATCCCAGCCGCGGTGAAAAATTTGAGAGAACCGCACGCCACGTTCCGCCATGCGACGGGCCAGCAGGCAATGATAGGCGAAGGTGCCCGGCTTATGGACTTCAGGCCCATACATGTCGAGAGTGGCTTTGGTCTCTTTGGAAATGTCGGTCAGTTCGGGGACCGAAGTCTGCATGCGGAATGCCATTTCGTATTGAGAAATCCGCGTTTGAATTTCCGGATCGCCGATGGCGTTGAATTCGTTTTGATTGATTTCTGCCAGCGTATCGAGCATGCGACGTCGTAATTTTGATGACACGCCGGGAGGGTTGGAAAGAAACAGTACAGGGTCGCCTTTTGAACGCAGCGAAACCCCCGCGTATTTGCTGGCCAGAAATCCGCTGCCCCACAGACGGTTGTAAAGTGCCTGGGCCTGTTGTCGTCCGGACCAGGTTGAAGTCAGCACAACGAACGAGGGAAGGTTTTCATTCATCGATCCCAGTCCATAACTCAACCAGGAACCAAGACTGGCGCGACCGGGAAGCTGGTTTCCCGTGCAGATATATGTAATGGCGGGATCATGGTTGATCGCTTCGGTCCAGATGGAGCGGACAATCGCGATGTCTTTCACAATGCCAGCCGTGTGTGGCAGGAGTTCGCTGACCCAGGCCCCTTCGGAACCGTTATCGTGTTTTTGAAATTTGAATTTGGAAGGAGCAAGCGGAAAGCGGGACTGTCCGGAGGTCATTGTGGTCAGCCGCTGGCCTTTACGAACATCTTCCGGCAGATCTTTATCAAAGAGGGCATCCAGCCCCGGTTTATAGTCGAGCGTATCGATCTGGGAAGGAGAACCAGCCATGAACAGATAGATGGCGCGTTTGGCTTTGGGAGCAAAGTGTGGTATCCCCGGCAGTCCACCTGTTGCATTCGCTTCTGAAGATGCTGCGTGTGTCTGCCGGTTGCCGGATTCCAGAGAGGCCAGCGCCGCTGTGCCAAGACCTAAGCCCCCGGTTTTGAAAAAATGGCGTCGGGTGATTTGTGAGATATGTTCCTGAATGGGATTCATGACATTACCTTAATATTCTATTTATACTGTTTTGGACTTTCAGTTGAGTCCCGAGTTTGTGCCGTTGTAAATTTCCTCATTAATCTGATTAATTTTTGCTGAGCACTTCATCCAGATTCAGAACGAGATTGGCAACCATCGTCCAGGCGGCCAGCTCCTGCGGATTCAATGTCGCATCAGGCTTCGATTCTCCGACGGCAATCAGCTCTGCTGCTGCTTTCGGGTCTGATTGATAATGGGACAGCATATCGTTAAACGTATTCAAAGTGAGTGTCAGATCTTCCGAATCCATCGGTTTAGCGGTCGCCAGTTTGTAAGCGAACAGAATGCGTTCTTCGGGAGTCTTGCCCCCCTCTTTCATCATGCGCTCAGCCAGTGCCCGGGCTGCTTCCAGGTATTGCGGGTCATTCAACAGTAATAATGCCTGCAGTGGTGTGTTGGTACGTTCCCGGCGCATGGTGCAGGCTTCGCGACTGGGGGCATCAAAGGTGGACATCTCCGGTGGTGGAGAGGTCCGTTTCCAGAATGTATATAAGCCGCGACGGAAGACTTTGTCGGCGCCGGTGTCCTTCGTAAAACGAACCGTGTTCGATCCGGAATAACCGACGGCGAACCAGAGCCCGTCAGGCTGGGGTGGTTTGACACTGGGACCGCCGACGGTGGGCACGAGTAAGCCGCTGACTGACAGCGCCTGATCGCGGAGCGTTTCCGCATCGAGGCGGAAGCGTGGTCCGCGTGCGAGCAGTCGGTTTTTCGGATCTTTCTTGTAAAGAGCCGGGGTCACGTTCGAGCTTTGCCGATATGCGGCTGACATTAAGAGTTGTTTCATAAAGCGTTTCACGTCCCAGTGATGTTCCTGGAAGTCGACCGCCAACCAGTCCAGCAGTTCAGGATGACTGGGGTTGGTGCCCTGGTTGCCAAAGTCTTCGCTGGTTTCGACGATACCGATGCCAAACAGTTGCTGCCAGAAACGGTTCACGGCGACGCGCGCGGTCAAGGGATGACTGGGAGCGACCAGCCATTTGGCAAGTCCCAGACGGTCGACGGGTGATTCGGCTGCCATCTGCGGGAATTGCGCAGGTGTTTTTCTGGTGACTTTCTCCCCCTTCTGGTCATATTGCCCGCGTTTCAGATCGAAGGCTTCTTTGATCTCTTTTCGTTCACGAAAGACAAGCGTTGTCGGCAGTGACTGAGTCAGCCTATCTTCCTGGGCTTTGATCTGAATCTTTTTTGTCAGCAGTTTACGGTATTCAGAATCAAACTGATTCAGGTAGTATTGCCGCAATAAATCGTTCTGCTGAGGCGTGCGTTTATCAACGGCCAGTTGCAGGACAGGCGCGATCTGATGGTCAAAGTAAACCTGATTGACTTCGGTTTCCGATAGCCCATGATCGTAGATGCGAAATTCATCAACGAATCCGTTGGTCAAATGCGCGTTTGCGCTGGAATGTCCTAACAGGAGCGTGGCGGAATTCAAGGGGGTTGTATTTTTGAACGAGTCGGAGGAAATCGTCAGCTCGGACGATTTGCCGTCAATGTAAATTGCGACGCCGTGTGCTTTCGAGGAACCATCGTAAGTGACGCAGACGTGATGCCACTGGTTGGGAGTGATTTCGTTGTTTTTCGTTTGCACCTGAACGGCGTAACCCGGCCAGCGGTCGATGAGTCTGAGACTCAGACTGCGATTCGTGATTTGCAGATCATAACCTCGTTCCCGTGAATTGGGGTTGAGACTCGAAACAATGGGTCCTGAAGTCGCACCATTGGTTTTTATCCAGATGGCGAAGCTGAAGGGAGTGGCTTTGTCGAACTGACCGGTTTTACCCAGATCCAGATAACTGTCGGTAGCAAACTGAAAGCCGTTCGCAAATTTGCCGGCTACCCAGTTTGCTTTGCCTTTGACGGTGGCATTGTTTTTCGGATTGATCTGATTGACGGCGCTCGTGCCCTCTTTTTCATCAAGATTAAAGGCGGCCAGCAATCCGCCCGGTTGTGGAATCGAAAGGTCAGGGTTGCTGCCGGTTTGTTGAATCTGCTGTTTCCATGTTAACCAGGCCTGAAAAGCAGGCTCATTGGTTTTGATTCTGCTTTCGCCTTGCTTTTCAATTTCGGCAATCTGGTCTTGATAAGCTAGCAGTTGTTTTGACTGTTCTGCATTGGGAACTCTTAATGAAGGAGGCGAATCCTTGATGTTGCCGTCCATCGCTGGACCGTCGAGATTATTGAAGAAGGCGAACATCTGGTAAAACTCGGTTTTCGTAAAGGGATCAAATTTATGATCATGGCAGACTGCGCATCCCAGGGTTAAACCCATGAAGGCCTGGCCGGTCGTTTCAACGCGGTCGATGACATTCCGGACATAAACTTCTTCTGCGATCGAACCCCCTTCATTGGTGGTGACATGACAACGGTTAAAACCGGTCGCGATCTGTTGATCCAGCGTGGCGTTCGGGAGTAAATCGCCGGCCAACTGTTCGATGATAAATTGATCGTAGTGCAGGTTCGTGTTGAAGGCTTTGATGACCCAGTCCCGATAAGGCCACATTTCACGATAGTTATCCAGGTGCAGGCCGTGCGTATCGCCGTAGCGGGCGATGTCCAGCCAGTAGCGGGCCATATGCTCGCCGTAATGGGTCGATTCCAGCAGGCGATCGATCACTTTTTCATAGGCCTCGGGAGACTGATCCTGGACGAAGGCTTCCACGTCTGCTGGTTTCGGAGGCAAACCGGTCAGATCGAGTGTGACGCGTCTGATTAACGTTCGGCGGTCCGCTTCAGGGGAAGGGGACAGTCCTTCTTTTTCCAGGCGTGACAGAATAAATTGATCAACGGGAGTCCGTGCCCAGTTCGCCAGTCTGACGGGTGGCGCAGCCGTTTTTTGGGGTGCCACAAACGACCAGTGATCCTGCCAGACAGCGCCTTCCTGAATCCAGCGATTCAAGAGAGCAATTTCTTCCGGTGTCAGTTTTTTGCCGCTTTCAGCCGGCGGCATTTGGAGATCGGCATCTTTCGACATGATGCGCGTGATGAGTTCACTCTGTTTGACATCGCCGGGCACGATGGCTTTGTGTCCGTCCAGATCGGCAAAGGCGCCTTCTTTCGTATCAAACCGCAGGTCGGCTGCTCTTTTTTTGGCATCCGGACCGTGGCATTGAAAACAGTTCTCTGAAAGGATGGAACGAATTTTTGCAGGAGAAATCTGATCCGGATTCTGGGCCTGCACTTGAATGAGTGAGTGGCAGAATAACAGAAGAAAAAGAGCAGGAAAAAAGCGCTTGCTCAAACACACAAGAAGCATGACGTTCACCTTCTGGATAGTAATTTTCAAGTCGATGATCAGCCATCTGGAACGGCGGCGTCTCTGGATCAACCTGTCAATGAATCTCTGGTGATACCTGTCCGACCGACAAGCCAAATCAGTTTGCAGCGGCGGTAGCTGAACCACACGGCTCAGCAGGCGGGATGGTAGTGTATTCAGAAACGGAGGAACGAAGCGGAAGTTCCTGAATTCAGGTTCATATCCTTATTCTAATCTCCGTATAAAGCCTTTGCAAGATGTCGATAATTGGAATTTGACGTATCTTGTTATGAAACAAGTCTCTCGGTTCGTATTGAAATGACAGTGGACGGAAACAATTATTCTATTTATAAGGTGTTTGCGGCCTTGATGATCGGCTTTCCGTGAATTGCCGCGTGTCTGGCAGACCGTGAATACGAACGCTTGTCCGTTTTTACGTCGAACAGCAGAATATTGTTGGTTTAGAATTGGAATGCTATTGAAGTAAAAGGAACCTGTTTATTCTCCCCGTGTCCACTGAGAACAATTCGTGTTAGGATAAAGTTCGGGCAGACAAAGGAGTGTGTCCGCAATTGAAAACAAAGGGAGCAGAGAGATGAACTCTCGACAGTTGCTGAAAATCGGTGTTCCACAATCTTGTCTGAAGACAGCCATGACGGCGATTCAACAGGCGGTTTCCGAGAAGAAAATACGTGGAAAAGAACTGAAGGAACGCATCCAGTGTGTGGTGGATCATCCGGAAAATTTTCTGAAAGACGCTGCTTTTGCGCAGCTGGCTTTGGAATTAATTGATGAAAGCCGGGAGGCTGTTTTCGAACCTGTCCACTACCAGATTTGGGGTAAGGCTGGTATCGATGATGGTGCGATCTTACAAATGGATCTGGCGTGCCATGTGCCTTTCGCCCGTGGTGCCGCTTTGATGCCTGATGCGCATATCGGTTACGGTCTGCCGATCGGCGGAGTTCTGGCGTTGGAAAACGCAGTGATACCTTACGCCGTCGGTGTGGATATCGCCTGCCGCATGAAGTTGTCGGTGCTGGATCTGCCGGTTGATACGCTGGATCAGAAACGACATCAGTTTGTGGATGCCTTGAATCGGGGAACCGTTTTCGGAGTGGGTGCAGGGCACGAGAAGCGACAGCATCACGCGGTGATGGATCAGGACTGGTCGGTGTCGAAAGTGACCCGGGAGAAGAAAGACCGCGCCTGGGATCAGTTGGGTTCGTCCGGTTCCGGAAATCATTTCGTGGAATTCGGTGTTTTGACGTTTGCAGAAGATGATGCGGAACTCGGTTTGACGGCGGGTGAATATATAGCGCTGATGAGCCATAGTGGAAGCCGGGGCGTCGGTGCTGCGGTGTGCAGTACGTATTCTTCCATCGCACAGTCGCGTTTGCATCGACGTTATCAGAAACTGGGACGTCTGGCCTGGTTGGAGATGGATTCAGAAGCGGGTCAGGAATACTGGGCGGCGATGAATCTGATGGGTGATTACGCGGCTGCGAACCATGCCGTCATTCACAAAAAAGTTTCCGAACTACTGGGAAGCAAGGTGATTTCCGGTGTGGAGAATCATCATAATTTTGCCTGGAAGGAAGCACATGGTGGAAAAGAAGTTTACGTGCATCGCAAGGGGGCAACCCCGGCGGCGGCGGGGGAACTGGGAGTGATTCCCGGTTCAATGGCCGATCCGGCGTTTGTGGTGCGGGGAAAAGGGAATGCAGCAAGCCTGAATTCCGCGTCGCACGGTGCGGGGCGTTGTATGTCTCGTACCAAAGCCAAGGAAAAATATCGCTGGAATGCGGTACGGAGTGATCTGGCTAAACGAGGAATTACCGTGATTTCCGCCGGAGCGGATGAAGTTCCGGGCGTGTATAAAAACATCATGGAAGTCATGGCGGAACAGCAGGACCTGGTGGAGATCGTCGCGCGTTTTAATCCGAAGATCGTGAAAATGTGCGGCGATGGAAGCCGCGCCGAAGATTGAATCGTTTTGAGAACTCTGAGCAGGCAGGTGAGAACATTGTTTTCTGATCTGCCTGTTTTTGTGGTCTCATTTTTTTACACGATGCGTGGGGACTGCTTTGACTTTGCCGGCGCTCAATTTGAAATCGGGAACAATCGTCGACAGGGTTTGCGGATTGAGACTGAAAACGGTGAAGCCGCCTGTTTTGAGTTGCCGTGTCATATCAACCTGCCCCAGCACACGGTCACTGCTTAAAGACGCTTCTGTGGAGAGGGCGCCAATTCCGGGATAGATCGGAAT
Organism: uncultured bacterium; assembly: GCA_963974925.1. Taxonomy (GTDB): domain Bacteria; phylum Planctomycetota; class Planctomycetia; order Planctomycetales; family Planctomycetaceae; genus Gimesia. Next base: position 66,497 of record CAXBFD010000009.1, on the reverse strand, counting down.
ACTGTCAGCGAGGTGTTTCTGCTGGTCTTCAATCCAGATTTTAAATTGCGTGTCATTGTTGGTGTAATCCATGGGGCAGATGAAATCCAGATACCCGTTTTTGGCCCAGAGCGGCCAGTCCTGTGCGACCCATTCGCGACAGTCGGGGTATTCGCGAAACACGGCTGCCGAGATTTTTATCCCCGGACGAATTTTACGGGCTTCGCGCTGGACCGTTTCCACCAGACGTGTGATCTGAGCGGCCCGCCAGTCCCGGTACTGGTTTTTCAGTTTACCGTTGTAGCAGTCACTGGGCCAGTTTTGAACTTTGATGCCTGTATCGGCTTCAAATTTATTGCGGCTATAATCACTGTAACAGTGCCGATCATTGGGGTAGCGAATGTAGTCGAAGTGAATACCATCAACGGGATATTTTTTAACGACCTCCAGCATGCTGTTGACTTCGAGCTGGAAGTTTTCCGGGTGGGCCGGATTGAGCCAGTCGGAAGGTTCCCCGCTCACACTGACCTGGGTGCGGCCGGCGTCCCGCATTTTTTTGACGAACGCTTCGGGCGCGGTAGAAAGATTATGATTGACTTTCCAGACGTGGACTTCCAGGCCATGTTGACGGGCGGCATTCAGGCATTGTTCAATCTGATCGCCGTATTTTTCATATATCTGGCTGCGGGGCAGCACATCGCTGGGATAATGCGCGAGTCCTCCCCAGAGCATATTCGGGATGATCATATTAAATCCGGCGTCGGCCAGTTCTTTGCAGGTACGATTCCAGTCGCCGGGATAGGGGCCCGTCGGTGAATGATCCCAGACCGCACGGGCTTCCCGCGGCAGGCTGGCGCGTGTGAGCAGGTAGATTTTGACCCGCTGTTCACGACAGGCACGGGCAAACGGAATTGACTGGAACGCCTGGTTCTGTTCCAGCAGACGTTTAGCTTGAACCAGAGACGCGTTTGTTTTATCCAGATCACGGGCCGCCAAATCGCGGCTTGATTGTGGTGTTACCGTGGAAACGATGTGCTGTTTTAAATCGGTAAACGATTGAAAAGGGCCGACCTGATCTGCTTGTTCAATGGTGGCTTCAGCGATGGAATTCCATAGCCTGGGTTGAAAGTGGCCCATGATGGCAGTGAGCAGCGCCTGTTTGTTGACGGGGTCATCGCTTAGAATCAGATGACTGAAATACGCGCCTCGATCACTGAGGATTAAAGCCGGTTTGTTTGCTGGTTTTCCAGTTTCATCAACCCATGTGCCAACGACACGGGCGCCGTGACCTGCCGGAATACCTGTGACCAGATTCCAGGAAGCCTGTTTGACCTCGGTTGGAAGTCCCTGGACTTTTGCGTCTTTGAGGTGAATGGCAGAAAGTGCTCCTGGCGTCTCCGGCTTGAAGTAAGTCCCTTTTTTGATCCCCAGATTTTTTTCCAGAGCAGGCGGGATATTAAAATTCAGGAAAACTTTGCCCCCCTGTTCCATGAACTGGTTGAGCGTAGTACAGGCTTTGGCTGAGATGTTGGGGTTAAAGGGCAGGATCGCGATCGATCGCTTACTCAAAGAGGGGGTGGTCAGTTCTGATTCACTGATACGGTCACATTGCATTCCCGCGGTCTGCAGAAAATTTTCAATACGATCCGCGACGGCATAGGTGACCGCCTCTTTTTGCTGCTGGCTCAGATCCGGGATAATGATCACGATTTCATTCGAAATGGCTTTCAAGTCTCGTAACTGGTACCGTGTATCCGGTTCCTTGTCAGACTCCCGCCAGATTACCAGCCGAACGACTTCGATTTTGTTCCATCCTGCGGGTTTGTCTTCAGAACGAAAATCGCTTTTATGAAATCGGAGTGTCTGCCAATCGTGTCCTTTCACGCGCGCGGATGTGGAGTACCAGCCAGGACCGCTTTTGAAATACAGACTGACCTGATGATTACTGTCGGGAGCTTCCGGTTTGATATCAAGAGTAAAGACGCCGGGCGTGGTAAGATCGAGGCTCACGCGTTGATCCATGCCGGCACGGGAAATGTCATGATTCGAGGAAAAAGGAGCCGAGAGCAGCAGGACGTTATTTTTTCCCGCCTGTTGCATGGCAAGCGGAAGCGTCCCCTTCAGTTCCTGCCAGGATTTTCTGGCTTCGGAGGATGATTTGTAATTGAAATCATCCAGTACGGTTTCCGTACCGGTGGAAAATCCGAGGGTGAGTAGAATGAAATAGGGGATTTGCGAAATCATTACATACCTGCCAGCTGAACAGAAAAATCAGGGCGCGGAAGAGCACCGCTAAGGCGTCCCATTTCACCATCGCGTCTCGCGTGCTGTGATATTCGATTCGAATGGCCCTTGAGACGCTAAAACAAACCTGGGCACAGGCTAGTTTTAGCTGTTCGCGGAGTCAGTGGCAAGTTGACTTTCAGAGCAATCAATTCTCACTCTTTCTTTTTTTGTGTTTCTGAAGTGGCTAAGGACGAGTCCTGCGATTGCAGGCTCTGCTGGGCTGCAACAGCCTGCTCCTGCTCTAATAACTGTTGAAAGAGTTCCTGGACGCGTGGTGCTGCAGAAGCCGTTGCCAGTGTTTCATACAGGCCGATCAAAGCTTGTCGAAAACGAATATTTAAATTGGTGAGTTCTTCCAGCGTCATTTCAGAGTCATCTGTCACCGAATCAATTTCTTTGCGGACCGCTTCGTCGGGTACATATTGTAACCAGGTTTCAAGGACTGCCTCTGTGCCGTGCTTTTCATAGCTGGCCAAGGCTGCCTGCCAATGCAATTCATAACGCAGTATCTGGTTTGACAGCCATTCCACCGCATCAGAGTCTGATTTCTGTTGAATACGCCCGAGAGCTTCTCGCATGCTGTGATGAAACGTCTGCACCACTTCCAAAATGTCGTGTACTTTCTGATAAGCCATCGAACTTCTCCTTTTATTTTGAGACCAGAAATAAAAGAGCAAGTTATATGCCATTTCCCTGTTGCGATTGAAAACCGTTACACAGGTGTTTCTGCAGAGGCAAATTTAATTCGAGAATGATCGTTCAGCACTCAGCTTGCTCGCTGCGAGATCAGGCTGTGCACCTTGGGATTAGCCGCATTCTGTTGCTGATTGGCGAAGCAATGGGAGGGGAGCATCCTGATTACTCTATTGGCACCATTCGTCATCTTACTGGTTTCGTGAAACCGACTGGTCAAAATGAAACGGGGGTCTGCAGATTTATGATTTGCAGACCCCCGTATGGTGCGTCTTTCAGACAGCATCAACGGATTTATTGATAGCTGACTTTCGCAAAATAAATGGAAGTTTTGCCTTCGTGACTCGAATAGTAGCTGACATTCAACAGGCCATCGTGGAGTACCATGTTAGCGTAACTGGTATCGCCGCCACTGGGGAGTTCCAGCAGTTCGGTGAGCGTCCCTTTCTCGACATCAATCTGACAGATCGAGGTATGCGCTTTGGGCGAATACAGGCGAACGGTTGCCAGGAAACGTCCATCGGGAAGCTGAAAGAGTTCCGGTCCACCGATTTTCACGCCGAGGTCTTTCCACTGCCAGTCGGTGTAAGGCGGTTTTGAGATGCCCAGCAATCCAGTGTTTGCTCCTTGGCCGTCACGGCGCAACAGGCAGTAACAGGTTTTGTCTTTCGTGAAGACGAGCGAACTTTCGTTGGTATAACCTGTATCGTGGAGTTTATCGACGACTGTTTCATAAGCTTTTCCGTCGCTGCTTTTATACAGGCGAGTGAATTTTGGTCCTGTTTTTCCGGTTTGATAACCAATGCTGTAAACGTCTCCGTCATTCCACTTCATGCCCCAGAGCCACATGCCGGGATCGCCGATATTATGTCCCTTGGACCAGTGTGTGCCGTCATCCGAGAACCAGGTCATCGACTGATGTGTTGCGGGATTGGGCGAATGCAGGGCAGCGGCACCACTCAGCATAAGTTGTCCCTGGGGGGTGACGGCGATTTTGGCGTCGCGCAGGTCGGCGGATTCCGAAGTGATGCGGGCGACCGGTTTCCACTCTTTGCCGTCTTTGGAAGCGAGAACCTGCAAAGCACCGTCAGGAGAAACGTGGGCCTTGCCCGTGCGGAAAACACAGAACCACTGGTCTTTAAAACGTGTGAGTCCCGTAAAGGCGTTGTGCGGGTCCTGGTCCCAGATCTTTTGAACGCTTTCCAGTTTCAGCTCAACCGGTTCTGCCGCTTCGAGGAGCGCGGAAGAAGTGAGAATCAGCATCAGTGCTGCCATCAGCGGCTTGGCATTTTTCATGATCAGTTCCTTTGTGTTGTGGTTTAAGTTGTGTTTATCTGTTTTCTGTTTCTTTCCGTGACTTCGTGCGGCGGCTTCCAGCCATACGATCTTCGTTCGCGTGGATTCAGGTTATCATGGAGAGGTCTTTGTTTTTTTCGCCTGGAAGCAGGGCTGCTGGAATGCAAAACCAGAGAGTATTAATGGAAAAGGGAAAAGGTAGATTTTCATGATCGAATATTTCCGATTACGATGGATGAACTTGCTTCCGGGGAGGTGGCCCCAGTGTCTGCCCGATGCTGGTATTAATGGGCATCGGAAAAACTTCTGCGGAATCGATGGGGAGTTTTCCCTGTTTCATCAGTGTTAAAAGTTCGGCTGCTTTCTGACCGATGGCAATTTCATCGACCGTGATCGAAGAGAGTCGGCTTTGAATTGCGCCGTGGCGCACGGTGCCTCCAAATCCCAGCAGGGAGATATCTTCGGGAACGGTCAGTCCCATTTTTCCCAGCAGCAGATAGATTAATTCGGCCAGTGAATCGAAAGTGGCGAAGATTGCAGTCGGGGGGTCGGGCCGTTGGAACATGGATTCTAACGTCGCCAGCAGATCCGGTTCGTAATCGATAGGGTGCAGTTGCGAGCTGGGGCCGTGGAAAATAAATGGTTCGGGGCAGGGGGTTTCATGCGATTGCAGTGCCTCGCGCAGGCCGGCTTCATATTCGACCGAAGCCGTCGCACGATGGGGAGAAAACATTGCCACTGAACGGTGTCCCTGTTTTAGCAGAGTCTGTCCTGCCAGCAGTCCGACTTCGCGAAAGGGAATCGACAGCAACGGTGCCTGAACACCTTCGACCTGTCTGTGACAGAAGACAACGGGGATGCCGTGTTGCTGCAGTTGGCGAATCTGATAAGCGGGCGTGGCAGGAACGGTCGCCGGGACAAGTGCCACGCCGGCCACGCGTTTATCAATCAGTTGCAGAATCGAATTGCCCTGCATGTCGACTTTGTTTTCGGTACAGCAGACGAGGACCTGGTTTTGTGTCAGAGCGGCCGCCTGTTCGAAACTGCGTTGCAGTGACGGATAATATCCGGTGCGCGTTTCCGGGAGGACGAACGCAAAAATATCGAGGGGTTTCGAAACCGGCAGTGGTGGATTGGTGCTGACAAAAGAACCTTTTCCGTGGAGGCGCGTAATCCAGCCCTGTTCTTCCAGAAGCTGCATCGCGTTGCGGATGGTGGTTCTGGCCAGCTGATAGGTTTCACAGAGTTGATGTTCCGAAGGTAGTGCTTCACCTGGCCGGATTTCCCCTTTGGTCACTTTGTCAATTAATTGATCGACCAGCAGCATGTATTTGGGTCGCTGTTTGCCGGATTGTGTGAGTGAAGGCATTAACTTCCCCTGTGGGATTTCAGGAGTGCGTGAATTCATATCGGAAAGAAGTCAGATTTGGGTTGAAATCTGCTTCCAGGTTCGTTACTTGTATCTAAATATAATACAAGTTGTTTATGTGTTGTCAACCATGTTAAGTCAGTTGTTTTTCCTTGAAAACGCTGGCGGCTGTTTCCTTGTTCAAATATTAAGTACAAGATGTCTTTTATCGAGTATTGGGGATTCAAATGAAACAACTGATAATAGTGCTGTTCCTGTTAGTGGAAATTCTCGTGGTCTCCCGCCTGCAGGCAGAGGAGAACAGGCCTCTGGAAATTGGCAATCGGCGTGAGTTATTTGTCGACGATTATCTGATTGGTCGATTGCAGGGGACCGAATTGCGGTTACATCATCCCGTGGATGAAGGGATCGTGATCAAGTTTGACAAACCCTGGGAGGGGTTGTTCTGTGGTTATTGTACGATCATTCAGGACGGCGATTTGTATCGTGCCTATTATCGAGGCCGCCCTTCTGCGGGGGCCGACGGTGATGAGGGCGAAGTTTATTGTTACGCGGAATCAAAAGATGGCGTGAACTGGACTAAGCCCGAATTTTCGCTGTTTGAAAAGCAGGGTTTTAAAAAGAATAATATTGTCTTTGCTGATGCGGCACCGATGACGCATAATTTTTCTCCCTTTCTGGATACGCGTCCTGATGTTCCCCGGGCGGAACGTTATAAGGCGTTGGGGGGGACGATGAAGAGTGGCCTGGTCGCCTTCACTTCACCTGATGGGATTCACTGGAAACAGCATCCCGCCGGCGCGGTCATACCGAATGAAATGGTGCCATATCCGTATATGTTCGATTCACAGAATGTGGCGTTCTGGTCGCCGGTTGAGAAGCGGTACCTGAGTTATTTTCGGGTTTTCAAAGATGGCATACGCCGCATTGTACGGACCGAGAGCGATGATTTCATTCACTGGTCTCCCCCGGTGTTGATGGAATATACGTCTCAAGGTGAGAAAGCACCGATTGAGCATCTTTATACGAATCAGACACACCCGTATTTTCGCGCCCCACACATCTATCTGGCTGTGGCAGCGCGGTTCATGCCGGGGCGACAGGTACTGACGGACGAGCAGGCCAAAGAAATCGGCGTTCATCCCAGGTATTTTAAAGATACATCGGATGCAATTCTGATGACGACCCGCGGCGGTAATACCTATCAGAGAACTTTTCTGAGTGGTTATATCACCGGAGGCATCGGTGCGCAGAACTGGGTATCGCGAACGAATTATCCTGCTTTGAATGTCGTGCAAACCGGCCCTGTCGAAATGTCGGTGTATGTGAATCAGGATTATGCACAACCGACGGCGCATTTGCGGCGTTATTCTTTACGCCTGGATGGTTTTGCCTCTGTCCGGGCTGACTATGCCGGCGGTGAACTCGTAACGAAACCGCTGATATTTGACGGTTCTGAATTGTCAATTAATTTCTCGACTTCGGCGGCGGGAGGCATCAAGGTGGAAATTCAGGATGAGGCAGGCCAGCCGATTCCCGGATTTACGCTGGCTGATTCCCGCGAGCAGATTGGGAACGAAGTGAATCGGATTGTATCGTGGAAGGGGGGCAAAGATCTAAAATCCCTCAGCGGCAAACCGGTTCGTCTGCGGTTTGTGATGAAAGACGCAGACCTGTATTCGCTGCAGTTCACGGAATGATTGAATCTGATTTTCGATAATATTCTCCGGGAAGAGAGGGTTTAGTGTAGACGTGTCTTCCCGGAGTTTTTTTAATGGTCTCACGATCACAGACATCTTGTTTCTCAATCAATAAATGAAGAATTACCAAGTATGACGGACCGAAAACGAGTATTGGTGGTGGGCGTTGGTTCCATTGGTGAACGGCATTTGCGCTGTTTTCAGGCGACGGGTCGAGTTGATGTTTCGATCTGTGAACTGAATGACGACTTGCGCGAGAAGGTGGCCGCTCAGTATGGTGTGGAACGGCAATACGCCAGCCTCGAATCTGCGCTGGCTGATCCGCATGATTGTGCCGTGATCGCGACGCCCGCGCATCTGCACATTGAGATTTCCAGACGCGCGGTCCAGGCGGGGCTGGATCTGTTTATTGAGAAGCCTTTGAGTACGAATGAGAAAGGCATCAAGGAACTGCAGTCCCTGATAGAGAAACATCAGCGGAAGACGGCGATTGCCTACGTTTATCGGGCGCATCCGGCACTGGCCGCGATGAAGGCCGCACTGGACTCGGGGAAATTTGGCAAGCCGGTTCAACTGGTGGTGGTTTCGGGCCAGAATTTTCCCACGTATCGACCGGCTTATCGAGATATTTATTATAAATCGCGCGAAACGGGAGGCGGTGCGGTTCAGGATGCGCTCACCCATTCGCTGAATGCCGGCGAATATCTGGTCGGCCCCGTTGAGTCGCTGGTTGCCGACTTTTCACATCAGGTGCTGGAAGGCGTGGATGTGGAAGACACCGTGCATGTCATTACCCGGCAGGGAAATGTGCTGGGCAACTTCAGTCTGAATCAGCATCAGGCTGCGAATGAGTCTATGATTACGGTCATCTGTGAGCGGGGCATGTTGCGGTTTGAATTTCAAAAAAGCTGGTATCGCTGGATGACAGAACCTGATTCTGAATGGCAGGTGGGTTTTCAAGAAGCACTTGAACGAGATACGTTGTTCCAGCGCCAGGCGACCGCGTTTCTGGACTACCTGGAAGGCTCCCGACCTCCTTTATGCTCGTTTGAAGATGGCTTACAGACGCTGGCCGTGAATCTGTCGATTCTCGATTCAGTGGAAAAACGATCCTGGATCGACACGGCAACATTTAATCCCTCTCGGACTTGACTGAAAGTATTAATACCGCGATGAATTCAACAGACGAACCAACGATCCAGCAGCTATTTGATCTCACCGGGAAAACCGTGCTGATTTCCGGCGCCAGTGGTTATCTGGGAGGGGCGATGGCCCGCGGTCTGGCGGAAGCAGGCGCACGACTGGTAATCAGCAGCCGTGACCAAAGTCGGGCACAACAGACCGCCAGCGAGATGCCTGACCCGCATCAGGTTGGTCATATTGGCGTTGCGCTGGATCATATGGAGGAAGCGTCGATTGAAGCGGGTTTTGCATCTGCGCTCAACGAGGCGGGACAGATTGATGTGCTGGTCAACAATGGAAATGCCGCCTTGGGGGATGACTGGCGGACGGTCACTGGGGAAGCGTTTTCCCGCCATCTGCAGAATGCAACCGGTTACTTCCTGCTGGCGCGGAAGCTGCGGGATCATATAGTGTCGCGTCAGGCTTCCGGTTGTGTGATCATGATTGGTTCCATGTATGGCGTTGTCGGCTCTTATCCGGAAACCTACAAAGGGATCTGTAATGCGAGCCCGGTTGCCTATCACACGATGAAAGGGGGGCTGATTCATCAGACGCGGCATCTGGCCGTTTATTGGGCGAAAGACAATGTGCGCGTCAACTGTCTCAGTCCCGGGCCCTTTCCTTCCGAAGCAGCTCCTGCCGGCCTGGCGGAGCGGCTGAATCAGCACAGCCCGATGGGACGGATGGGTAAGCCGTCTGAAATGAAAGGGGCTGCGGTGTTTCTGGCCAGTGATGCCAGCAGTTATGTCACGGGGCAAAATATTCTCGTCGATGGTGGCTGGACCGCCTGGTAGGGTTCGTCTCAGGGAAACAGTATGAATCATTTGACTTTATGTTAGAATGAACTGTTGTTTCCCATCAGGCTGTGGCGCGTCTGATACTTTGACTGAGATAAAACACCTGCGGAATTTTCATGGATTCAGAGATACTCAATTCGATAGGCGGACTGGGGCTGTTTCTGCTGGGCATGGTCGTGATGACCGGTGGTCTGAATGAGCTGGCTGGCGGTAGTATTCGACGCATGATTGCCCGATTTACCACAAGTCTTCCCTCGGGAATTGCCACCGGTGCCGTCGTCACGGCAATTCTGCAATCGTCCAGCGCCACAACAGTGACCGCCGTTGGTTTTGCGGGAGCGGGATTGCTGACTCTGTCTCAGTCGCTGGGGATCATTTTCGGCGCAAATCTGGGAACGACGATTACGGGCTGGGTCGTCGCCGTGTTTGGCTTTCAATTCAAGCTGGGACTGCTCGCTTATCCGTTGATTCTGTTTGGAGTGGTCTTAAACCTGTTTGCCCGAAAACGGATCGCGGCAGCCGGTCTGGCTATCGCTGGTTTTGGCCTGATTTTTATCGGCATCGACAGTCTGCAGGAGGGGATGGCCGGTCTGGCAAATGGTTTGAAGCCGCAATCCTTTCCTCAGGATACCTGGCTCGGTCGCCTGCTGCTGATTTTGATTGGCGTGGGAGTCACGCTGCTGACGCAGTCATCCAGTGCCGGTGTGGCGATGGCGTTGACTGCCGTGCATCTGGGAACCATTTCGCTGTCGCAGGCGGGAGCGCTGGTGATTGGCTTCAGTGTGGGAACGACATTTACAGCGGTGCTGGCGTCACTGGGAGGATCGGTGGCTGCCCGACGCACCGGATTTGCGCATGTGTTTTATAATCTGGCAACGGCGGTCATGGCTTATTTTCTGTTACCCGTTTATATCTGGGGCTGGGATCACTATCTGAATCGGGGGAAAGATCAATCACCGGAAATTGCGCTGGTTGCCTTTCATAGTTTGTTTCACTTGCTGGGACTGATGCTCATCGTTCCGTTTACCGGGCAGTTTGCGCGTATGATCATCCGCCTGATTCCAGATGCCGTCGATAATCAGACGGAACGACTGGAAGAATCACTGATTCAGAGTCCGAACGTCGCGATCGAAGCCTCTCGTTCCACTCTGGTTGATGTATATCAGCGTGTTCTGTCTCTGTTACACAATTTGTTGACGTCTGAAATGGATCAAGAACAAATCGCGGTTGAGTTGGACAAGCATCACGCAACACTGGAAACGACGTCTGATTATCTGAGACGGATTAACATCTCGGAATCCGACACCGAGACACTGCGCTGTTATCAGGAAGTGGTGCTGGCCCTCGATCACATTCAGCGATTAATGAGACGCTGTCAGGAAAAGGAACGTCTGGAAGCGACGCGCGAAGTCGAACAACTCAATGAAATCACCGATCAACTGACGGTTCTGGTTGCCGAAACGGAAACTGCTTTGCAGGACCGTGCTGTGGTATTGAATGAAGAGCCGCTGGAAAAGTTTTCGCAGGAACTGGACAAAAATCAGAAAACAGCGCGTCGACAGTTTACGGAATCAGTCACCAGAACCGGCGCAGATTTTGATACTCTGCTGGGACAACTGGACGCGTATCGCTGGCTGAGTCGAATCAGTTATCATCTCTGGAGAGTCGTGCATCATCTGCAGCAGGCCCGGATCATTGCCAGCAAAAACCAGCCGGAAACGCAAACGTCACACGAAGCATAATCTCCCCGAACAGGGCATAAAAAAACTCGGCTCTGAATTCACAGGAGCCGAGTTGAGTATCGGATTGAGACGTGTTTGTTTTTTATTTTCGAGTTCGAAAACGCCTACTTGCCTAATTTGAACGTAAACTCATTCGGGCCGTCAGCAGTGACTTCAGCTGTTAACCCGGAGGTCTCGGGTGAGCCGTATTTTTTGGGAATCAATGATGTCACCTTTGGCTGAAAGTCGACTTCGTCAAGGTTAATGCCTGCAGGGATTTTTTCTGTTTCGGTTTTTGTGATCGAAACTTTTTGTTGCCCTCTGACGGCACCATCCCCATCTTCGAATGTTCGTAAGACGAAGTTACCCCTGGCATCGGTTCTCCCAATTGCCGTACGTGGTTCGGCACCGGTTGATCGAAACACGACAGTGGCCTCTTGAAGGGGCTGTCCGTCTGAGGTCACAGTGCCTGTCACTGGGAATGTTTCTGGACGGTCTTTGGTCCATTTGTCCTCAGTCGTACCTGAGCAACCAGACACGCAAAGCACCATTGCCAGGCACAACCCACTCTTAGATAACATCACTTTTCTCCAGCCAGGGTAATTTCACATGTTACTTACATCTCGAGAATTCGTTAGTATTCCCCAATAATTTCGTTGCCAGATTTTGAGCCTAAAGCACCCCAGATTCCGTAGGGACTCGGCCCGCTACTGACTTGTCCGGCACTGATGTTGCCAGCGTCGATGTTTTCGCTGATGAATCGAACCGCGCCGTCGGCCATGAGTGTATGCACTCCGCCAACGTGTCGGCTCGAGGCGGTCAATAGCCCTGAAGACCCCCCTCCATTAGCACAAACAGCTGTATTTGGTGAAAGGACTGTATTGAAAGAAACAAAAGTCACTCGTCCATCGGTCCAGCGAACCCCCCAAGATATATTTCTATTTGTCAGAGGGGTGGTATAAGCCCCGTTCACGTAGCTCGCCGCACACGCTGAGGGGCTCGTTGTATTCGAACTCGTGTCGGCTCCAAATTGGTTCGCTGTTGCAGTGGTACCTGATCCGGGGGGACGGACACCTTCGGACATCATGATAGTATTACTGGTACCATCGGTGACATCCCGTAGTTTCACGCTGGAAGCAAAGCCAAACATCCCTCGAAGATTTGATGGACTTTTTGAATCCAACCCGTTGTAACTGTCGCCGATACAAAACCCGTAATTGTGTTGGGCAATGGGCGTGATGTCGGTGGTATCGATGTCGGAAGGGCATTGTATTATCGGGATTGCGTTGTTGTAAGCAGAGAATGTTGTACTCCAAACAATAGTAGGAGCCGCCATAATGTTGTTATACCGTGGAGCCTGATCCAAAAAAGGCAGCAGCATCACATATCCACTGAACCGGGATGGTTCAGTGGTACTACCGCTCTCGATTCCTCCGGTTCGTGATGAAGGAAAAACACGATGCGTATCGTGATAGTTATGCAGTGCCAACCCCAGCTGTTTCAGATTATTTTTGCAGGTGCTGCGTCGGGCCGCCTCGCGTGCCTGTTGCACGGCGGGAAGTAAAAGTGCGATTAGAATGGCAATGATGGCAATCACGACCAGTAATTCAATTAACGTGAATCCTCGTTTGAATGTTTGTTGTCTCATTTGATTTCTACTTTAATAAAAAGAATAAATGGAATTTCGAGAACCGCCCTCGATGATCAATGATTTTTTTCCTGTTGTGGATTGGTACGAAAGAGTCTGTGTCTGTCTGGTATGCCGTTAATAAAGCGGACGTCGGCGATATCGCCCCCCCAGTGGCGGGGGATGTCGCTCAGCGTTGAGCCGCCGATGGCCAGGATTCCGTCCGGTACCAAAGGCGTAATATCTTCAATCTGAGTCAGCGTCTGCTGGAAGTCCGGCGCGGAGGCAAATTCGGGAGTACGGGAACAGGTGACGATGCTGTCATGGGCGGCCGGCGTATTTGAATCGTAGGTGAAAACAATGTGATACCAGCGATCTTTTTGCCAGGAGATGCTTTTACTGGTTCGGTGCGAAATATATTTGCCTTTTGTATTCAAAAAACCAAAACCGAGTTGACCGGAATGATCGTCCGAAAAAAGATTGAATTGAGATGTGGAATGCTGTTCGATATTTCGATAATGGAATAAGGTGTCGGAGTCTTCCTGTTGTTCCTGATGAGGGTTGCGGGCCCAGAGTTCAATCGTGAATCGCTGCATGTTAAAGAGCGGCGTTTCTTCCCCGGACAGTCTGCGATACAGTTTATGACGCTGGGATGCAAACGGCCCGGCTGCCGTGGCGGTGTTTTGTGGAGCCGACCTGCCGGTAAAGGGAGACTGGCCTTTCTCTTCAATCACTCGCAGATTCAATTGATTTCCGGAGTGATCTTGCGCGACCAGCGCTTTCTCTGGTTCCGTCAGCTTCCAGTGCGCGACGAGGACCGGTGTTTCGATATTGAGATTTTGAACAAAATATTCCGGCGTCGTTTCGATTTTCGTGATCTCGGATGAGTCGGGTTGAACGCGCACGGCGTCTTTCTCGAACAGTTTTTTTGTGATCGTCGTTTCTCGTTTTGAGTTCAGCAGATGGAATTCGACGATTCCTTTGAGAACGTGGACTTCAGTTTCCTGCGCCGGACTGACAATGAGTCCGAAACGTGTGCCCAGATCCACAATTCGTGAGGTGGGAGTTTCCACAGACAGACCCTGCGCTTGCGGGGGAACATTTGCAAACAGGTTACCCTCGTCGAGTTGGAACTGATCCGTGTTGACCAGCAGCAGCCGCGATTTCCCTTTCAGAATCACGCGGGCCCCCGAAGCCGTTTCCAGCTCAACGATGCCGCTGGTCAGGTGAATCTGATCTCCGAATTCGATGATATCCTCGGCATTCCAGCTGCGTGTTCCCTCTGCCCAGACTGCATTTTGCATCTGAGAAAACCGCGCGAGGAAGCCGGGCGATTGCTCGCGCCAGGGCTGAAAGTAAAGCAGTGAAACCGCCGCCACAAAAACAAGTGAAAACGCGAGCACCGCAAACAGGGTTGTTCTTCGCGGCGTGTATTCTGTTAACTCCGGCAGATGATGTGGCAGAGAGTTCAATTCGCCCGAGGGGAGTGGCTCATAATCCGTGGTGCGTCCCAACGGACCCGGATCGACAACACCCTCCCATTCCAGATTGGCGCACATGCTGGAATATTGAACGAAAAAATCTCTGACGCTCTCTTGCTGCAGTACCAGCCGTTCCAGGCGGGCCGCGTCTTTTTGAGAAAGCGTTCCATACTGGTAATCCCAGCAGAGCTGCAGCATCTCTTCCTGTTCTTCGGGAGGCAGCATTAGAGATAATCTCCTGAATGGAGTTGTCTTTGAATGCAGCTGAAAAGCAGGTCGTGCGCTCTGTGCAGCGTTTTATAAATGGCATTGGTGGAACGTTTTAAAGTACGCGCGACCGAATGCGGGCTGGCGTCCGGCTCATAAATCTTTTCGAGCACTTCCTTCTGGCGTTCCGGGAGCAGTTCATAACAGACGGAAAGAGCCGCCTGTTGACGATCGAGCTCATCCACGGTCACCATGGCACGTTCGGCGACCCGATTGTAGAATTCATTGCTGAAAATGTTGCGTTCGAGATTTTGTCTGCGACGGTAGTTGAGCACTTCATAGCGCACAATCTGACAACTCCAGGCCCAGAAGTTAGACCCGGTTTCGAAATGTTCGAATTTAGACCACAAGACCGTGCATGTGTTCTGGTAAACCTCCTCCGCATCCGTTCGATTATCGACTAACGATCGAATAAATCGATAGATGCGTTGGCTGTGCCGCGAGAACAGCATGATAAATTCCGTCGTGCGATCGGAAACTACCGTCATTAAATTTAACCTCACTCAAGCGCTGCGCGAGAATCTCTACAAAACTGGGCCCTTTATTGAATACAGCATCACCTGGAGAATATTAGCCATCAAAAATTGGCAAAAGTCAAAAAATTTGAGAATTATCAGATGTTCAGGAGGGAACGGCCATTAATATGGAAAGTAAATTAAATATCGTTTCGTGCTGAGACCTGTTGCAGGAACGTGATGGAAAGGGCCGAGAGATGAAGCAGTTCAGGCGTATTGAACTGGTGTTTCTCCTCTCACTGCCACTTACAATTCTTTCGAACCTGAACGCGATTCTGATCGTATTGAAAGCAGACTGAGTGTGATAAAATTTGAACAGATTCCGTTTCGATCCGACTGGTACACTCAGGCGTGTGAGATTCGCAATGAAATACTACGCAAGCCTCTGGGACTGGATCTATTCACAGAAGATCTGTCAGTCGAATCCGGGTATCGTCATTTTGGCATGATTGAAGAGAACCGTGTCGTGGCCTGTGCGCTGGCGATTCCCGTGACTGCGAAAAAAGCAAAACTCCGCCAGATGGCGGTGACTCTGGAGTATCAGAGTCAGGGGGTTGGCAGGCAGTTACTGCGGAACATGGAACTGGATCTCAAACAGCAGGGGGTGGAGTCACTTGAACTTGAAGCGCGGTCAACGGCGGTCGGCTTTTACGAAAAGCTGGGTTATATTCCAGAAGGGGAAGAGTTCCTGTCTGTAACCATTCCCCATCTGCGGATGGTGAAATCGCTCATTCAAGAGTGACCGGTATTTTCAACCGGGGCATTTCTCTTAACAATGTTTCGTATTTGGGTGGGAAGGCGATCCGTGTTGCGTTAGGATGAAAGGCAATAAAATTCACAACGTGTACTGGCTGCACGCTGATTTGAGAAACAGTCTTTGAGAAAAGGTACACCATGAAAATCGAGATTACGAAATTATTGCTGAGTCTGTGTGTGGTCGCCGTGTTACCCGTATTGAATCAGGCGGATGTCCTTGGACAAAAGAAACAACTGCCCGAAAAACCAGGTGCAGTCACTGATGGGGCGATTGTCAAAAAGGCACCAGAGGATCTTTTGCATCCGGGATACACATCATTATTTAACGGTAAAGACTTCACTGGCTGGGTCGTTCCCGAAGGGGACAACGGGCACTGGAAAGTGGTAGATGGCGTGATCGACTACGACGCGCAGAGTGAAGCCAAAGGGGATAAAAATCTCTGGACTGCAAAAGAGTATGGCGATTTCATTATGAGCCTGGAATGGCGGATCAAAGAGACCACCGGATTGTATAAAGTGCCGATCGTTCTGGCCGATGGTTCGGAACTCAAAGACGCGAAGGGCAATGTAATTACCGTTGAACTGCCAAACGCGGATTCGGGTATTTATCTGCGGGGGACTTCCAAAGCCCAGGTCAATATCTGGTGCTGGCCCCTTGGTTCCGGCGAAGTGTATTCTTACCGCCGCGATCAGTCGGTTTCCCCTGAAGTCAGAGCCGGTGTCACGCCGAAAGTCAATGCCGACAAACCGGTGGGCGAGTGGAACAAATGCATTATCATCATGGTCAAAGACCGGTTGACGGTCATCATGAATAACAAGATGGTGCTCGAAAATGCACAACTGCCTGACGTGCCTGAGAAAGGCCCGATCGCCTTTCAGCATCATGGCGGTAAACTGAAAGACGGGACCTTCAGCCCCGCCAGCAGCCTGATGCAGTTCCGCAATATTTATATCAAAGAACTGGAATAACTTCTGATTGATTCCTCTTGTTTGATCCTGTACGATTGAACCCGTCTGCTGTTTTACGGAATGTGAACACAGCAGGCGGTTTTTTTATTTCAGATCCTCAGGTGAAGCAGCCATGAATCAAACATCCCGTGCGTGTTACCTGTTCTGCCTGACGATAGGCATTAGTCTGTTCACAAATAGCTCTCTCGACGCTCAGAAAACCGGTGATCCGTTTCGGGAATTCATTCGCCCCACTGAGCCACTCTCTCCACAGGACGCATTGAAAGCGTTCACGCTGCCTGCCAATTTTGAAATCCAACTGGTGGCAGCCGAGCCCGAGATTCAAAAGCCGTTGAATATGGCGTTTGACATCAGAGGTCGCCTGTGGATTACGGATTCCTCCGAATACCCTTATCCCGTCAAGCCGGGAACCAGGGGGAAGGACACGATTAAGATTCTCGAAGATACCAGCGGGGATGGACGGGCCGACAAGATCACTACGTTTGCGGAAGGGCTGAATATTCCGATGGGCCTGTATCCGTACAAGAATGGCGTGATCGCCTTCAGTATTCCGGATATCGCATACTACGAAGATACCGACGGCGATCACAAAGCCGACAAGGTGACGAAACTGTTCGGGCCGATGGGGTTCGAACGTGATACGCACGGCATGAACAATTCGTTTCGGCGCGGCTTTGATGGCTGGCTGTATGCGAATCATGGGTTCAATAATCAGACCAGCGTGAGCGGCAGCGATGGTCACAAAATCGAAATGCATTCGGGGAACACGTATCGGATGCGGCTCGATGGTTCACGCATCGAACATTTTACACACGGACAGGTAAACCCTTTCGGTTCGACATTCGATGAAAAAGGGAATCTGTTTACCGCGGACTGTCATTCCAAACCGATCTATCAACTCTTGCGAGGCGGTTATTATCCCAGTTTCGGCAAACCCGATGATGGCCTGGGTTTCGTCAAACCAATGATGGATCATCTGCACGGTTCAACGGCAATTGCCGGCGTCGAAATTATTACCGGCGAACAGTTCCCGCCGGAGTATCAAGGCAATTTCTTCAGCGGCAACGTGATGACGTGTCGCCTGAATCGCAACTCGCCCGTGTATCATGGTTCGACGATTGTTGCGAAAGAAGAACCCGATTTTCTTTCGACCACCGATCCCTGGTTTCGACCCGTCGATGTGCGGCTGGGACCGGATGGCGCCCTGTATGTGGCTGACTTTTACAATAAAATTATCGGCCATTATGAGGTTCCCCTGGATCATCCGGGCCGGGATCGTCACAGTGGTCGTATCTGGCGGATCGTGTGTAAAGACAAAGATCATGCGCACGTCGATTATTCAAAACTGAGCGTGCCGCAACTGATTGAGTTGCTGGGTTCTGGAAATATGACGACGCGAATGCTGATTACCGATTCTCTCTCGGATCAAAAAGGGCAGGCTGCGATTGCCTCTCTGGAGCAAGCAGTGATCGAAGCGAAACAGCCAACGATTGTCGTGCACTCACTGTGGGTTCTATTTCGACTGGGCGCATTGACGGATGATTTGATTTCGCGTGCGCTGTCGAGTCCCTCCGAACTGGTGCGGATTCATGCCGCGAAAATTCTTGCCGAACGGACTTCATGGAACGAGCAGAACCGCTTGCAGACGGTACACGCATTATTAGATGAAAATGCGTTCGTACAAAGGGCAGCCGCAGAAGCGCTGGGCTTGCATCCGCGACTGGAAAATATTCAGCCGTTGTTTGCGCTAAAACAGAGAGTGGCTGCAGACGACAATCATCTGGAGTATGTTGTGCGGCGGGCGTTAATGCTGCAGATTCGTGATCCACTGATATTCAAGCAGTTGGACTGGTCGACGCTGACTTCGCCGCAGCGACGGGAACTGGCGCAGCTTTCATTGGCTGTGTCGACGGAGCAGGCGGCCTTGTATTTGATTCAATATCTGGAAACAGAACAAATCGATCAAGGTGAACTGCCCGATTACTTTCGGCATATCGTACGCTATTTACCGGCGGAAAAACTGGCACAGATGATTTCATTGGCCCGGACGAAATTAGCCAGCGATTCGGATCTGCAGGTCGAGATTATCAAAGCCGTGCTGCAGGGATATCAGCAAAAGGGATTGAAGTATGATGCCGCCCTCACGGAATGGGCCGTTCAACTGACTGACAGATTATTGGCGATACAGGCTGACCAGCCGCATCAATGGGTGAACCTGCCGATGGTTGAGGGGGAGCATGCGAATCCCTGGAGCGTGCAGCAGCGCACGTCCGCGGACGGTAATCAGTCAGCCCCATTTTTCTGCAGCTTATCCGCCGGAGAGCGGGCCACTGGTCGTCTGGTTTCGACTGATTTTTCGATCCCCGCAGTATTGGAGTTTTATATTGCCGGCCACGCGGGCTTTCCCAAACAACCGGACAATCAGCTGAATTATGTACAATTGAGGCGCTCCAAAGATCAGAGAGTCATCAGACGTGTTTCCGCACCACGTAATGACCTGGCACAAAAGGTAAGCTGGGATTTGAAGGAGATGGTCGGAGAGCAGGGGTATCTGGAAATGCTGGACGGCGATACCGGTCAGGCGTATGCCTGGTTGGCCGTGGGGCGATTTCAGCCGGCCGTTGTTTCGGTTCCCGGAGAAGGCCTGCAGCAACAGATCAATCGTTTATCGGCTGCGACGTTTCTGGTGCAGGAGTTTCGCATGCGTGCTGCCCGTGAGAAGCTGGTTGCGCTGTTGTCCGCGGAACGTCTTGATCCCGGTCTGATGAATGAGCTGGCGCTGGCGGTGATTACACTTGATGGAGCCGACGTCTTTCGACCGCTGTTTCCGCTGCCAGCCAGTGGGGTTGCTGCGACCGATCTATTTCAAAAGGCCGTCATTCAGGCGGTGATACTCCAGAAACAGGATCAGCTTGATACGTTATTTCAGCAGGCGTTTAAAATGTACCCCTCTCGTCTGCAGACCCAGTTGGCAGAGGCGTTGTCTAAACAACCACAGGGAGCCGAACAACTGGTGAGTTATGCAGAGAAAGGCATCGTCGCGTCTCAACTGCTGACGGAGCCGGCGATTCAGAATCAGATTCAGCAGGCGCCGGACCCCCAGTTAAAAAAACGTCTGCAGACGTTGATCAGAGCATTGCCGCCCCGTGAAAAAAAGACGCAGGAGAATATTGCCACGCATTTGAAATCGCACGAGACGTTTCAGTTGTCGCTTGAAAATGGTCAGGCAGTGTTCGAGAAGAATTGTGCCGTCTGTCATCAACTGGCCGGCAAGGGGGCCGTGGTCGGTCCGCAACTGGACGGGATTGGCAATCGGGGGCTGGAACGGTTGCTGGAAGACGTGCTTGATCCCAATCGTGCTGTCGATATCAATTTTCGTACGACTACCATCATTACCGACGCCGGTCGTGTTTTCTCGGGACTCAAACGGCGGGAAGAAGGGGCCGTGCTGATCTTCGTGGATAATAAGGGGAAAGAATTTCCCATTTTCAAAAACGAAATTGAAGAACAGAAACAGTCACCACTCTCGTTGATGCCGGCGAATCTGCTGGAAATCTTATCGCCGCAGCAGTTACATGACCTGCTGGCATATCTGCTGCAAAGTACGAAAAAAGAAACCGCCGGTCATTGAGGGAACTGTTCGATTAAGCGGGACAAAAACGTTTGCTGGAAAGTCGCCCGTGATGCTGAAGCGAGAATTCCCGAGATGGTTGTTCTGTGCGGCTGTTACCTGGTTGGCTGAAACGCGGTCAAAGATGTCCGCACGAAAAAGACACCGGGGCCTCCTGCCTGTTGGGGATCGAGATCATAAAACAGTGTGCCCAGTGTGTGCTCATTGATTTGAACCGTGCGTGGCCAGCCGCGACCTTTGATGGGACGCCCCGGGTTATAGATGATCACCGAGTTCGTTTTGTCCCACGTCTGCCCCTCATCAAGCGAGAGCGTCAGTTCATACGCCCATTCATCATCGCGGCCGACGCCGTACAGGATCGACGTTAACACAAGAGTACCGTTTTTCAAAGCCGTCAAATCATAACCGGCGACCCCGAAGTAGGGGAAATTGTGAAGCGCGGTCCAGCTTTTGCCTTGATCGATCGAACGCAGGCCATACACCATCTGTCCCGGTTTGCCGGCGGGGACAGGAGAACCGGCTTGCGGCGCACCGCTGATAAATGTTCCCCTGGCGGTCTGCACAAGCGGCACCATGCCATGATTTCGACCGTCGGCAAACGAGGAAATTGTATTTGTATTGCGGTGATAAATGACCGTGCGATCATAGAAAGGACAGACCCAGCGGTCGGTATCGAGTTCGAGAATCGGATGTCTGAGGCAGGTATAATTTGTCAGATCTTGCAGCGGGATTTCTGTGACGGGAGACCAGGTGACGCCATGATCGTTCGAAGTGCAGAACTGAGGCACGCGCCAGCGTCGATTTTCTTCGACACGATAACAGGACCAGTGCAAAACGATTTCACCACTCTTGAGTGTGGTGAGTGAGCCGGGATAAATCGAGCAGTCTTTGATCGTAGGGATCGGTGTACTTGTTGACCAGTGCAGGCCGCCGTCGGTCGAGCGTGAGAGCAGCAGTTCTTTGCCACCCCCTCCGTTTTCATTAAAGACCGCCAGCAGATCACCGTTCTGCGCACGGCCGAGGGCCGGGTGGATGTGCCCACCGATGACGTTCGCCACACGAACAGGAGTCGCGGGCGATTTTTCTGCCGTCTGATGATCTGCCCGGGCAGGGGAGAGGCATTCAGGCAGGAAGCCGATGTAAAACAGCAGCAGGCAGCAGAGAGACGCA
Source organism: uncultured bacterium (assembly GCA_963974925.1). GTDB lineage: Bacteria > Planctomycetota > Planctomycetia > Planctomycetales > Planctomycetaceae > Gimesia. Next base: position 45,058 of record CAXBFD010000009.1, on the reverse strand, counting down.
CGATGCATGATGGAAGCAGGCCTCCTCAGGTCTTTGGAGCGTTTTCAGAAGAAATCACAGGCACACTATGGTCCTGTTTACCCGGCCTTGTGTCAGACTTCAACAGACGATCAAAAATGACGGAAAATCAGGCAGGATTACGGCTTTCAAGTCTCCATGCTTTGACACTCAACGGGGTCTCCAGTAAGCTATCGCCATTCACCTCACAGACATTCAGAAGCAGAGATCTGTTAGAATCTGCGTCTGAACCGTGTAATATAAACGATGATCAGAAAACAACTTGGGGCCGTAGCTCAATCGGTTAGAGCAGCAAACTCATAATTTGTTGGTTGCAGGTTCGAGTCCTGCCGGCCCTATTCTCTCCCTCCGCATCATTTCGCTCTTCTTCGCAAACCTCTGATTCACAATGAGATAGGTTATTCTCATCTTCTTGGGTTGTGGGGCAATTTTAGTGTAAACGGCAGTGTACTGCAGCGTATTTCGCAACGCTTTTTTTCGAAGTCTGATTCCCTTACCTGTAAATCACTTTGCAGTGCTACATTAAGCGAGTTTTTGCTGCTGGTCGTTGTTTGTAAAAAAGAGGGGGTGAGCATGTTTTGATACATCATTGTCCGTGAGCCGTTCCGGCCATTTTTTATTCGTTCTCTTTTGTCGTCACCTCAAGCACAATGACTCCCTGACCGGGGACACGTACGCTAAATTGGGAATCTTTGGGGTGAATCGTAACACTTGGAAAACTGGTGAGTACTTTCACCGATTGGACCGGCTTGCCGATATCGATTTGCGGACGTGCGTAGCTGTGGGATCGATTTTTGATTCCAATGCGAATTCGACCGTCGGTTTGAACGACAGGCATGATCGCCACAGAATTATTCTCAGAAGTCACTGTAATTGCTCCCGAGACTTTTTGTAGTGTTTGCGCACAGGCTTGCATGAATCCCGGGGAGACTTTGCGGTACGTCAGATGAGTCCAGTAACTCCGGGGCGCGGTCAGTGATGTCAAATCGCCGAGTGGGATCTCCTCTTCCTCTTTGACAATTTCGACCGATTTTTTCAGATCAACCGATTTTGCATTATAAACACCACACCACATTTCGTGCGGTGGATAAACATCATGAAACTCGAAATCGGCTGGAGGGAGCGTGTCCACTTTACGCCCGACGAGCATGATCGGGCCGCCTTGATACTGCATGACTTTAGATAGATCCTCAGCAGGATAGAGATGAGGGTTCAACACCAGAATGGCACCGCGTGCATTCTCCAACGAATTCACATTAATCGTAGACTGAATGGTCGCACCGGCAACCATGATCTGATCCAGGATGCGATGCGTATTCCAGGTGCGCGTTTTGATAAAGTCCGCCATTTGAGCGCGATAAGCGGCGTCTGACCAGACGACTGTAGCACCGTTCGTCGATTGGGGGATTTCTGAAAACGCGAGATTCCAGCGTTCACCCAACCACTGCCATTCCTCTCGTTTCAAACCATCACCGAGGCAAACCAGAAAACCATCCGCGCTCGGTTGCAGTGTGCCATCGGGGCGTGTGTGAAAGACATTCGGTAATGCATAAATCTCGCGTTCCAATACTGCCGGGTGATGATGAATGGCATCCCATTGTTCGACCACGTCATGGACGGATTGCAGATAAATAAGGCGCGTATCAGGCACACAGGCACGTATCAGCATGAGCATTGACAGAAAGTCATCATGCCGATCAATTCCGGACAGGCGCGGATCCATGGCGAGACCTGCGGCGACGGTTTCGACGATAATGCCATCGACGCCAGTTGCGGCGATGCGCTGATAGTCGATGCCATATCGATATAATGATTCAAAGGGGGCCCTGCCCCAGGCGGAATTGATGACGGCCTGTTTCTGTTTTGCATGCAATGCCGTCACCATTGTTGACCAGAACCTCGCCCAGCGATCGGCATAGAATTCACACCACTCAGCGCGTTTGTGCTTCAGTATCCAGTCGCCACGTGCCTTGAGTTTGGGAATATCATAACCACACCGTTGCGTTACGACTTCAGGCAACTTCAGACCTGGGGTGCTTGCGAACTGGTCGATCATATCATCTGCAAATGATGTATTATGAATTGTTCCCGACAACGGCCCAAAACCATCGGCTCCGTGCCAGCCGTCAAACCCGTAATCGGAGAGCGTTTTTACCATTTGCGCGGCGAAGTAGTCTTCAAAATACGAGCCGTCATTCAGCCGGGAAAGACAATTGAGCCCCCAGACCTTGCCATGATTCCTCCAGACGTGTAGCACTTCCAGGTGATCGCTGATCCACTCACGATGTTCATTATCGCGGGTGTATTTTGCAAACGAACTGAGAAAAACTTCGACGTCACGCTTTTTCAAGTTCTTGATCAATGCCCGCAGTTGGTGATTGGTCCAGTCCTGACGCTGCCGTTCGCGATTAAATTCGTGCCCTTCGCGCGAACAATATTCTTTAGGCAGCCCGACTTCTTGCTCTATGCCGGGATGCGAAAGCACAAAATCGGGTGAGCCGATCAGCAGGCAAATTGCTTTCGGCGTAAATTCTGTTGCTTTGAGATACTGATCGACGCCGTAATCAGGCTGCTGGTTATCGAAGGCAATCAGTTCTGTCCAAATCCAGCGTTCATGCGGGCGAACAGGAGAGGGCTTCTCTGCTGCATGGAGCGTATTCAGGGAGAATAGGAACAAACCGACAAAAAATGCCCAAGGTATCAGGCGACAGTGTAGGTGGTGCATAATATGATTCTCTGGGGCAGGTGCGTAATGGCAGGCAAACAGTTAGCGAAGGTTAACCGGGATTTCGTAAGTGGGTTGAGCCTGGAATCGATCCAGATTCGCAACTTTCTTAAGTATAACAATAAGACCTCCCCGAGTCTAATTCGTGTGTATTTTTCTACACCTTTCCCGTCTTCCGGCCGAGCGATCCGGGAAGGGGCTCATCAGAGCGTTTTCCAGCGGCCAACATCAGCTCTGTGCCAACCATCTCCAGGATGAACCTTATTTTTTGTGTTTTCTCCGCTGAGATTGATATGATTGTATTGTGTTTCACCGTTTAAGCTGCTGTGATTAATCTGTGTGATCTGCGGAGGTTGGTTGTGTGTCGGGAATAAAAGCGTCCAGAATCCTGAGGTTTGTCTATTATACAATACCTGTTTTGTTAATCGTTTATGTGGCGAGCATTGGGCCGGTTGTCGGTTCTGTTCAGACGCCGCAAGGTACCCCTCTTGAGTATGTACCCCTGCTTACAGGTCTGTATGCACCCGTGGTGTGTGTGATCGATCGGAATGCCTTTCTTGAAGAGCTTGTCCGACGATATATTGCGTTTTGCAGCCCTGATCTTTGAACACGCTTCCGAACCCGCGGCAGCGCTTCAACGTGATGCTGCATACCGTATTTGAGGCCCCTTTGTTTTTAGTCGTAAAGAAACCGTGCAATGGTGAATACGATGTATCATCGGCGATTATATTTTTTCGACCATAAATTAACTGGTTTATTGTACTGCTTTGCGTACAATCTCTCTGACCGTCTTATTTCTTTCTTGCAAATTCACTAGTCGTATGTATTGTAGATTGTAGATGGATGCGTGAAGATTCCCGTTCTGGACCAGGTTTTGTGCGATTTCATTTTGATGATCTGAATTTGCGAAGATCATGAAATGTTGTCATTTCGTGCAGTTATTTTGAACGGAGTTTCCGGCTTTTATGTCGAGTACAATATCGTTGCTTGAACAAAATACAAGAGGGATCTTTACATCTTTGTTAAGTGAAGATCGTTTACGTATATTTGGTTACATCCGGACATTGGTGCCTCACAGTTCTGATGCAGAAGACGTTTATCAGCTTGTCTGTTTGACTCTCTGGAATAAGTTTGATGAGTTCGATCAGGAACGGAGTTTTTTTTCCTGGGCCTGTGGAATTGCCTTTTATACGGTTTGCAATCATCGCAGAAGAATTCGAAAGGATCGGCATTATTTCGATCAGGCGCTCATAGAAACAATGTCGCAGAAGCGAGAGAAGCATTTAGAAAATTTCAATAGCCGAATTGACTATCTCCATGAATGTTTCAACGGCTTGAATCAATCAGATAAGCAACTGTTACAGAATGCCATTTTTGAAAACCAGTCAGTGAAGGAAATTGCGAAAGCGGCCGACAAAGCCATGCAGACGCTTTATAACCGTCTTTCATTCCTCAGACGCGAACTGGCGGAATGTATCTCGCGTAAGCTCCAATGTGAGCAACAAGTTTAATGTCAATCCAAGACCTGCCTCCCGAGTTCGAACAGTTACTGAACCGGCTGTTAAACAGCCCGGAAGGAGAATTGTCTGATTCGGATTTCGAAAAGTTCCAAAGTTTTTTATCTTCCGATCCCCAGGCGGTACAGTACTACTTTGAGTACTCCGATATTAATGCGGCGATCCAGGCTGACGTGTCGGCGCATCTGAAGTCGCTGGAAGAGATTGCCATCGGGGATATCAAGCCAGAGCCACTGTCAGGCCAGGAGTCTCAAGTCATCAGGGAAGTTCCGGCAAAAAGCCGGACACCCGTTGTTAATTATTTCCTCGTTGCCGCTGCTTCACTGATGTTTTTTGTGGCGATGGAGTGGATGACTTCAGGCGATTTTCTCTGGAAACGGCCATCGGATTCGATCACAGAGAGCAGTTTAACAAATCTGCCTTACGTAGCCACGCTGACACGCTCCACTGATTGCGTCTGGGGAGGCAAGTCCCTTCCGGAATTCTCCGGGCAGAGACTGTTAACCGAAGATCTGGTGCTGGAGCAGGGGGTTGCCGAATTTCGTTTCGATTCCGGAGTTCGACTGATTATCGAAGGGCCTACCAAAATCGAACTGGTGACGAGCTGCTGTGCAAACATTGAATATGGAACGGTGGTTCTCCACGGCTATGAACCAACGCCCGAATTTTCTCTGGTCACCCCCCGGCTGACATTTCATGATATTGGAACCGAATATGGTGCCAGGATCAATCAGGATGGTGAAGTGGAACTGCATGTGTTTGAAGGGGCGGTGCGGGTCGACTCCCATCAGAAAAATGAACCATTTGCGGAAGCGATGATTATCCAGGCAGGGGAAGCCAGGCATCTCAAACAGAATGTCATCGATGACATTCCACTGAAATCGGAAAACTTTAAAAGAGAAGTTCCGGGCGCTCCAAAAAAATTACAGGCACTGCAACAGGAGTTGCTGATTTACGACAGTTTCCATCCCCCTGTGATCGGTGATCCGGAACGTCTTTCTGAATGGCAAAACTCAGGCATTGGCTGGGCAAATCCCTGGCGGAAGCAGCAAGGGCACAGCGACGAATTCGCCACTGGCGACAGCCATCCCCGCAAGACTCTGGCCAGAACAGATCAGGCGGAAAATCAGTTGGGGCTGATCGAGCTTCGGGAGGGAAATACGGCCTGGCGTACGTTAGAAAAACCGATTCGCATGGATACGAACGCCATCTATTACCTCAGCTTCTACATGCAGAAAATCAACAGTGGACCGGATACTGTTGCTGAGCAGTTTGGCAACCTCTCCCTGCAGACATCAACGGTATCAGCCCATCCGCGTAATATCCTGATGGGCATGAGTTCTGAAAGTTACGCAACTCTTCAAGCCGACATGCAGATCATGGAAAAAGCGCCTCCGCTGCAAACGGGAAAAACGTATTTTTTCGTCGCGAAAATTGTTGCCAGTGAAAAGGACTCTGATCAGGTCTTTCTACGGGCTTTTTCAGAAGCAGAAGCCATTCCGGAGGGGGAACCTCCTGTCTGGACCTGTATCTCAACCCCGTTTCAGAACTCGAATGTTTTCGATCTCGTTCGGATTCAGGTAGGACACAAGGGAGACTTTCTTTTTGATGAATTGCGCATCGGCACAACCTGGGCGGCAGTTGTCAATCCTGACCTCCCCCGGCTGGTGCTCGAAAAACGATAAACTCGACTTTCGAGCGTGTTCCCATCTTACCAGCGCGTGGTCTGTGCGATGCTTCTCGTTTTGAATGATTCTGCAATCACACCGGTTTCTCTCTGCAGGACACTTTCACCACTCAAGACGTCAGGGGCGTTCGTGACTTTAAACAGTCATCAGCACCACGAAAAGGAGCCGGTATTTCCCTCAGAAAGTGGGATTTCCCATTTCCTGTTCTTTTTTTTGTTTTCGCCGGTAAGAAATCGCTGTTATTCAACAATCATCTGGCAGCAGGCAACTTTAAGCAAGCAGGCAAACTGACATTGAACGGATTCAGGTCACTTACAACGCTAGCCCGCAGTTCCTGAACCGCAGGGGGTCTGAGATTCTTCTCAGGCCCCTTTTTTCTTCCACTTTACTTACTTTCGACCAGCTTGGATTCCAGGACCTCGTTTTTTGCGGGGTCATAAGTGACGATGTATTTGATGGTGTCGCAGTCGACGTCGTAGCGCAGAGTGGTTTTGCTTTCGAATGTTTCATCGCGTTTGATGCCGCACTTTTCGCAGTCCAGTTTGGCTTTGATTGTTTCCAGAGCAGCCGAGTCGACTTTCAGGTTTTCCGGAACGGGAAGATCGGCTGAGCCCAGGTCAACGGATGATGCTTCGCCGAGCTCGACGGTAGAATCGGCTTGCGCCTGCTTGACTTCCTTTTCCGCCGCTTTTTGAGCTGCTTCATCCGTGCAACCTGCGATCAGAATGCTGAAGAGTAGTAAATATTTCATGAGAAGAGTCTCCTTACTGTCTGTTTTGGTTCGAAAACCTGAAAGAGGTACGACATTCCATAAACAGGTTATACGAATCTGGTGTGTCCTGCGAGATCTATCTTACGATTTTCAGGGCTGGTTGCATGATTAGAATAAATTGCATAACCCAATTAATCGGAACGCGTATCCGTTTGATTCACCTCCCTTTGCACTTAGCCGCAAATCGTTCTCAGTTTTAAACTAAGATTCACTAAAGCATTCATAGTGATTTTGGACTTATTTCAGACTCCTGCAGTCTTTTCAGTGAATTCAGACAGGGACAGGACAAATGGAACGGGAAGCGAATGTCGAACGTAATCGAAATCAATAATATTACTGAATTACAAGAGTATCGAGATGATTGGAATCGACTGTTAACGGTCACTCCCGGGGGGAGTTTTTTTCAGTCTCTGGACTGGTTAGAGACGTATTGGCGGCATTTTTCCGAGAAGCAGTATCTCAGAGTGTTTGTCGTCCGCGATGCGCACGAGGTCACGGGGATTGTGCCGTTATGTGTGAAACGCATCAGGACGAAATTAGGATCGTGCAGTATTTTAACGTACCCGTTTGATGACTGGGGAAGTTTTTACGGACCGGTTTCTGCCGATTCTGAAACAACTCTGAATGCCGTGCTGCGTTCTGTTCAGGAATCTCCAGGAGACTGGGATCTCATTGATTTACGGTGTGTGGATGCAAATGGATTCGATGCCGGCAATACAGAACGCGCGCTGGAAACGGCACATCTTGCATTCAAGAAATTGGAATGGGATCAAACTGCCTGCGTTGATCTTAATCAGGACTGGGATACCTATCTGGCTGGTCGATCGGGGAAAGCGCGTCAGACTTATCTCCGGGCCGAAAAACGCATTGCCAAGGAAGGTGAAATTGAATTCATGCGCTATCGGCCCCGGGGAGAAAAATATGGTGAGAGCGATCCACGCTGGGACCTGTATGAGATCTGTGAAGCGATTGCACAAAAGAGCTGGCAGGGGAGCTCAACTACCGGAACGACTTTGTCACACAAAAAGGTTGCGCAGTATTTCCGCGATACCCATGAAAGTGCGATTCGATGTGGAGCCGTCGATTTAAATTTGCTCTCACTCTCCGGTAAACCGGCGGCTTTCAATTACAACTATGTTTATCAGGGACGCGTTTTCTCGCTCCGGATGGGATTCGACCCCAGTATTTCCAATAAAGGTTTAGGCCGCTTATTGATGGGACGAATGATTCAAAACAGCATGGAAACAGGGGATCAACTGTTAGACATCGGCCCCGGTTCACTGGATGCTAAAAAATACTGGTATACTTCAGTGGAGACCAGCTTTCGGTATGTGCATTATTCACCTGTTTCTAAAATGGCAAAAGCATTGCAGGTGAGCAGCCGGATCGCAAACTGGTATCGTGATCGATTTTCTACTGACGATCAAGTTCGCACATGTCCCGAAATTACTACTTCCTAGTATTGAAGCTGCTGTGTGCATTTAACTCATTGTAATAGTCCTTTCAAAATATTTTTAGGTTTGCCCATGCTGTCCCATCCAACTCAAGTACATATAAGAATTCCAAGTCCTGCAAAGGTCAGACGCATATTATTGGTGACCGTTGGCGTATTGCTCAGTTTGAGCCTTTGCTCGCAGTTAGTGAAGTATGGTACAGGCCATGATCAGGTATTTGGAATAATTCCTCTACTTTACGTTGACTATGAAGCGAACTTACCGACCTGGTATTCTTCTGTCGCGTTACTCATCGCTTCCTTCGTGTTGTTTCTCATCGCTCTAAGCAAACGATCAACAGCGGATAAATTTACTTTTCACTGGTTTTTCTTATCGGGATTGTTTTTTTTACTGTCAGTGGACGAAGTTGCGACAATTCACGAATGCGCGATTGAACCGATGCGCAAGCTGATAGATGCTCAGGGAGTCTTACATTATGCATGGGTGATTCCGGGCGGCGTTTTTGTTATGGTTATCGGGCTTATAATGTTACGATTTTTGATTGCGCTGCCTGCGCGTACACGCAATTTGTTTCTTACAGCGGGTATCGTTTTTGTGGGAGGTGCGATCGGTGTTGAAATGATAAGCGCTCTTCATGCTTATTCACACGGAGAGAAAAACCTCCTTTATTCACTGATCATCACTTTCGAAGAAGCAATGGAAATGCTTGGTGTAATTATCTTGATTCACGCCAGTCTGGAATATCTTTGCGCGAGCGTGAAAAGTTTTCAAATTGAGTTGCCACTCAGACAGGAAGAGGCGACTTAACATCCCGCAATCATGAAAAAATGAAACTTCAGGTTTGATTATTCCCGGGATATAATTTCCGATATCGGCTCAAAATAGAGTAATTTCTACTCCTTTTCCGTTTTCAATTTGTCAGCGAATTTGGTGCGGAACTTTTCCAGTTTGGGGCGGATGACGTAACGGCAGTATTGCTGGTCGGGGTTGAGTTTGAAATAGTCCTGGTGGTACTCTTCTGCGGGATAAAACTTTTCGAAGGCTGTGATTTCGGTGACGATGGGGCTTTTGAACTGCTTTGATGCGTCGAGCTGTTTTTTGTACGCGGTGGCTTCTGCTTTTTGCTTTTCATTGTGGTAAAAGATGGCAGAGCGGTATTGCGTGCCGACGTCGGCTCCCTGACGATTCAGCGTGGTCGGGTCGTGGGTTTCCCAGAATGCTTTCAGAATGTCGGTAAAGGGAATCACTTTAGGATCGAAGGTAACCTGGATGACTTCAGCGTGGCCTGTGGTGCCAGCGCAGACGGCTTTATAGGTCGGGTTGGGAACGGCGCCTCCAGAGTAACCGGAGACGGCGGATTTGACGCCTTTCAATTCGCGGAAGAAGGCTTCGGTACACCAGAAGCAGCCTGAGCCGAGAGTGACGACTTCCAGTCCCGTATCTGTCTGGGCAGCGGAGGCGGCAGATGATTCTGTCTGTTCCACTAGGGCCGTTTGTGATTCCGGCTGTTCGTCGGTGGTAGCGACGGGGCGGTTTTCCTGAGAGAGCGACTTTTCACAGCCACTCATCAATGTGAACATGGCGGTCAGTGATAAGCCAAAGAGAACTAACAGCGGTAATTGCGAGAACGTCATGACCCTGATTCCCTGTCGTGTATGTCAGAAAACTAAATCAGTGAATTTGATTACAACTGATGTTAATTTTAGACCATTCGGGGGACAAGGGACAGGGGGAAAATGTTTTGAGGCTGCTTAACTCCATTTTCCATTGAACATGAAGCGTAACGGTTTGAATTTTAAGATCAGAAAATGATGGATGGCCAGTGTGAGGGAGAGCGTGGCGACTTCGACGGCCAGAAATTTGTAGCCGATGGCAATACTGGCGTTGAGCAGGAGATAACCGAACACAATGACACAGAGATGATGAAACAGGTAAATCGAATAAGAGGCATCGGAAAGATACCGGAAGAATGGGGAATTTCGATTCATGAACTGATAAAACAGCACATAACAGATATGGCTGGCGAGGGCGCAGATCAGACTGGCGGAATAGATTCTCAGAACACTTTCCGCATTCACGCCGTGGGCATTTGACTCCACGTAATGTGCCAGAAGTGATATCGCCAGCGCAATCCATTCCCAGCGGGCGATGCTGTGAAACTCCTGCTGCAGCGCCTTGTCGCGAAAGAGCCAGAGCCCCATCAGGAAGTATGGCAGAAAAACGATAAAATCTTCGACGTTGAACAGGCCATGGAAATGGGTCCCATGGGACAGTTCGGGATACAGTTTGTCTGTGATGCCCCAGCCGAGGTCTGTGAGCGGGAGTAACATCAGGAAGTAACAGTTTTTCCGCAACGGGGCCAGCAGGCGATTGAGACGGCCTGAATTCGAAAAGTGTCTGCTCAGTGCGTAGAGCCCGATGCCGACGGCGAAAAACTGCAGCAGAGTCAGCAGGAACCAGAGATGCGAGACCCATTCACCGGCGATCCATTTTTGCGGGAGTTCATGAATCAAAAAGTGCATGAACGACATGCGCTGGTGCTCAATGATCGAAGTCCTGAAATAGAGTTCCACCGTGTTGATCAACAGTGCTGTAAAAAATAATGGGGGCAGAATGCGCAGCAGTCGCAATTTTGCAAATGTGTTGACGCCATATTTTTTGAGGCCCATCATGGAAAAGAAACCGGCGATGATAAAAAACGTCGGCATGCGAAAAGCATGGATGCTGGACCCGAGCACGTAGAAAAATTCAGACTTATGTGAATCGGACACAATCCAATGATCACCGGACGAATAGATCAGAGCGCCGTGCAGTACGACTCCCAGAATCATTAACACCGAACGCATCGAGTCCATATAATAAAAACGGGCAGTGGTGGGACCGGCAGCCTGAATTTCTTCGCGCAAAACGGGCGTTTCCAGGAGGGCCAGTGCACTGGGGGGATTCATGTCGGGTATGCCAGAAATATCATAAGGAGAGTTGGTGTTGGCGTATCACCGTGTCGCAATCAAGACAGGTGATAAGCATTTATAACCGCTGGCTGGGTTTCAGACCGCTTAATTCTCAAAGGTAGCGAAGTTTACCCTTATCGGTTGTGATTCGACATCGCATAATCCATAGAATCGAAACGACACACAGTCAGCTCCTGTCAGATGTGCGGCGACGTTTTGAAAAAGCAACATGGATCACAGTCGTGACGCGCAGGCATTTTTAATGGGATTAGTTGAACATTCACATCGTTTTTTGGGGAGCCAGTACCTCGAAATCGGGTTTATCCGATAATTTCCGGTTTGGGGTGGCAATTTCGCACATCCAGACTACAAATGAGTGTGGCAGTCACTTATGACCTGATTTCGAATGTTTTTGAGACGCGTTTCCGGGGGAAAAGCGGACCCGTGTTAAAAAGTGGACGAGGCAAGAAAGCTCATTGATGAACGATTCGTATGATGCCATTTTAGTGGTTTCGTTTGGCGGTCCTGAGGGGCCAGACGAGGTGATTCCGTTTTTGGAGAATGTCCTGCGTGGGAAAAACGTGCCGCGGGAGCGGATGCTGGAAGTCGCCGAGCACTATCAGCATTTTGGGGGTGTGAGTCCGATCAATGCACAGAACCGCGCATTAATTAAAGCACTGGAACAGGAACTCGCTGCGGAGGGACCCCAACTGCCCGTCTACTGGGGAAATCGAAACTGGGACCCGTTGCTTGCCGATACACTGACACAGATGAAACAGGCGGGAATCAAACGGGCGCTGGCATTTTTTACTTCCGCCTTCAGTTCCTATTCGGGGTGCCGACAGTATCGGGAAGATATTCAGCGTGCGCAAGAGCAGGTCGGAGCAGGGGCCCCCGAGGTAGATAAATTGCGGGTGTTTTTTAATCATCCCGGTTTCATCGAAGCGACTGTAGCGCGTGTGCAGGAAGCATTGAACCAGATTCCTGAAACGCGACGCGACAAGGCCACCATTTTATATTCTGCGCATAGCATTCCTCTTGCGATGGCGTCTGGCTGTCGATACGAGGCACAATTGCGTGAGTCATCCCGGCTCGTCAGCGCAGCCCTGGGAGGGCATCCCTGGCATCTGGTGTATCAAAGCCGCAGCGGCCCGCCACAGCAACCCTGGCTGGAACCCGATATCTGTGACTTTATCAAAGAACTGGGAACAGAAGGAGATGTTGAGGATGTGGTGATTGTGCCCATCGGATTTATTTCCGACCATATGGAAGTGCTGTTTGATCTGGATACGGAAGCGAAAGCCGTCGGGAACGAACTGGGAATCAACGTGGTCCGCGCCAAAACGGTGGGCGTGCATCCCCGCTTCATCACAATGATTCGCGAATTAATCGAAGAACGGATCAGCGGAACTGAGGGGCGGCCTGCACTGGGAGATATGGGGGCCAGCCACGATGTCTGTCCCATTGACTGCTGTCTGCGCACCACAGACGTCAAACGTTAGGTCGTGTTTCTTAATTGGTTCTGAATGTGATTCCCAGGACCGCAACCTGACGCACGTCGGTTTTAACCGCGGCTAACGCCGTGCGGCTGATATGGTTGTCAGGTACTTTGACAGCCGGAATGACTTATCAGCCGAAGGGAGTTAGCCCCGGTTGCTCCATATTTATCAGGACATTTCGAATTAAGAAACACTGCCTGGCCCGGATACAGGCCCGTTCTAACAGCGTTTCAGAATTACCGGTCCCCAGTCAGGTCGCTGGTGAGACGGGGGATTTCCTGGCGCGCAATAAAACACCGGAGACGATTGAGCCCCCGGTGTTTGAATTCACGCGACGTGCAGTTCATGCAGGAACTGCCTGTCCTCAAACCAACCGTACATTTTCAGCGCGGGGTCCCTTGGGTCCCTGTCCGACATTGTACGAGACACGTTGTCCTTCTCGAAGTTCTTCAAATCTTGCGTCTTCCAGAGCGGAGCTGTGAAAGAACATGTCTTTGCCGGTTCCATCTGAGATGAAACCAAAACCTTTAGAAGTGAGCTGTTTAATGGTGCCTTCTGCCATCTCTGTAATCCAATACTTTCAAAAATTGTGCGATCCTCTGTGCGTGAAACACTCACGCGATCTTGATCGACTGCATCTATTCTGTTGTCACTTGAGCCCATCCGACGACACCGTAGTGATTGCTCAACGACGGTTATTGTCTCAGATGGCTCTAAAAACGCGATACTAAACTCAAATTCGGGTTCGATTTTCTATAAAATCAGTCCGCTGAGTCTGTTGGCTCTATCTCAAGATCCGGTAGTTCCCGTGAATAATGGCTCGCATCACCACCTTGCTTCTCTTTGTTGCGACGGGTCAGCTTGGCTTGGGCTTTCGCTTTTTTGTCCGCTTCGCGTTGACGTTTGGCAAAGGTATTCTGGTTTCTTGCGATAATGATTCTCCTTGAGGGTTGAATGGCTTTATCAGTTCCAGCGGGCCGATGAGTGCGTGACCAGCCAGCCAGAACGCGTTCTGTGTTACCAGAGCGTCTCCCCTGAAATGCTATTCGGTCCGAATGGCCCGGGAGACGCTGTCATTAGCCTGGTGACAGGTTAACTGGTTTGTTTGGCTGCTTTCTTGAGATGTCGCCACTTGGTACTTTTCCGTTTCTGCTGATTCAGTTTGTTTTCACCCCCGGCTGCGCCCGTTGCGCGTCGTTTGGCAGGACGCCGTGGACGAGGGGTGGCGGCGTTTGCAGCCGGCCGTCTGACACCAGCAGAATTTTTTCGGCTGGATGCCTCAACTAAAGGCTTGTCCGGGTGCCGTTCAGGCTGTGGCTGATCTTTAGAAAGTGGTATTTTCTGGCCAATCAAAATTTCAATGGTCCGCAGATCACGACGCTCGCTGGCGCTGCAGAAGGTAATCGCAATGCCTTCTGCGCCTGCGCGGCCGGTTCGACCGATGCGATGCACGTAGGCCTCCGGTTCAGTCGGAAGATCGAAGTTAATCACGTGTGTGATGCCATCAATGTCAATTCCCCGTGCTGCAACGTCTGTCGCCACGAGTACCTGAACCTTCTTACTGCGGAATGCTTCCAGAGCCCGCTGTCGAGCCCCCTGCGATTTGTTGCCGTGGATTGCCGTGGCGGTGATTCCGGATACCATGAGTCGCTGCGAAAGGATGTTTGCCGTGCGTTTGGTTTTCATGAATACCAGAGCACGTTCCACTTCAGGACCACTGAGAATTTTTTGCAGCAGCGACTGTTTTCCGTTGCGTTCTACAAACATGACCTGCTGTTTGATTTTTGTGACGCTCTTCGTTTCGGGTGTTACATTGACGCTGACCGGATTTTTCAGCAGGCTTTGTGCCAGTTCCGTAATCTTCGGCGCCAGGGTGGCAGAGAAGAACAGTGACTGCCGCTGGTTTGGCAATTGGCTGATAATCCGCTTGAGATCCGGGAGAAAACCCATATCGAGCATGCGGTCGGCTTCGTCCAGTACGAAGACTTCCAGCTGATCGAGCTTAATGTGTCCCTGATTCATCAGGTCGAGTAACCGGCCCGGAGTCGCCACGATAATGTGTGCGCCACGATTCAGAGCCCTCACCTGGTTTCCCTGGCTCACTCCGCCGTACACCAGAACCTGACGCAGGCGGAGATGACGGCCGTATGCCGCAAAGCTTTCTCCAATCTGAATTGCCAGTTCCCGGGTGGGGGCCAGTACAAGTGCGAAAGGACGACCCGGTGCCGCCTTGCGATTGCTTTGTCCCAGTTTGTTCAAGATCGGTAATGCGAGAGCGGCTGTTTTCCCGGTACCGGTCTGGGCACAGCCCAGTACATCACGTCCCTGAATGGCAGCGGGAATTGTTTGTGCCTGAATCGGGGTGGGGGTTTCGTATTGTTCTTCAGCCAGTGCACGTTGTACTGGTTCAATTAATTCGAGTTCGTTAAAAGTTTTCAATGTGTTTCCTTCTCAGGATTAGGGCGTTTCGAGAGACTGGTCTCCAGAGCGTCGGCGTATTGAAAGGCGGACGCGATCTATGTATCAACACAGAGAGCTGGATTTTCCAATGTCTGGAAACTGATTATTCGTTGATTTTCAATTTGGGTGCGGGTGGTGAACCACGGGGTAGTATCCAGTTCCGCCTGTTAGCAACAGCGCACTCGTTCAAGTCATGCGCGGGAACAGATAAAAATTACCGGCTCCTCAGGTCTTCACTCAGGTTAAGCAGGATGAACCGGCATCAACCAAAGCAAACGTTGCTTCTGTGGGAACTCTGGATAAACAAGAAAATCACAGAATTCGATGCGTCCACAACGACGCAGGCAGCTTTCCACAGCGATTTACACAAATCGATGGGTGAGCAGCAAATGTGTGCAGCAATCCAGCCAACACATGTGGGAAAGGGCTGCGAGAGGACCCAGCTCTGCAAAAACACCCTTTTCGGTCAGAAAACGTACTTCATTTCCATGAAAAACGCTACTCGCTTGTTCCGACCACGTAGACCTGATTTTTTAAAGAAAATCCAATGTCTGCGTGAAGTATACCCCTGCAGACCATCTTTGCCAAGCCCTATTTACCGGAAAGCCTGTCTAAGGACCAGTTTTGCCAGATTGTGCAGATTAAACTACCCATTGTGACCATTCAAGACAGACCTGCGAATTGGAGCAGACGCACGACTGACTAAACGGAATAGGCCGGGAAGTCCGTGTAACCTTTTTCGCCGAGGGGTGAGTACCAGTCGGACATCTCGGCTGTCTCTGCCAGAGGCCAGCCATGCTGGAAACGTGCGACAAGGTCCGGATTACTGATAAAGGGGCGTCCGAAGGCAATCAGGTCAGCATGTCCTTCGGCAATGGCCGTTTCAGCGGTTTCCTGCGTGTAACCGCAGTTGCCGATCAGCGGGCCGTGAAATATGTTCCGGAATTCGGCCAGCGTCATCGGTTCGCCCAGTTCGTGGAACCCAAACGCCAGGCCGTCCATGACGTGCAGATAGGAGAGCCCGAAATGATCAAGTTGACTGGCGACGTACGTGAACTGTTCTCGATAGTCGGGCGATCCCATATCGTTGAAAACACCGTTGGGAGAGAGACGGACACCAACCCGGTTGGCGGGCCAGACGGACGTAACGGCTGCAACCACTTCTTTCAGAAAACGGTAACGGTTCTCCATGCTCCCGCCATACTCGTCCGTGCGGTGGTTCGTTTTCGACTGGAGAAACGTGTCGATCAGGTATCCGTTGGCGCTGTGTATTTCAACGCCGTCAAAACCCGCCGCCTTCGCACGTTCTGCAGCCCGGCGGTAGTCGTTCACAATCCGCGGAATTTCTTCGGTTTCGAGTGCGCGGGGAACTTCGTGAGGCTGCTTGCCCGTGGGCGTATGAATGTATGGTTCGTTGATCTTGATCGCCGAGGGAGCAACGGCGGGTTTTCCGTTGTGAAAGCTGCTGTGCGAAGACCGCCCGAGATGCCAGAGCTGCAGGAAGACGACGCTTCCTTGTTCATGCACGGCGTCGGTGGTGTATTTCCAGCCTTCGGTCATTTCGTCGGTGTAGATGCCCGGCGATTCATTCCAGCCGTTGGCTTCCTCGGAGATGGTGGTCGCTTCTGTGATCAGCAGGCCTGCGGCACTGCGTTGTGCGTAGTATTCGGCCATGAGTTGATTCGGCAGGCGTTCGACACCGGCCCGCGAACGCGTCATGGGAGCCAGGACAATCCGGTTCAGTAAAGTAAGGTCATGGAGAGCGAAGGGCTGAAAAAGGACGCTGTGCGACATGGGATTTCCATTCTGTCTGGCTGATGTTTATCGTGACCCGGCGCAGGGATAATGATAGATCGCGTTGCTATGAAAGCCAAGCGCGCCCGTGCATTTTTTCCGGTACTCACATTCGCATCATTCTTCGCCGATATCTTCGTTCCACATTTCGGGATTCGCGGCGATGAATTGATTCATGAGGTCGATACATTTCCCGTTCTGGAGCACTTCGATTTCGACGCCACTCGATTTTAATAATGCTTCATCACCCAGGTAAGTTTGATTTTCCCCGATCACAACGCGTGGAATCTGATAGAGGCGAATGGCACCACTGCACATCGGGCAGGGGGAGAGGGTTGTATACAGGACCGAGTTTCGATAAACGCTGGCGGGTTGTCTCCCCGCGTTTTCCAGAGCAGACATTTCGCCATGAAGAATCACACTGTTTTCCTGTTGGCGGCGGTTATGCCCTCTCCCGATTATCTTCCCCTGATAAACGAGCACCGAGCCGACCGGAACGCCTCCTGCTTTCAGTCCCTTTTCCGCTTCATCAATGGCCGCCTGCATGAATTCATCCATGGGCACGATGTCTCCTTTCAATGAAATCGTTTGTGTCTGAAAGACGTGATTTTAAACGGAGCCGTTGTTTCAGAATAGACCTGAGATCCATTTCATACCTGTCGCCGAACGATGGCAACGAAAAATACTTTAACAGATTGTTGTACTGTGTGAGAGAGGAATCGGACTCAGCAGAACAGGCAATGGCCGCCAAGCAGACAGTCAATCCCGTCGGTTGCCAGGTGCCACAAACATCCGACAGCGACCGCCCGCCATTTCCACGAGGGAATTGCCAGCAGACAGAGATAAACGGCCGCCGCCCTCCAGGTATGCAGCGGATGAAAGCCGAGACTGCAGCGGTCCGGGTCAAAAATCGGGTCGGCCAGCAGATGATCCACGTCGATCAGCATCGTGGCCAGCATGATCAGCCCCGCCTGCACCCAGTGTTCTTTCCAGAACAGCCGCGCTATCAGAAACGGCACCAGCAGGTGGCAGGAATAATGAATGAGATGCCGCACGACATCCGGGACAGCTTCCATCTGAGCAGCGGTTCTTTCACATTTTGTCAGGTTCAATTAGAAGTTCAATCACAGTATTTAGCTGACAGGGCTTAATAATACAATGTAATTAAGACGACAAACAGTAATGGAGAGAGCCGGCAGCAATGTAAAAACGCGGGCTGAAATGGGGTGAAACAGATTCCATGACTCTTGGAAAACCTGTACAAATTGCGATTGATTTCGAAATCAATCTCCGGTATCATATCAACGTTGATTTATATTGATTCAATGGCGCTGCGATTCATGGTTCCCAGGGAAAAAATATCATGCTGACGATACTTGGCAAACCGACTGCGAAGACCGGTCAATTTTGTGACGGCGTTTCCCGCCGCAGCTTCCTCAAAATCGGTGGTATGGCCCTGGGCGGAATTTCCCTGCCGGGAGTTCTGCAAGCCGAAACGGCAAGCCAGACCGGCAGCAATCACAAAGCGATCATCAATATCTATATGCCGGGGGGGCCGTCGCATATCGACCTGTGGGACCCCAAGCCCGAAGCGCCGACGGAAATCCGTGGCGAATTTAACGCCATTCAAACCAATGTGCCCGGCATCCAGATCTGTGAACTCTTCCCGCGGATGGCCGCGATGATGGATAAGTTCATCCCCGTGCGATCCATCTCCGACGCCGACGGCCGACACGATGCCTATCAATGTATGACCGGGCGCACGTTCGGCAGTCGTCAGCCTCCGGGGGGCTGGCCGGCAGCGGGGGCGTTTGTCTCGAAACTGCAGGGGCCGGTGAATGCCGCCGTCCCGTCGAATGTGGCACTGATGTATAAAACGGGGAACGGCACCTGGGGCGAACCCGGCACAGGGGGTTTTCTGGGAGTGCAGCATGAGCCGTTTAATCTTGTCGGTCGTAAAGCCCGCAGTTCACCGGAGAACATGATTTTGCAGGGCATCACGCTCGAACGTCTGCGCGACCGCGTGAAGTTGCAGCATGCTTTCGATACGTTCCGCCGCGACGCCGACGCATCAGGCCTGATGGAAAGTATGGACGTGTATTCGCAACAGGCGATGAATATTCTGACCACGTCAAAGCTGGCCGATGCGCTGGATCTTTCGAAAGAAGATCCACAGATTCTCGCCCGTTACGGCAAGAGCGATGAAACCTTCCAGCGTGATGGTGCGCCCCGGATGATCGAAAACTTCTGTCTGGCCCGCCGTCTGGTGGAAGCAGGTGCCCGGTTTGTGTCGCTGAATTACAGTCGCTGGGACTGGCATGGTCCGGACGGCATGAATTTTCCCAAGTCGCGTGAGGAGTTTCCGCTGCTCGATCAGGGTTTGTCGGCGCTGGTGACCGACCTGCACGAACGCGGTCTGGATAAAGACGTTTCGGTTGTGGTCTGGGGTGAGTTTGGACGCACGCCAAAGATCAACCAGAATAACAGCCGCGACCACTGGCCCAAAGTTTCCTGTGCGATGCTGGCCGGCGGCGGAATGAATACCGGTCAGGTGATCGGCAAAACCAACCGCATGGGCGAATACGCGATCGACCGGCCGGTCAAGTTTCAGGAAGTCTTCGCGACGCTGTACCACAATGTCGGCCTGGACCTCAACGGCACCCGTATCTTCGACACCAGCGGCACGCCACAGTATCTGGTAGATCAGGGGATTGAACCACTGCGTGAGCTGATTTAAGCCGATGCTGCTGTCTGAAGTTCATGACAAGTGATTACTTACAAGGGCAGGTTTCGTCTGATCGAAACTTGTCCTTTTTTTATTTGCCTTGACGATCCTGTGTGTTTGCCTGCTTCGTCAGAATTTCTCTCAGGTAAGCCGGATAGTTCACTTTGGCAGAGCCTTGTGTCAGACTGTCGCCGAAGCAGACGACTTTCGTCAGATCCAGTTTTTCCGCGACCAGTGCTTCGGCCACCAGTTTTGCTAATCGTTGGTAACCCTCGGGCGTCAGATGCACGCCGTCTTTGATGCCGCTGTTGGCGGGGTTGCGCAGGACGCTGGTTTTCTGTTGATCGGCAATTTTATGCTCGATCAGATAGTCATGAAAGTTGATCAGGGGGATCTTCCGCTTTTTCGAGATGTCCAGCAGAACGGAGCGAACTTCCTGCATCCGTTCCCCGGGGGACTGATCGGCAAACTTTTGGGGATCATGGCGGCTGAACAGCAGCTCCGGTATGCACGGCGGTGGCGTCATCAGGAGAACCTTGGCGCCGCCTGCCTGGATCTTGTCAATCAGCGTGTTGACATTTTTCCTGTAGGCATTGATATCGATGAAGCCTCCCGAGTTGAGGCGGTCGTTGGTGCCCACCATCAGGACAACCACCGTCGGTTGTTGCGCGAGCACATCGCGGTCGAGCCGTCTCAGCAGTTGGGAGCTGCGATTTCCGCCGACACCTGCGTTAATGACTTCCGCAGCGGCTCCATTTTCGGGGAACGCCAGCTGAGAAACGAGTAAGGAAAACAAAATACAATGGAACATTGTTATTTCTCACAATGGGGCTGATAAAGGGATGAGAAAAGGAAAAGGAGCAGGTTGTATCAAATGGTGAGACCTGACCGACCTTTTTTACTACCACGAAAAACACGAAAGTTTCGAAACTGATTGTGGCAGAATGACGGGCCGTTGTCAAAAATCACGGGGTGTCTCTTTTTTTACAGTACCCGTTTTATCGAGGATTAATCCGGATCGGCTTTCCGGGGAGAGAAATCTTTGCGGCGGCCCGAAACCGCCGCGGCTTGCGGGGGTTTACTTTCCAGAGTTTCACTGTGCGGCGCGATTTTATGAGGCCCGCTGATCCTTCCTTTCGCGTTGGAAACGTGAGAGAATTCCCGCCTGAATCCGTTAAGTGACCCGTTTGCCTTGTTGTCAGATTTGGTCCGTTTCAAGTCTTTTTTACCGCAATAGAGAAGAGTTCCCTCCCATGAATTCCAGGTTTACTCGTACTCAGTGGTTGATCTGTGTCATCGCGTCGATTGGGTTTGCTTTTGATATCTATGAACTTTTGATGCTCCCTTTGATTGTCAGACCCGCCTTGCTGGACTTAATCGGGGCCAGTCCGGGGACGCCGCAGTTTGAGTACTGGGTCGGCATGCTGTTCTTCGTGCCCGCGATGGCAGGCGGGCTGTTCGGTTTGCTGGGGGGATATCTGACGGACCTGTTAGGACGGCGACGGGTGCTGGTGGGAAGTATTCTGCTGTACGCTTTCTCTGCCTGCGCGTCAGGGTTTGCGACTTCGATTGAGATGCTGCTGTTTCTGCGCTGTACCACGTTCATCGGCGTCTGTGTCGAGTTTGTGGCGGCGGTGGCCTGGCTGGCGGAACTGTTCCCCGATCCGAAACGCCGCGAAGCGGTGCTGGGATTTACGCAGGCGTTCTCGTCGCTCGGCGGACTGCTGGTCACCGGCGCGAACTGGCTCGCGCTGCAGTATGGAGACATGCTGCCTGCCATCGCCGGCGGACATGAAGCCTGGCGTTACACGCTGATCTCTGGAGTCATCCCGGCGCTCCCGCTGATCATCATTCGCCCCTTCTTGCCGGAGTCGCCGGAGTGGGAAAAGAAGAAAAACGCGGGGACGCTGAAACGGCCGAGCATTGCCGAACTCTTTTCTCCGAAATACCGCCGTACTACGATTGTGACGACGATCATGTTCGCCTGCAGTTACGGGGCGGCGTTTGGCGCATTGCAACATACGCCCCGTATCGTGCCTTCGCTGCCGCAGGTGAAGGAAATGACCGCCGGCCTCCCAGTTCCGCAACAGAAGAAGATCGAGCAGGAGACCGCGGCGCACGTCAACTTTTATCAGGAGATCGGCGGCCTGACCGGACGGTTTTTCTTTGCGATCTGTGCCATCTGGATCATCAGCCGGCGCGGATTGATGCGACTGTTCCAGATTCCGGGTTTGATTCTGATTCCGCTCGTCTACTTCTATCCGGCCCGCGATAATCTCGACCTGCTGAAGTGGGGGATCTTTTTTGCCGGGATGCTGACGATCGCGCAGTTCAGTTTCTGGGGAAACTACCTGCCGCGCGTTTATCCGCTGCATCTTAGAGGAACGGGCGAAAGCTTCGCCGCGAATATCGGCGGTCGCATGATCGGGACGTCGGCTGCTTTGGCGACAACATCACTCACACCGCTCATGCCCAATAAGTCAACGGCCCTCGCCGCCGCCAGCGTGGCGCTCGCGGTTTATCTGATTGGTTCAATCGCCTGTTTCTGGCTGCCGGAACCTCCCGCAGAAGATCCGGCAGATGATTAACGGCCTGCGGGGAACTGGTAAATCCGACTGCCAAAAAGGACGGAAAATATTTTGAATTGTGAGTTTGTGTATCAAAGATTTCTGTCACCCACCGGTAGTACCATTCTTTTCTGACATCTTTTACGTTTTTTTAATGAACGCCACGGATGTGTCTTGCGCCGAATAGTCTGCAACGACGCCTCTTCCACTTCTGCAACACCAAATTCTCCCGCCCCCTGTGAGATCTGGTGAGTGACTGTGTGCAACAAGACGTTCTAATCGGCCATTCGACGAAGTCACTCAATAACACAGGATCAATCGACACTGAGCCGTTGCAACTGTGCACTGGAACGACATCAAAATTCCGTTGTAAAGAGGATACCGTATGCGTTTCAC
Organism: uncultured bacterium; assembly: GCA_963974925.1. Classification (GTDB taxonomy): domain Bacteria; phylum Planctomycetota; class Planctomycetia; order Planctomycetales; family Planctomycetaceae; genus Gimesia. The sequence goes on along the minus strand of CAXBFD010000009.1, from coordinate 22,492 downwards.
CATCGATTCGCCTCAGGGCAATCTCGGTCACTGCGAGTGGGGCACGGACTTGGACGTTCCAAGTCATCTTGAAAGAGGCAGATACCGAGGACGAGGACACGAGTGTGATCTCGAACGGACTATAGCGCTGACTATTAATGGTCAGCAAGACGTCAAATCGCTGGGTCAAACCCCCGTGCGCCTGAATAGACACCGTTGCAACAAACTGGACACACGCGCCAGAAGGAAGAACGGTCCGAGGTCGGGGCGCTACATATTCTAATGCATCGATTTCGAAGTGAGATTCTTCATTCGCTCGCATTTCGCCCGCTGCAGCAAAACTGTATATCGCAAGCACGACCAGTTTTGCTGCAACTGCGAAATACGGGCACAACTCATCCGTGCCACCAATTTGCTTACACTTCATAGAGGTCACCAATTGTGGGGAGTGTTTCGCCGTTTTCCGACCGCAGGTGTGGCTTTGGAGCGATATGTCTGACTTGTGTTTGATATTGCCCTTGCGATATCGTCGCGTCCATGACTACGCAAAACATATTTCCGGAAACGGAGTAACTGTTGTCACGATTGTAGATTGTTCCCTGGTAGTTGAATTCGCTAGTTTGCATTGCAATGTGAGTCATTCGTTCAATAATGACACGCTGATTTTCTTCGCTCAGCCCCCACCACTCCATCCGTTGTTTCACCTGAGTATAGGACGCGCGAACCCCACCACTGAAGAAGCCGAAAAACGACGCTCCACCGCTGACGTGAGTTTTGCTGTAGTCGTTCCAGTATCCCTGCCGCGAGGCATCAATCATGGATGCAATAAGATTTGAAAGGTTTCTGATGTCTTCAGGCGTGACGCACAATAGCCGAATCCTAAAATTCACCTCGATTTCACTGTGAGCCGGAACAGTGAACATCACGCCGGACACCCTGCCGACACCGTATGCGGTCACTGCGATACCGTCCTCAGTCCGGTCATCCTCAGCCCGTTGGTTCTCTTTTTCTGTTCGTCTCTCACCCAAAATTGCCGGTATGTCTAACAACTCAGGCAAGATGTGCGGAGGCGTTAACTGCAGTGACTTTTTGCTGGGGATGTTGCGACTCGTGTAGATTTTCATTGAAAGATCCTTTACTGGGTGAAAGTTGGGCGAGAGATCTGTCAAACACTGCTCATTGCGTAGTGTCTGCGAGCTGCCTCTCTGCGGTGAGCGTTCAGTCGCCCCTATTAGTAAAACCGTGAAACGCTCGAAACGGTGATCAGCAAATTGGAGAAAATCTCAGACATATTCTACGAATGTGTTGGATGGCAGGCTGACAGCGACAAACCCCCATTTTCGTACCAGTTGTTATGAGAGATTTGTGTTATCACAGCTATAAAAAGATACTAGGATTTTTTTATTGGAGATTCGGGGAATCTCACCAGGATTTCCGATGATGGCAGTCGCAAATGCACCATTCTTCGATTCTGCTTCGAAATCGTAATTGATTGCTTCCACCAGAGAGGCATGGTTGATGTGATTGATGTGACGTCGCATTAATTGTCGTAACACATTTGCCCGGCCTGCAACCGCTTCACCATGACCGCTGACGTCAGCCAGGAGTAGCCTGGTGATTCGTCCGGAGGAACAGGAAGAAACATAGTAGACATCACCTCCTGATTTGGAGGCACCATAGGGCTGACTGTAGACCCAGATATCCAAACCCGTGGTCGTCAGTTCCTGATCGGCCGGCTGGTTTCCTCCCCAGACCTCCATACATTCCATTTTTTTCATGGATTGTTTCGTCATGGACGAATTACTCCCGGAATCTGTCAAAATGGAATCAGAGGCAGAATTTCTGATTGAGGTTGTTTTGGCCCTGGTGAAGCCTCAGCAGTGAGACTGACGAAGCTGACAGTCTCTTACAGACTCTGGTTTAATCGAATGTGGACTTCATTCCGGCGAAAGGGGCCTGGTGTCCAGGGAGGGTCATAACCTGCAGACTCGGCCTGGTCTCCCAGCTGCAACTGTTTGCGCGCAGCCCAGGTTCTTAAGCTTTGTTCGGCTTTCTGGACCGTCGTCTCATTCATTCGGCCGCTGAATCGAATCACTGCAAAACGACCTCCTGTTCGCTCGTGGATCTGCACTTTTGTATTAGCAGGGGCGGGTATCTCACCTCCTGTTAAGTTCTGGGGAATCACAAACCCCATGTTTCCGGGGGCATCATTTTGCTGCGAATTCATAAACACGGGAGTCGTCATGGCCACTTTTTGCTGTTGCGCGTTGTCGCCATCGATATAACGGAATAATCGCATAAAACTGCCATCTTTGCCCTGAGAGTCGAACTCGGATGGAGTGATCGCCATGTAAAGATCCGGATACTCCCTGATTTCAAACTGATTTTCTGATTCCAGTACGCTGTAACTGGCTGACGCATAAGCATTTCTGGATGTCAATTTCCACCCGATCCATGCGACAGCAAGCAAGGCAACAATAACCGAAAAGTAGATCATCTTTGTTCTGTTCATGAAATGATCGGCTTGAATGAGTGCGTTTTGCAATAGGAAGAATCCCCTCAACTTTTTAGACAAAAAACAATGTTTGACCAGTCCTGTAGTTGGTAATTCCTGGTGATAAAATGAGCGCGGCGGCGGCTCACGTCGGGTTCTAGCGAGTCGTTTCGATCCGTATGTTGCTTTCAAGAATCTTTTATGCACTGGAAATAGGGTTTGATTTGTGGAGAACACTCAGGGTACAATTTATCATTGAGGTAATTTCTATAAGTTTCTGTCTTAAGCACACCGGCGTTGTTTTTTCAGTCAAGTCTGCGGTCGGTTCACAGTACACGGCCGATTGAAACATTCGTACTTTTGTTTTTATAGGGGAATATCATGTCAAAGCGATCGAGGGTTGGGTTTACACTCATTGAACTACTGGTTGTGATTGCCATCATAGCGATTCTGATTGCTTTGTTACTGCCTGCAGTGCAACAGGCACGCGAAGCGGCTCGGCGTAGTACCTGTAAAAACAATATGAAACAACTGGGGCTGGCACTGCACAATTATCATGATACGCATCGTGTTTTCCCATCAGGCTGGGTGGAGCCCGATGGAGCACCATTCCCGACAGTCTGTAATTACACTGCGGTACATCGTCGTGAGAAAGCGACTTGGACTGTGATGATCCTCCCCTATCTTGATGAAGCGCCGCGCTATAACCAATTTAACTTTAATGCGATTTTTCAGGTTTTAAGAAGCTATACCACGGCATTGGCAGAAGCAGGAAACTCAAGATTACAATTCACACGCTGCTCCAAGTTTGAATGCCCCTCGGATCCGAATTCCAATGAATCATTTGCCAACATCAACTATTTCGGAGTTCAAGGCGGAGCCGTCGCCGGTGCACAAACTTGCCAGCCTTGCTGTGCGGGTCGGATTTTCTTCTACAACGGGATACTCCAGGTGAACAGCAGCGTGCGGCTGCGCGATGTGACCGACGGGGCGACAAATGTTTTTCTGCTTGGCGAATCAAAGTACTGTCCACTGTCGGGATCACCGTCGGGGAACTATGCAGGAAGCTGGGGTGCTTCGCCTGATCGAAACTGTCCCTTCCCAATCGCTGCTGCCCAGAACGCGATAAACAGTTCAAAAGTGGATCCGGCGATCGCTGATACCTTTACGATATGGTCGAATCGGTTTGGTAGCCATCACGTGGGCGGCTGTCATTTCACAATGGCCGACGGCTCAGTTCACTTTGTTTCGGAAAATGTCGATCTGGGAGTTTATCGAAATTTAGGAGCCCGCGATGATGGAACTCCCATCAGTGGCGTCCTGAATTGATTGAAAATGGTTTCTGATATTCTTATTTCATAAGGGCTGGCAGTATGTTTTATGACCGATATCTGGGTCTGCTTTCCTGTGCACTCGTGTTTTTTGCGTTCACTGGATGTCAGCAGAGCCAGGACGGACCTGGAAGATTCGAACTGACGGGCGAGATTACAATCGACGGTAAGCCTGTCCCTGCGGGAGAGATCATGTTTGAGCCGGACTCAAGCAAAGGCAATAGTGGGCCTGCAGGTGTGGCTGAAATCAAAGATGGCCGATACACGACAACGCCCACATTCGGAACCGTGGGGGGGCCCCATATTGCAGTCATCTCTGCAAACACCGGCGGCGGTATGAGGGAGAATGGTGAAACACCCGTCGGATGGCTGCTGCTTGACGGCTACCGCTTGCCGATAGATCTGCCCAAAAAGAATCATACGGAAAATATTGAGATCTCTTCCGCAGAAGTCAAGAAAAAGTAAAAGGTGTCAGGCAGAAAATTCCTGACACCTTTTAGGGATTACTGTTTTGCAGGAACTTCGATATTCAGAGTCGCATTCTGTTCCTGGAACTGATGCTTGAATTTGTAATCTGAAAAGAGTGTTTTGCCTTGCAGGAACGTTTCTGCTCCATCGTCGGATTTAAACGGGACACCGTCGAAGCCCGTCAGATTCAGAATATACGCGCCCCCGGTGATTCCTTTATCGGGGGCGGTTTCGTAGAGACCATCCTTGATGACGGCATAGCTGCCCAGGCCGTTATTTCCGGCGGCGGAATCGGGAGAAATAATGATCTCTCCTGCAGGGACCGGTTGCCCGTTGTAAGTTACAGTGCCGGATAATGTATGGCGTTGTGGTCCCTCTGTCTGACCGCTGCAGCCGGTAGCAGCCAGAACGATGAGAACAGAGAGAAATCTTGCCTGGTTCCTGCGGATCATCAACATCTTGCAACCTTTGCGCATCAGCGTTCAAGAAAGTATTTTCCGTTCGAAAATCAAACCGGGCAAATTCCGTAGGCCGGTGATCGTGCCACTTGTATCAGGTCGTGTTCAGGTTTACTGTCGCGTCTCCAGAGCCATTGAAACCGAGTCTCATGGAATGAGAGACGCGATGTTGAAACAGGATGCACTTTAGAACTCGCCGATCACGCGACCATCCGCGCGCTGGGCCAGATCAAAGTAGGTATTCAGATCAACGTTTTCACTGATGAATCGGACAGATCCATCGCCTAACGTGAAATGGTATCCCCCGACATGAAAGCTGCCGAATAACCGTGACTGTTGGTTGATCGTATCGTGATCTCCGCCGTGGCCTGACACGGAGTTGATCGGCAACTGTGCTGCAGCCAGTACGTTCGGCGCGCCGGAAGTTCCCAGTCTGCCACCCGACGCCCAGCCGATATGCACATTATCACTCGGAAGACGGCCTGTCGGAGTTAACGCATAACGCGTCTCTCCCACGAGAAACGTATTCGAGGTTCCGTCGATTACATCTCGCATGCGGGAATTTGAGTTATGGAACAGGATTCCGGTAATATGAAACACCCGTTGCGCGCTGACCGTCGTACAGGAAGGGGATTCGCCGCCTCCTTGTACTCCGAGATAATTCAGATTGTTGACTCCCGAACCGGAGTTGGGATCCGAGGAGCACTGATAGTTCTGATTACTCTTTTGGAAAATGTCGTCGTTGGCCGTAACGCCTGGCAGATTTGACGTGGTTGTGAACAATGCTTCTAAGTTCAATTTGTTGTAGAGATTCGCATCTTCCAGAAAAGGCAGGATCTGTACGGTCCAGGAGGCACGGGCATCCATGGCAGACGACTGACACCAGGTGCCGGAATAGGAAAACCCGGTACGCGTTGCGATGGTGCCGGGAGGGAAAACGCGATGCGTATCGTGATAATTATGCAGTGCCAGCCCCAGTTGTTTCATATTGTTTTTACAGGAACTTCTCCGGGCCGCTTCCCGGGCCTGCTGGACCGCCGGCAACAGCAGTGCAATCAGAATCGCGATAATGGCAATCACGACGAGTAGTTCGATCAGCGTGAATCCGTGTTTTTTTTGTTTAACGATTAACCACATCTGAAACCCTCCGTTCTATATAACGCAAATAAGAGATGAGACATCAGCCGATATTAATATTAAACTGAGAAATATTGACCGAAAGTAAGAATAGGACTGCTGATAAATCTGTTGTCTTGAACATCGGTTTTGAGTCTGAAAACGTTTCGATCATTGAACTTCATTCCAGAGAAACTCCAGTCGCACAATCTCCGGATTCTTTCCGCTTACGCGAGGCATCCGATAGGTGATGACATTGAAGAAAGTCTGATCTTTTTTGTCTTGAAAATAGGGAACGGCGTAATAACCGTCTTTGATCGTGACTCCCGGCTCGGGGTCCAGCACCATATGGCGTTCCACATCAAACGAATGAGCGTCAATGCGAAACAGAGCCAGTTCCATTGGTCCCCCGCGGGCATTTCGTCCCAGCAGATACAGACGGCCATCTCGCTTGAAGAGTCGGGGACGCCCGAGATGCGTGCCGATCGAGTCGCAAGCGGCGGTCAGATCCCGTTGTTTGATTAATTTGAAATCCTGATCGACCCGATGCAGCCGAACTTTTTGATCGTAGCCCCGGGTCGCGATGAGAAACCCCTGTCCGTCGGGAATGATCGAGCTTTCGTTCAAGTTCAGGTCGCCGAATTCCCGGCTGAGGTTGCGGATCTGTTTCCAGTTCTGGCCGTTATCGTCAGAAGCGATTACGGAGACTTGCCCGTAGATTCTCTTGCCCTGCTCATCAAAAGCGCTTCTGCGTTCCGTCAGTTCGGGAAAGTCCATTGCCAGCACGTAGACGGTATTCCCCGAAATGGCACTTTCAAAGATATAACCATATTCAATACCATCAACAGTGCCCAGCTTCTGCATTGGTGAGAAAGTCTGCCCCCGGTCATCGCTGAACGTCCAGTAAGAGCCGGTACGATGATTCCGTTTGCGATCCTGTGTTATCTGTTGCACGTCAACAATATTCCCAATTCGTCCCTGGGGAAACTGGATCCATTCCCCCATTTGAAAAATCAGCGGCTGCTGTTCGCCGAGAATCTTGCGTTCGATGATTTGATTGGTCTCTGTATTGAAACGAATCATCTCCAATACCGCACCGGGGTCATTGGCATGACTGCGGCCCCGTTTATAGGAAATCAGAATTTCCTGTGGATTCCGTCGCAGAATCGCCGGAAAAGCCAGATACGACATCTGTTTTTCAGCGGCAAACTGCTCCGGACTCAAAATTACCTGCTCCCGTTTATAAGGGGGGCGTTCCGGTTTGGGGTCCGCGCTTACGGCTGGTGTAACCAGTGCCAGGATCAACGCCGGCAGGATCAGTGTTTGTCGTCGCATTGTTGAATTCCCGCTAGCTTGATTTACTTGTTCTGGCATCACCAGAATTCGATTCGAGATCGGTTTCAATCGAAGCCCGAATCACCCGGTCGGCAGAGCGGAGTATATGCAGACGCATGCAGGCTTCCGCCTCATCAACCTGTTTGGTCTTTAATAACTCAATGATCGTCCGATGATCGTTCAGAGCCTGTCGTTTATGTAATGCAAATTCTTCTTTCGTCAATTCGCGCCGACTCCGACGTCTTGAGAGAATATAAAACACATAAAAGCATTCGCGGAGCAAACTTTTCAAGGTGCGTTCAAAGCGATCATTCCGACTTGCTTCTGCCAGTGCACCATGAAACTTCACATCCAGAGAACTCCATTTCTCGAAATCATCTTCATCCAGGACCGCTTCCATCCCGTCGCAAATGATCTTCAGCCGCATCAGGTCGGTCTCACTGGCATGAGAGGCCGCTGAACGAACACTGCCCCCTTCGATCACGGCTCGATAGTCAAAAAGCTGCCGGAGCTCGTCGACCGTGTAACGACGAAGCCGCACACTTTCTCCTTTGCGACCCCCTTCGAGTGTGCCCAGTGCCACAAGACTGGAAAGCGTTTCACGCATTGGAATGCGGCTGACTCCCAGTCGATCGGCCAGATTCCGCTCGACCAGACTGCTTCCTGTTTCAATTTCACCGGAAAATATTAACTGCGACAATTTCTCGAAAACATCATTTTCCCGCATGGCATTCACTTTCCTGTACTGCAGAGACATTATGATTGAATCTCAAAATTACCACATGGTATACCAAGTGTCAACGTGTGATGCCATTAAATGACACTTATTATGGGTGAATGACGTAAGTGTTTATTGATAAATGATTTAATGTTATTGGCGGACGAAGGAACTGCTCATTCACCGTCAGGAATAAAGCGGGCACAGGCACGTACGTTTGAAATGGTTTGAATGAAACACAAAGACGGGGACAGGGAAATGGGTTTATGATTTTCTTTGGTTCTTCTGTCTCGGATGAGTGGGGTTGTCACCAGTATTCTTCGCGAATCTACTTTCGGATTTTCAGGTCTTTGGTTGAGAATCTATCGGGTAGAATTTTTCTCCGGCGGGTTTTGTTTAGTCTGGCGTGTTGTGATTCTGCACTTGATACCAAACGGCGGCCAGGTTGTGTTTCTGAATTCGCTTTGTCCTGATCAATGTGGCGCAACCGGGGCTAACGTCTTTCGACTAAGAAGTTATTCCGGCTGTCAAAGTATTTAAAAACAAGATCAGCCGCACGGCGTTAGTCGCGGTTAAAAACCGACCTGAGTCAGGTTGCGGGATGAGGTGGTTGTTTTTTTGATTGTGTTTGAAGGGAGATGGCTGGTATGGCAGTGCTCGTTTTTGTGATGTTGGATTTATTGTCCCGCTGGAAGATGGTTTGTTGTTTTGATGGGGCGATCATTGTCAGGGGCACGGGTATGTCAACGCGGGTATGTTTCTTGCGCGGCGCAGACGTGTGCCTGGACGTGAATTGTGCCGGGCGACGCGTGACTTATATGCGGCAGAACGGTGCCGAAACGGGACCATACAATGGTGCTTATGGAGAACCGGAGTGGGGATGTCGAGCAGAATCTGTCTTAAACCAGCGGGTTTTATGGGGAGCGGATTCACAGGGGGTGCGTGCATTCACCGGCAAAAAACAAATTCTCACGCGCGCGACGCATAACACGCATATTCGAGAAGGGCACGGCGGTGTCAAGTACGAAAAAAGCACTTGTTTTAAGGGCTGGATTTAAAAATATGGCAGTAGTTTTAAATTTAAGGTTCCTGACACCTTTTTTGATCTTGTGTCGATGTCTTTTTTGAGAATGGGGTTTTCCACATGCCGAGGAGGGTTTGCCATTGTGGTGAATCGAAGTCGGGCAGGCCAAAGTGAATATTTTTGAGGTCGCTCCGCATGCGGTAAGTGCCTGCGATGCGATCCCAGATCGAAAAAACGGTGGAGTAATTGGAGTTTGTTTCCTGCAGGAGTTGTGAGTGATGGATTTTGTGCATGTCGGGCGAGACAAACAGCCAGCGGAATAAACGGTCGGCCCGGCCAATCGAAATGTTGGCGTGATGGAATTGTGTGGACAGGAAAACCAGCAGTCCGTAAACGATGATCTGCCAGGCCTGCAAGCCGAGCAGTGGAATCAATAAGAGACGAAACAGTGTTGAGAAGGTTAATTCTCCCCAGTGAAAGCGGGTTGCCGTCGAGACGTCCATGTAAGGATCGCTGTGATGCATGCGGTGAAATCGCCAGAAGAATGGGATGCGGTGATTCATCCAGTGCCAGCAGTAGGTCCAGCCATCCAGAATGATGACAGCGAAAATTGTTTTCCCGACTGTTCCCAGCGGCAGTTGATTCAGCAGTCCCCAGTTGTGTTCCAGCGACCATCGTGAAGTGATTTCCACCGAGGCACCAAACAGCAGTCCCAGGAAAAGGGTATTCAGGATTGCCAGCAGCAGATTGTGAAACGCGTGTTGATAACGTGTTTTCTTTTCCACCGGTTTGAAGGCGGCCCAGCTTTCCCAACTCCAGAACAGGGCCAAGAGACATACAGGCAGGACGCTATGGAGGATTGAGAGGATTTGTATGTTTGATAATTCAGAGAGCATAAGCGCGTCTGTCTGAAAGGGAGAAGCGACCCTCGGCCATGAAAATCACAGGAAACCGCTTCACGCCGGTTCGTGGTGAAAAACGTTGATCTGACTGGTTCATTCTGTCAGATGAGAGGCAGAGAGACAAGGGGCCGCTTAAAACTCGCGATAGGCGGCTCTGATTTTTCCCTGCTGCTGGAGTTCTCTCAGAAATTCGATCTGTTTGATTTCGGGAATCTGCAGATGATACATTAAAGCCAGTAAATCAGGGAGCCTGATCGGGACGAGAGGAGACAGTTCCAGTGCGAAATCGCTGTGTTCGATTTTTACGGGTTCAAGCAGTACGGTGCCTCTGGTTTGAATCTGTGCTTTGGAAGAGTCGACGACGACTTCCGGGGCCTGATTAATCATGGACGAAGGGAACGGGAGTGTCAGTAAGCGGGCTGCCAGTTGCTGTGCCTGTTGTTGATCCGGATTCTGCAAGGAGATCATGATCATGCTGGATGAATTGAGCATGGCTTTGGAATTCACGGAATTGTTCGACTGCAGAAACTGGTTGATTTTTTGCGTGATGAATTGGCTGGCCTGTGGCTGGCTTGCAGGAGGGTTCAGAAAAAACTTGAGATGGGGAAGTCCCTGAGATGAGATTAATTGAGGATTGAGCGTGGATAAAATCTGTGCGCCGCCGGCGATGAGACCTTGAGATTTGGTCTGGCTTTGACTGGTCTGGACGGCGCCTGTAACGACGGCATCGGGGTTTGTTTTCGCAGAGGCGGCATTAATCAGACCTGTCGGCAGGAGGTAACCACCGCTGAGGTCTATTCCCTGATTGACGGCGGTGATGTAACATTCGATTCGCTGTCCTTTGATGACCCCTTGATTGGGGACATATGCGATGATCGAAACATTTGCCAGATTCCCGGACTGGATGGGAGTTTTGATCTCATTGAGATTGATATGCATGGCTGCGACGGAAGAGTTCAAGGCCTTGATGGCTTCTGCGGAATAATTACGATCTCCCGTGCCATTCAAGCCAACGACCAGACCAGTTCCAGAAAGTTTAATGATCTCGGACGGCTGGAATTCACCCAGTTCGGACAATTTGATTTCAGAAGTATTTTGCAGATGTTCGGGGAGCGGGAGTTCGGAGTTGATTTCCAGTTTCACCAGATTCCGGTTCAGCACGGTGGCTTGCAGCGTTGTATTACTGCGTAACGGCGCGACCTGGATTGTCTGATGCAGCGCGCCGTTTTGTAGCGGGATGCCTATGGTTTTAATAGTGGCGCCTCGATACGAGGCCACGATATGGAGGGGGCTTTCTTTCTGGACCAGGATGCGATCTGGTGGGATCGCATTCGGCAGCGCACTTTGCGAGCGGGTGTATCCAGCAGAGATTGTTTGCTGTGCGGCGGGTTTCGTCAGAGAAATCTGCTGGACAGTTTTGGTATTGGATTCGTTTGTGAAGCTGTCCGGTTGAGGGGCAGGCTTGAGTGCAATTTGCCGGACGAGGTCTGCGTCAATCCGGATCAGTTCTTCAATCAGTGTTGTGCGCTGTTGTCTGGTTGTCTGATTGAGCAGCAGCAGATTCAATGCTTTGGGAGAGGAATCTGATTGATTCTCGACGGTGACAAGTTTGATTTTGGGGGCGTTTTGATCTGGAGTCGCAGTGTTGTGAAGACTGTGGTTTGTGGCTTGAGCAGCCGCCGGCCTGGCAGGCTTGCGCGGAGTCGTTGGGGCAGATGGTGCCTCTGGGGGAGCAGTGAGTTCGGATGAATTCGCCCCTGCCGGAAAATCGAGATTGAGATCGGGAAATTCGGCGGCTTCTGCCAGGGAAATATCCAGGTCCGCCGCTTCGCTGTCCATTTGCGAAGAGTCAGTCGCCAGACCAAGAAAACCTTGAATGGACTGGGACAGGAAAAACATGGCCAGCGCGAACAGGCCGATTCCTGTGAGGATCGAGAATTTTGGATAGCGCATGGTTTCCCTCAGCCTTGAATGATGGGCTTCGTGAAATAGGTTGATGTGGTTGTATAAGGGGGGCGCGTCATTTTGAGAGAAATGAGGGGGGGACCATATTGCAAATCCGTTTTCCTGTCAATGTGGGAACTCTGGATGAGGGAAATCCCGTTTTGACTGTTTCCATTATTACGTAATCTGTTCAGTGGCGTGGTCCGAAATGCTGGAAATCAGGGGCACGAATTTGAGATGTTTCGTCCCCGCAGTTCAGCGGCGGCTATATTGGAATTGACCCTGATAGTCGACTAGTCGTACTATTCCCGCATTTCGAAAGTGGCAGGGAAAATTATGCCGCAGTCAAAACGGCTTAAATACTTACTATTGTTGGTTTTATTGATATCCGCGTTTCTTCGGTGCGGGGTGGCGGTGTATGTACAGCGTCAACTCGACCGGCAGCCTGGACGCACCTATGTGATTGAAGGTGATGCAGACGGTTATTGGAAGCTGGCTGAGCGTCTTGTCCGTGGCGAAGATTATTCGATTTATACGCCACCAAGACGTGTACTGCGAATGCCCGGTTTTCCTCTGTTTCTGGCAGGGGCGATGTCGGTTGTAGGCGAGGATCATTTTCGTGTGCGGCTGGTGTTGGCGCTGTCGGGGGTGTTTGCCTGTTTTGTCGTGTATTTGCTGGGAAAAGAACTGGTTAACGAAAGCATTGGTCTCATTGCGGCGGCTCTGGTGGCTGTCTCACCGGTGATGGCCGGATTCAGTGTATTGTTTTTAAGCGAAACGCTGTTCGCTGTGACAATGCTGATTTCACTCTGGATTCTTGTCAAATTATCAAAAACCAAATTTGGAACAGAGGATCGATTTCGAGGAAACGTGTTATCACTGCTGGCAGGAATTTCACTGGCGGCGGCCTTTTATGTGCGGCCGAGCTGGCTGTTAGTCCTGCCTGTCGTCATCGTCATTTTAGTTTTCAGTTCCAGGGGTGATCGAACGGCGGCGATGCAGAGAGCTCTGGTATTGACCCTGGGCTTTATGTTGACGCTGGTGCCCTGGGTTTATCGCAATTATCGGGTGACAGATCATTTTGTGCCGACCACACTCTGGGCAGGACCCAGCTTGTACGACGGGTTGAACCCCAAGGCGACCGGTGACAGTGATATGACTTTTTTTGATCAAGAGAATGTGTTGGATCGCATGAGCGAATACGAAATGAATCAGCATTACACCAGACGGGCGGTTGCGTATGCAAAAGCGCATCCCGGTCATGTGGTGGAGTTGATGGGTGCGAAGCTGCTGCGTTACTGGAAGCCGTGGCCGAACGCGCCTCAGTTTCAGTCGTTCTGGATGATGCTGGCCGTTTCGGTCATTTTCATTCCCGTGATGCTTTTTGCGCTCTATGGTGCCTGGGTTTCACGTGATCAATATCTATTGCTGCTGATCACTTTAGGACCACTGATTTACTTTTCGCTGATTCATCTGATTTTTGTCAGTTCGTTGCGCTATCGTCTGCCGGCGGAATACGGTTTATACATTTTGTCCGCTGTCGGAATTTATCACCTGTTTTTTCATCTGAGTCAAAGGAAAGAAATCACGCCGGGACAGTGAGTCGTCTTTACATGGTTTATAGTTGATATGGTCGTTCGTAAAACATTTCAATGGTGTCTGCTGATCTTGATTTCGCTGGTGATTGCTGGCGGAAGCTTTGGTTACTATGTATGGATGGGCAGCGACGAATTATTGAAAGCCGGCGTGCTGGAGAAAATATCCAAGCATATTCCGAACCTGATGATTGATATCGACCGGGCACAATTTGATTTCAGACGGCGGGTGCGGATCGAAGGATGTCGAATTCATGTCGTCAACCATTCTGATACGGTGATTGATTTACCGGAGGTGATTGTCACGCTGGATCAGGAAAAAATGGCCCGACATCAGATAATTGATATTCAGAAGGTTGTGCTCAACCGGCCGCAGCTGGCTCTGGTTCGCATGGTCGATGGAACCTGGAACTGGGAAGGGCTGCCGGAACCGATTAAAAGTGATAACCCACTGCCGGAACTGGTGATTGAACGCGGAAGTCTTTCTCTGAAATTCGAACAGGGAGCAGAACGTGTTCCGACCGCGATCACCTTCCAAAACCTGGATCTGAGACTGATTCCCTCCGGCGCTGCACGCTATGAAATCGAAGGACATACTTCGATTCCGCAGGCGGGGAAACTGGAGATTTCCGGTTACTGGGACATCGGTTCAAAAATCGGTTCCGTGGCTGGAACGTGGAGTCAGCTGGAGTTCGGTCCGAATCTGGTCCGCATGGCAACGGGTATTTCGCCGGATCTGATGACGCAGTTGAAGTCGGCATTTCCCTCGATGCAGCTGAAACCGGATCAGTCAACGGGCATGTATGATCTGGGTGTGAGCGCTCAGATGGAAATTCAGTTCAGTCTCTCAAAAAGCAGTCAGGATCAGACGCCTCAATTTCAGGTTTCGACCCATCTGCGCGAAGGGAAACTGAAACACCCGTTATTGCCGTTTCCACTGCGAAATATTGTCGGTAAGGTGGACGTGAATAACCAGGGATTATTGATTCAGGGTCTGCAGGCGCATAATGGTGAGACCAGTTTTTCCATGGGGGGCTACTATCAATTCACCGACAGTCCTCCGGTGAATCATCAACTGAAAGACCAGACTTACTTTTCATTTCAGGTAGGAAAACTGCCCATCGATGACCGGTTGCGCAGCCGTTTAACGGGGGGGCTGGCCAGAACTTTTGACACGCTGCGTCCCAGCGGAAACATGGATCTCAAAGTGACATTGGGTTACCCGGGGACGGGGAAATGGACGATTCAGGATCTGGTTGTTTCTGTCAATGATGGAGAAGTCCTGCCGATCCATTTTCCGTATCGAGTGGATCACATCAAAGGCGAACTGACGCAGGTGGTGAATGACACGCTGGATTTAAAATTTGATGGGCAGGTGGGCAATCAGCGCGTGACCGCGAAAGGTTTTGTGCAGCATCCCGGACCGGCTTCCCGTATTAAGATTGCCATAGAATCGGAGCAGGTTCCCATCGATGCTGCACTCTTATCTGCTTCGCCCGAGGGAATCAAAACGGTTCTGGAGCAACTCGATTTGCAGGGCAAAGCCAATGTGCTGGTAAATTTAACCCGTGCTCCCTTGCCGGATCAGCCGATTCATCTGGATTTTGTCGCCACGATGGATCATGGTTCCCTGCAGTACCAGGATTTTCCCTATCGGGTCAGCGATCTGGAGGGCAGAGTTTCTTATTTCAGTCAAACAGGGATCACCCGATTTGAACAGGTAAAAGGGACGCATGGTAATGCGAATCTGTTCGCTAATGGATCTTATGCCCGTTTTGCAAACGACGGGAAATTAGAATTAAGCATCATCGCCGCGAATGCTTCCTGTGATTCCAGCCTGCGACTGGCACTGCCGAAGTCGTTACAGCAACTGTGGGGAGACCTGTCGCCGACCGGGAAAATTAATCTCAAAACCGATATTGTCTGGGAGCGCGGCAAGCCGGTCGAAGTCAGCATTCCCCGGGCCAGCTGGCGTGCAGGCAGCATGAATTTGAAGGACTTTCCTTATCCGATCGATAATCTGAATGCCGAGTGGAATTATGTTGTGAACCCGCGGACACAGAACAGTGAAGTTCGCCTGACTTCGATTTCGGGGAAACATGACGAAACGAAAATCAGGATTGAGGAGGCATTCGCAGAAGTCACTCCTCAGGGAGACTGGCGGGTGCTGCTGGAAAAGATGAACGTCGATGATCTGTCGACGAATCGCGCCTTTCAGCAGGCACTTCCCGTAGCGATGGCAGATGCTCTGAATACCCTGAATATTCAGAGACCCATTTCGATCAATGGAAAAATAGAATTTCGCGGTTCGGAACAGCCGGGGACTGCCATCACTGCTGCCTGGGATATGAATTCGATTCTGGCAGAGAACACGATTTCTGCCGGTGCCGATCTCACCAAAGTTTATGGTAAGGTTCATTCTACCGGCGAATGGGATGGAACTCACCTGGACCTGCAAGGCGAGGTCGATTTGGATTCCGCAGTGATTCTGGATTACCATCTGACGGAGATCAAAGGCCCGTTCGAGATTCACGATCAACAGCTTACCGTAGGCTCCAGGCAAATTCGCAGAGACCAGTTCCAGTCTGTTGGCCTGGCACAAATTAACGCGAAGCAGCCCATCACTGCCAAAGCAATCCGCGGCATCCTGACCTGTATGGGGGATATTGAACTCGCTGCGATACCCACTTATAACATGCAGATCGAGTTGAATCGCGGGTTACTGGAAGAGTATGCGGCCCGTTATATGCCCGGTCAGTCACAATTGCGGGGAGTGATGAATGGCTGGATTCAACTCTGGGGCCGAGGCTCCAGTAAAGCGGATCTCAAAGGGCAGGGGCAATTACAGATCAGTCCGGCTGCGATCTACGAACTGCCTCCCATCGCGCAGATTTTTAAAGTGGTTCGTCTGTCACAACCCGACAAAACCGCCTTCGATTCCGCGTTTTGTGAGTTCACCGTTTCCAACCAGACATTTCATCTGAAGTACATGGAGTTAAAAGGGAACGCCATCAGTCTTTATGGACAAGCCGGCGAAGCGCACTTTGACGGTCGTTTGAAAGTGGATCTGTTTTCGCAGTTAACACGACGGCATCTTCCTCTGCCCGCGATTACGCAGCTCATTGGTCATGCCACGAGCGGGTGGATTCGAGTGGAATTACGGGGCACGACATCCAATCCGATTGTGGAGATCAAGTCGATCCCGCTGCTGGACGGTTCTTTAAAAACGTTTCTGAATAATGTGATGCGCGGCAGGCCGGCCAATAATCCGACGGGGCGCTGGTCTCAACCGGCCTCATCGCCTGCTTCTACCAACTCGCAATCGATGCGGCCCTTTGCACTTCCATTTACCCGGCAAAACCGCCCGTAAATCGGACAACGGTCAGTGCGAATTTCGGTCTGTTCGTTTTTTTTTGAGTTGCGAAACCTCATCCGGTTCCTGATCTGGTTTTTTCTTCCAGCGCGAGAGAATAATCGTCAGTACCACCAGCAAAGTGAGGTAGGCCCCGAGGATCTTCAGCAGCCAGAAGAACATTCCAGTGGCAATTTCGTTCATGAGCAGGGAAAACTTGCTGTTCTGGCTGGTAAACGCGCCAGTAAAGGAGTGGTGGATCGAAAAATCGGGTTGCTATTACTCTAAACTGGTCATAGCGCTGATTTCAAGTTGTTTTCCCGTAAGCGTGAAGCCAAACGAAGATAAAAGGTTGGGAAGAGGGAACTTACCATCCGTATCGGTTAAGTTGAGGCAGATGGTAATCTTGATTTCTGCAGCCGTGGGAGGAGGACCTACCGGAGTGCAGGGGATGTCTGAATTCCCGAGGTTTTGTGTCAGGGCTCCGCTTCCGTCTTGAATCATAACCAGTACATCACCTGCGCCAGGAGCAGCGGGCAGGGGTACCAGTGTTAACGAATTGACGGCCACATATTGCTGAATCAGGTTACCTACCGAATCGGTGGTTGCACCCACCTGGGCTGCTTCTCTTGAACCTTCAATGGTGGCGACAGTGACCGTTTGTTGCAGCAAAGCAAAGAATCCGAACTCGATGATGGCCAGAGAAACGATCAGAATCAACGGAAATGCCAGAATAAATTCGAGCAATACGGAGCCGGTTCGACGCCCGGTTCGTGTTGGTGGCTGTAGTGACTTGTGCCGATGATGGAACAACGCTGGCTCCCTGATGATTTTCAGCATACGTACATTTAAACTCAAGAGTGTTAACAAATGGAGACACTTGCTTCACACTTGCTAAGGTCGGTTATCAGGTTTCAAATCGGCAAGATCCGAGAACTGACTGGCGAGACCCCTTTATGAGACGAATTACACACCTTACCTGTATTCTCGACTGAATCCGTAGAGATGTCAGGTGTGACTTGAGTAGGGAACGCAAATTGCTTGCCAAACTAATACGATAGTGAGTAGATTGCGATAAATGGTTCTGTAATTTAAATCGATATTCGAGAGTGGTACCAGACTGTGCAGAGAAACCGACGACGAATTGTGAAGGGAAGAGCCAGACGGTCGGGGGTCGTCGTGTTGGAATTAATTCTGACGATGCCTGCGTTCCTGATTATCATGCTGGCGATCGTCGAAATTTCATTAATTTTCGTAGTGAATGAGCAGACGGCGTATGCGAGCCGTTATGCCGCCAAGCTCGCTTCAGAGACACCCCGTGAGGACATCAATGCGTTGAACACAGGACCGCTGAAAATGAGTGTAGATCGAGTCCTGAATGTGGGGGGCATTCCACTGGGGAGTTGCAGAGTCATTCTGGAACACAATGTTCCCCTTGGTGGCGTTTTACCGCTTACTCTACCAATTGCCCCCGTTCCTGAGACGACAATTGCCGATCCTGCCGTAGCGACTGCCAATTGTGACTGCGATCCTCCCATTACTCCTCTCCCCGTTGTACCGGGAGCGTTAGTTTTTGTAAATCAGTCAGTTCGGACGACAGTGTGTGTCCCTCTGAATGGAAATATTCCTGATCTGTTATCCAGTTTTGGTTTTTCTATCCAAGACTATATTATTGAGCAAACTACGACGTATATTTATGAAGTACCCTTGCTGCCCTTACCGTAGAACAATAACGGTTTTGATGAAGTAGTTCATTTTTTCTCGTTTTAAACCCTGCATTTCACCACTTTGCATTACACCTATGAAACGAATTCATTCAAATACAGAATCTCACAACAACCGTCGCGGAATTGCCGTTCTCTGGCTGGTGATCTGGGGTTCCCTGTTTCTAACTTTTTTCTGTGTCGTTTTAGATATTTCCAATTTATGGCAGGCTCAAGTTGAACTCAATAAAGCCCTTGATGCGGCAGCGTTGGCTGCTGTCAAGGAGTGGGGCGCTTCTGGAAGTACTTTGACCGAGACTCCCAGAAACTCCGGAGTTACTTATGCCGCAGCCAATACCGTTCTTGGTGATCCTGTCGTACTGGATCCCAATTATGATCCTGTAATTGTTTCATCCCCTAACCTGAACCCGAATCAAAATGCTTCCTGTGATGGGAATTTAGTGTTTGGCAGAATCGAAATTCCGACCGTTATGGTTGCTCCTCCGTTTACGTTCGAAGCAGGGTTAAGTACGAATGTGATTCCTGCTGTCAGAGCACAGGCAACAGTCGAGGTACAGGGGTTTTGCAGTGCGTTGTTTGGATTTTCTCTGCTGAAAGTCTCTGCGTCATCAACTGCATACTATGACCCTCTGACGGGAGAAGTCGCTCTCGTTACGATTGAGACTTATAACTGTCCCTGATTTGGCTTTCAGGATTATGTTGAGTTCGGTAGTCCGAACTCATCACACGAACCGGATTTCCAATTTCATTTCAATGGTAGCTTAGAACCGGGTTTTGCCATGACCTGAGGCAGCACTCTCTTTAGAGATGTAAGGTGTCTTTTAAGCAGGGAATGCAATAAACTTCAAACTAAGATTGTAATCGATCGATTAGACTAGAGCGTCCCAGTATTGGGGGCTAAAGTGAGCCAGGCACATCAGTCGAAACAGGTTGCGCATTGACGTGCAACAAACGGCGAAACACAACAACATTGCGATCAGATTTCGTTTTGTTGGAATGAATACTGGCGATATCTGCTATTCCGGATTCTTTCTCTGGCATTTTTCCAGATGGAATTGATTTCCGTGGAAACTGAGCAACTGGCTGCAGCGAGTCAGTTCGTAAGACTTATTGTGTTACTCCCCGGCCGGGAAATTTTCTGATTTCTGATCCAGGCTGACGTTTTTCCTTCAACTTTATCTCGTTGAACCACTCACGACCAATTGAAACAAATACAGAGCGGGCAGGCACTATCCTCTGAAAATTTAATCTTACTTGTTAGATCGAGGTAGTACCGATGAAGAGAATTCTTGCGCATTCACAAACTCAGGAGAATCGCCGGGGGATCGCCATTCTCTGGCTGATCCTCTGGGGGTCTGTTTTTCTGACATTTTTCTGCGTGGTACTGGAATTTGCCACATTGTGGCAGGCACATGTTGAATTGAATAAAGCCCTCGATGCGGCAGCGTTAGCTGCGGTTAAGGAGTGGGGGGCTTCAGGAGGCGTTTTGACCGAGACTCCCCGAAATTCCGGAGTTACGTACGCTGCCTCCAATACTGTCTTAGGTGATCCTGTCGTACTGGGACCCAATTACGATTTTTCAAATCCTGTGACGAACCCGAACCAAAATGCGTCCTGTGATGGGAATTTAGTGTTTGGCAGATTAAGTCCTCTGATTCCACCGTTTACTTTTAATGCAGGTTTAGGTGCGACTACAGGGGGAGGGACCGTGTTCATGGAAATCGATAAACCCAATTCGGGAGACAATGCTCAAGTCAGAAATATTGGTGTCTTTTTTGATAGCAGTCTTCCGGGGGTGTCAATTCGTACAATTAAAATTACGATGCCGACCTTCGCGGTCAATGTGAATCAACGTCCCTATTTCAGTCCTGCACCGATCGGTTCTAATGCACCCGCTTTATCGACGGCCATGGTTGGTCCTGATACATTGAACCGATTTAATCTGGCCGGCTTTGACTACCGTGGACTGGATATCGATCCGAACGCCATGTCGGGAAACTGGTACTGCGACCCGGCTGCTCCTCCTTTTACTTTAATGGGAATGAATACCAATCCTGATGGCGACATCTGTTTCGAAATGGATGATCTGGTTTCTACGTTTACAGACCGTTATCGAAGTCTGATTATTCATTTTACGGATGGTGCTTTCACAAGTACTCAAAATCCTCTGACAACCGATTTTTTCCGATTTGGTGTTTCGATAAATAATCTCGATCCACCAGCGCTTCCCGGTGGTACATCTAACGACGGAGATGCCTGGCATCTTGCTCCTGTTGGGGTGGAAATCACTTTTTATGATAGTGGTTCGATGACGTCCACGATCGCATCTGGCGTTTTTGTAGATGATTTAG
The DNA here is from genome assembly GCA_963974925.1 of uncultured bacterium. Taxonomy (GTDB): domain Bacteria; phylum Planctomycetota; class Planctomycetia; order Planctomycetales; family Planctomycetaceae; genus Gimesia. The sequence continues at coordinate 1,701 of CAXBFD010000009.1, read as the reverse complement.
ATCCGAACAACGGACGCTCGATTCTGAATATCACTACCAGTGTAGGAGTGTTGCCTGCCGTCAGGGCACAGGCAACCGTTCCCGTGCAAACTTTTTGCAGTTCGTTGTTTGGAGTTACTTTTTTCAATGTCTCTGCAAAATCAACCGCTTATTATGACTTTACTTCCGGAAGAGTTGCTCTTGTCAGCGTACAAAATTACATCTGTCCCTGATTTGATTTTCAGTATCATATTGAGCCCGGTTAAACAAATCATTCTGCGGTTCAGGCTTGCCTGTTCCGACTGAGCTTAGAACCGGGGTTTACCATCGCCGGGAGCGGGGCTCTTTTTAGAGGTTTTGCCCGATGGTTTCCAGAGGGGATCAGGAGTGTGTGCTTCCTGCATCATCGCTTCCATCTTTTCGACGATGTCCGGATGCTCGTCCGCCAGATTCGTTCCTTCACCTAAGTCTTCCTCAAGGTTAAAGAGTTCTGTTTTTCCATTCAGCATCGGCATGCGGACGGCTTTCCATTTCCCCCAGCGGGCGGCCTGCTTGCCCCCCTGTTCATAAAATTCCCAGTAGAGAAAACCGTGCTGCTGTTGCTGGGCTGGTGTTCCGGTGAGGGTGGGGGCAATGCTGACGCTGTCCAGACCGTCCGGGCAGGGAACCCCCGCCAGGTCGGCTGCGGTTGCCATTAAATCACCGAAGTAACCGATGTGATCGGAGACCGTGTCGGCGGGCGTTGTTCCCGGCCAGCAGGCGATAAAGGGCACGCGGATGCCTCCTTCGTAGAGATCACGTTTCATTCCCCTGAGCGGGCCGTTGGCATCGAAAAATTCAGGATCATTGCCCCCTTCCCGATGATGACCATTGTCAGACGTAAAAATGACCAGCGTGTTTTTTTCAATGTTTAATGCTTTAATACGATCCAGGATCTGCCCGACGCCGGCATCCATGCGCGTGATCATGGCGGCTTGGCCCTTGTCCGGTTTTTTCCAGTCTTTGTTGTCGTAGACGCCGTAGTCCGGAACTTCCTGACCATCGCCGACTTTTCTGCCTGCTTCATTATTGGCGTGAGGAATTGTGAGTGCGACGTACAAAAAGAAAGGCTGTCTGGCACTTTGGTCTATAAAGTGCAGGGCTTCCTGCATGATCAGATCGTGGGAATAATCCACTTTTGTTGTAGCGACACCTCCCAGGCGATCGGTTCCCGAGGGGCCTTTGGAAATTGTGCCGGGATCGACGAGATTCCTCAGTTTGACTTTCTCTCCATTTTTCCAGAGGAACTCCGGGTAATAATTGTGGGCATTGTGCTGATTCAGATAACCATAAAAATAATCGAAGCCCTGCAGATTGGGGATGCCTTGTGTGCCTGCTTCGCCGACTCCCCATTTTCCCGTGAGCGCGGTTTTGTAACCGGCCTGCCTGAGTAGTTCCGCGACAGTGAGATCGTCGGGCTTGAGCGACTGATTCTCTTTGACCCACGTATTGCCTCTTACGCGGGCGTGCCCCATATGCAGTCCGGTCATTAACACACACCGCGATGGAGCACAAACCGTAGCGCCGGCATACATCTGACTGAATTTCATGCCAGCCGCTGCCATCTGGTCGATCCGCGGCGTTTTGATTTTTTGCTGTCCGTAACAACCCAGGTCACCATATCCCAGATCGTCGGCCAGTATAAAGATGATGTTTGGTTTTTCCGGGGGGGCTGCTTTGATG
>CAXBFD010000008.1:0-97648 GCA_963974925.1 uncultured bacterium | reverse complement strand
GCTTCCTGTTTTTTCCGGAACTGCAGCAGGCGGGAAGCATACTGCCCGGCGGTGTTGAGGTCTGTTTTATCGTGTTCGTATTTTTTTTGCAGATCACTGAAACTGAGGGGGGACTCTGTTTCATAACCTTTCAGTGAATCTGTAATTTTCTGGAGATATATATGGTAGCGTTTTTCAAATTCTGCCTGACCGATTTTAAAACAGTCCTTGATTGCTGACTGCGTGGATAACTGATTCTGATAGGCGATCAATAACTTTTTTAATGCGTCCTCGCCGAATTCCTCAACCATGAAGTCGGCACAGAGCAGGCTTTGGCAATAGGCGAAATTCCAGTTGTCTGACGACTTGGGACGCACAAAAATACCGTCCAGTTCATCCAGTGAGTAAATCTCACCTTTAGGGACACGTTCCGCCAGAAGTTGATTGAAGTTTTGCGGACGCGCATGACCTTCACTGCGGACGGCAAGTGCTTCGGTGAACCAGTGCGGGATTTTATATTTTGTCTGCTGCAGAGTAAATACGTGGACGAGTTCGTGTTTCAGAACAGCTGCCCAGTTATAGGGTTCTTCCATGGCGGTCGGAGAGGTTAACGCCACAACGGCTCCCGTGGAAGCGCCGATGGTCTGAATCCAGGGCAAGCCGATCATACGGGCGCTGAACCACTGGTGGGCCGCCAGTCCTTTGGCGTGATGATAAATCTCAAACTGGGTTTTATGCGGTGGTTCATAACCAAACTGTTTTACCATTTCAGGATAAATCTGTTCCAGATACGCGGCCATATATTGACTGAGTATAGAGTCGGCTTTGGAATCGTAGCGGATGACGAAGTGGTCCGTAACGATGGAGCCGTAAGATTCGAGGACTCCCAGCACTTTTCGCATATTACTGACACGAACATGATATGGATCTGATTTGAATGCTTCATCAAGTGTCAGTTGTGCCTGTTCTGTTTTTCCCATTTGCATATACAGCATGCCCAGCGAGATTTTCGGACCGGAAAGTTGTGGCATGAGTGTTTTGGTTTTTAAATAGGCGAATTCGGCAAAGGCGAATTGCCGTTTCATCTCCAATAGCTGCCCCACTTCATACAGAAAATAACCCGGTTTGGGGTTTTGCTTTAGCAACAGGGACGTCAGTTGTGTGAATCGGGATGCATCGGCGGCAACCGTTTTTGTCTGATCAGGGTTCTCTGGCAATGCAAACATCAACTCCAGAGTTTCTCGATCCGGTACACCATCCAGCAGCAGGTAACAGGCTGCCTGTCTGGCTAAAACGGATTGATCTCGGGCGTTTACAGACGCAGCCTCATTTGCAGACTCCAGGGCTTTGTCATACTGTCCGTTAATCAACTGCATGTCGCACCGTAGCAGTAGTGCTTCGCGCAGGCGAGGATTGATATTTAACGCACGGTCAATCAGTTCCGTACTGGTATCAAACTCCCGCGCTTCAATGGCAGAACGCGCTAATGCGGCATAAACAACGGCTGCCTGAGAATTTGTTTTGAGGGCAGCGCTCAATTCATCAGCCGCTTGAGGGCGGTTGTATTTTTCCTGCAGGATAAAGCCGCTGAGGTAAGAGGCTTGCCAGGCGAGAGGGTCTGCTTTTAAAACATCAGGGCAGACGGTGTTGATGACAAAATTGAAGATCTGCGAAACACTGTTCCAGCGCGCGTATTGTGTGGCACCTTCTGCGATGACTAATAACGTTTCGGCCTCTTCCGGTTGTGCCCGGTTATAAAAGCGCACAAACCAGCGGTAGGCTTCATTGGCTTCCTCAATTTTTCCGGCTTCAGTCAAAAGATGCGCCTGGATCAAATGCGCCAGCGCTTCATCCGAATTCAATATCAGCGCACGCGTGACGTACGTGTTGGCATTTTGATAATCGCCTGATTCATAATACAACTTCGCTGCGATCGCATGCAGGCCGGCGCGATCGGAAAATTCTTTTAAGGCAGGTTTCAGTCGATTTAACGCTTGCGCGGTATTACCGGTGAATGAATCGATGCGAATCCGTCCGCGGAGAATCTGCACACGAAAATCGGCGTTTTGGGGTGTCGTGTCTGCAAGTTGTTTTTCCGCCTGATCATAGACTTCGCTGGCTTCTTCGTAGCGCCCGTGTTGCTGATGCGCGTGTGCGGTCTTTAATAACTGCGGGATACTCGGAGCCGTTTTCGGTTCTGCTCCGACGAGGCAGATTGAACTGACTTGTAAGTACAGCAATACAGACACCCAGCAAAGAGTAATACCAATATTTCTCACAAGACAGTTATTCATTCTATTTTCCGAATGGGGTGAAACGGTCGTTTCCTTTTCCAGCATGCCAGCGCATCCCATTTAACCATCGCGTTTCTCATATACTCGGTCCAAATGGCTCTGGAAACGCTACAGTAAACCTGGACACAGACTAGAGAAAGGAAGGGCGTGGCGATTTTTTCTCAGTTATAGCAGGGTTGTTTCCCGTGGGAACCAGAATGCCCTCATCTTCGGAAGGTAATGGCAATTCATGCGGTAAGTCAAAGACGGCGTCGCTTTCAAATTCGCAATGAATATTCATGCCTTTGATGGGCAGCCCAAATCCAAGAATCAGTTCGCGTTGTATTTTGTCGTTTATTTTCGTTAGCAGATACAGTTCTTCTCCTTTGGAATAAGCAATCAAAGTACCGTTCCAGTAAGCAAGTCGATTGCTGGCGGTGCTCGGAATGCGGGCCTGTTTCGTGAGTATACCGACCAGATTCAACGGGTCTGCGGCGGAGAGAATCGTCAGTTCATCGGCACGCGGATCATCGCGCAATGTTCGCAGTTCCTGAATCGTGTTTGACATGGCAAACTGTTCGCCCGCCACGCCTGATACAAAACGTCCCCCGCGAATTTCTCCGCGCGCTTCCAGTCTGCGGTAAACCTGCAGTAATTCAAACCAGCGCGGAGCTCCCGATTCCTTCAGAAATAAGTCACGAAAGACGACACCCCAGCGTCGCAGTAGCTGCCACGCCCATTGTTCGACATATTCGTAATAAGGCAGACTCCGTTCTTCGATGTCCTGCTGATTCTCGCGTCTCCAGATCGACCAGCGTCCTGTATTGTTAGGTGTGGCTCTCTTTCGCAGCAGGCCAATTCTTGATTTGCGCGAGGATCGGCGGTTTTTTGTTGAACGGTCTTCTGTGAATTGTCGCATGCCTGAGAAACTGTCGGAGGTTACCAGCCCGCGGGAAATCAGTTCCCCCAATGAATCCGCGATCTGAGACGGCAGCGATTCAGTGGCGGATATTAAATCGGTAGCAAACAGAGCTCCCTGTTGCGTCAGGAGTTCCTGAATTTCGACAGCCGGGCTGCTCAGGTCGTTTTGTTCTTCAGCATTCAGATACATTGAAGGCACACTCTGAAAATGTGTGAGCCACGGAATATCTTCGCGTAAAAAGAAGGAGACGGGGGCATTGCGCGTAATCCCCGTCATCGGTTTACTTTGGTCGGAGGTTCGTTTGGGAGGATATAAACGTCCCCAGCCAATTTCACCCGTGAAACAGAGTTCGTCGAGATCCTTGCTCTGGTAATTTGACAGACGGGCCGGGAGGATGTCGCGTTCCCAGCAGATCGCGGGGATATCGATTCCCTGCAGCATGGAGAGCACTTCAAACAGGCCGTTTGTTCCGGAACGTTTCTCTGTGCCTGCCAAACCGTGAAGGTGTGTTAAATACTGAATGAACAGACTGGTATCAACCGGCTGAACCTGGGCGCGGAGACCTTGCAATGTCAAGCGATGAATACGGGCCAACAGACGGCGGTGACACCATTCTTTCGGAGGAAATCCGGCATTATTTTCTTGTTTGTTAGTTGAGTCGCCGTCCAGGTTTTGATCCCAGTTCGGGTCTTTGATGCGGAAATAACCCTGCATGGCGATGCCTTCGCCTTCGAGCGCCATCAACGCCGCTTCGGTTTGCGAGTCCGTCATGCCCGCCTGATGTGACATTTCCGCTACCGTCAAGGGACCGCAGGTATCCAGCAGTCCGCGAATGATGGCGGTGCGGGCTTCGGTCGACTCCCATTCCTGACGAACGCCGGAGGGAACGTTGACGGGCGGGTGATGCTGACTCTTCGGGAAAGCGGCGCGTGCAGCCGGCAGGCGTTCGGTAGCGACCCAGCTTAGCAGGCACTCATTATTCGAATCCGCATCCAGTCGCTGTAAGGTTGTCGCGCGGCCCGTAGATTCGAGTTCCTGATACCAGTCGGCCCAGTCCGGTTGCTCATTGAGAGGCAGGTGAATGCGCCCCAGCAGTACATCATGAAATTCATCGGCATTCCGCACAAGTGGTTGCGCTTCCTGACAGACTTGCGCGATGGCTTCCGGCGATAGACGCCCCAGATCTTCAACGCTTTCCACGGAAAGCGTGTGTCGTGTGGCCACCGCACGGGCGCGGCGTTCCTGCGCTTCACCACCATCTAGAAATGTATACGGGCTGGAATTCAACAGTTCGTAACAAAAAGGAGATGGTTCTCTGGTATCACGGGGAATCAGTTTGATCGATGCCTGTTCAATTTGCAGCAGAACATTTTTGAAGCCTTCGATATCGAGTTGTTCATTCAGGCAGTCATGCAGTGTCTGGTCTACCAGAATATGATCGGGACGCACGATTTCGCCGATTTCATTTTCAGGACAACCAGTCAAGCGAGGAAAGACGGCTGTAAGCAGGTCTTCCGCACGAAATCGTTGCAGCGGAGGCGGCACTTTTTTACCGTTTTGCATGCGTGACACCAGCAGCGCCCGTGTCACGTTCCACCGCCAGCGTACATGAAACATGGGATGGTCCAGGATCGCCTGTTCAGAGAGTTGTTGCACGTTTCTGGTATTCAGCATCGTAAACAGGCTCTCCAGCGGAAAGCTGTGTTGCGGTCCCAGTGAAAGAATGATGCCATTATCGTCGGCGGTCGCCTGCAGTTCAAAATTATAGGAACGGCAGAAACGCTTGCGCATCGTGTAACCCCATGCGCGATTAATATCACCACCAAAGGGCGCGTGAATCACCAGTTGCATGCCCCCCGATTCGTCGAAGAAACGCTCAAAAACAATTCGTTTCTGCGTCGGGATCAATCCCAGTGCCGCTTTTTCGGCCTGGACGTACTCGATAATCTGTTTGCTGCCCCATTCGTCGGCATTGGTTTCGCGGACCAGCCAGCCGAGAGCTTGTTCGGGGTTTTCAATCTGCTGTTCCAGTTCTTCACGCAAACGTGAAATCTCGGTAGAAAGTTCCAGCGAGCGTCCCGGTGCTTCACCAAACCAGAAGGGGATTGACGGAGGCGCGCCGTGGGCATCAACGACCGTCACATCACCTCCCCGCACATAACGAATCTGCCAGGAAGTATTGCCGAGTAGAAAAATATCCCCGGCCATACTTTCGACGGCGAAGTCTTCATCTACCGAGCCGACCACTGTCTGGTCATCTTCTGTGACCACGCGATACGAGGCGACTTCCGGAATGGCCCCTCCATTCATGGTGGAGACCAGCCGGGCATTTTTTCTGCTGCGGACGCGGTTTTGGACCTGATCATGGTGCAGATAAACACGACTGCGACCGGCGGTGCTGCTGATACCCTCACTCAGAAACTGGATCGTGCTTTCAAAGTCGGCTCGTTTCAGATTCCGGTAAGAATACGCGCGGGTGATCAATTCAAATAATTCATCGGTGTTCCATTCCTGGCAGGCAACTTCGGCAGTGATCTGTTGCGCCAGAATGTCGATGGGAGCTTCCGGCATTCGCACGGTATCCAGAATACCCTGTTTGATCGACCGGACCAGGGCCATACTTTCCAGTAGCTCATCACGGGAGAGGGCAAAAATCCGTCCTTTGGGAACCAGACCCAGTGAATGACCCGAACGCCCGATGCGCTGCAGAAAGGTGGCGATGCCGCGGGGCGAACCGATCTGGACGACCAGATCGATGTAACCGACGTCAATCCCCAGTTCCAGCGACGCGGTCGCAATGACGGCTTTCAGTTCGCCGCTTTTTAATTTCTGTTCGGTACGATGTCGAATCTTTGCAGACAGGGATCCGTGATGGCTGCCGACAACGTCTTCGCCTAACCGTTCGGTCAACTGATGGGTAATACGCTCCGCCAGTCGCCGCGTGTTGACAAAGATCAGAGTGCTGTGATGTGCCTGTATCAGTTCGACAATCTGTTCCAGAACTTCGGCCCATTGTTCGTGAGTACAAATCGCGCTCAGTTCGGAAGGGGGGACCTTGATTGCGATATCCAGCGTGCGGGAGTGACCGATATCAACAATGCGGCAGATTCGTTCGGGATATTCGCTGGGGGGCTGTTCTGGTACTTCGGCCGTGATTTCAATTTCAGAACGGTTTCCGACCAGGTATCGTGCCACGCGATCCAGTGGTTTTTGTGTGGCGGACAGACCGATCCGCTGCAGGGGATGCTCGACTATCGCTTCCAGGCGTTCCAGTGTGATTGACCAGTGTGACCCGCGTTTATCCCGCAATAAAGCATGAATTTCATCTACGATGACGGTCTCCACGGTTTTCATCGTTTCCCGGCTTTTGGAGCCGGTCAGCATTAAATACAGCGATTCAGGCGTCGTCACCAGGATATGCGGAGGACGTCTGACGAGTGCGGCTCGTTTCGAAGCAGGGGTGTCGCCGGTTCTCAAGCCGACACGAATAGGAGTGAATGTGTACCCTTCTTCCTCCAGCAACTCTGAGATTTCTTCCAGAGGCACTGTCAGATTACGGTGCATGTCATTTGAGAGCGCGCGCAATGGTGAGACATAGATCACGGAGATTTCGTTCTCTAAATCGCCAGCCAGCGAACGTTTTACCAGGCGGTCTATGACCGAAAGAAATGCCGTTAAAGTTTTTCCACTGCCGGTCGGGGCGGAGATCAGGGTATGCTCACCACGATTAATACAGGGCCAGCCTTTGAGCTGAGGATCGGTCGGACCCTGGAACCGTTTTTTGAACCATTTTTCAATGACTGGGTGATAACCATAAAATGACATGACTGCCCTTTGGTGCGTTTGTTTGATTTGTCCCTTTATTGTAAGGAGTCACAGCGTAAAATTTAACCGGTTTTCTGATATTTTATTTTGACGCAGACAACCGGGAGTCTTGCAGGAAATCTGGGATTTCGAGTTTTTGCATTTGGAATGCGGGATTTTGCCGGCGAACAGACCGGTTTGAACATTTTTGTTAATCTGAGTGTCGGAAGTGGCGGATTGTCTGGATGGGCAGTATTAGAATTGTGAAGATTGATCGAGTAAATCTAACGGATAAAATCAAAACCTGATTTCCCTGCAGTAAATCGTCTATAATATTGTAAAATGAATTGATCTGACTGGTGTAAAATGTCGTTAAAAAGAGTACACCAGTTGAACAGTGTCTGTTTAAATTAGGTATATTGACGGATAATGAATCCTTCTGATCACAAGTGATGGGGATAATTGACTGAAGATTCAAGCTTTGCATTTCTCATTCGGACAACGGTGAAAGTCACATAATGAAAAAGTTCAACCAGATGTTACTGGCTTTTATTCTGGGACTTTTAGTACTCAACGGAAATTCGCATCTGCAGGCAGATCCGGCTCAGCCTGCACCTGAACAGAAACCGTCGCAGGATACGAAAAAAACAAAAAAGGCTGAGCAGGATGAGCCTCCGTCCAAACCGGCTTTATTCATCACGATTGACAGCCCTGTTGGCGAGGTGACTTATGGAAGGGTGACTAACGCCGCGCTCTCCCTGCAGAATGATGCCGCCCAGAGCAATCAGACCGGTTATCTGATTTTGAAGATTTCCCCCGGTTCGAGCCCGTTCCACCAGGTGCAGGGGCTGGCAAAGTTTCTGGCCTCTTCGAAACTGTCTAATTTAAAAACGATTGCCTGGATTCCCGAAACGGTGATTGGAAATAATGTCGTGCTGGCGCTGGCCTGCAACGAAATTGTGATGCACCCCGATGCAGAATTGGGTGATATCGGTTATGGCAAAGCCGTCGATCGGGATGAACGCGAATTTATTCTCTCCATGGTCGAGAAACGGCACAATACCAAGCTCAGCCGTGCTTTGGCACTGGGAATGATGGACCCGCAGCAGGCGGTTCTGAAAGTCAAAATTCAACAGGGGGATGGCGACAATAAACAGGTAGAGTCCCGCATTGTCACCCCCGAAGAACTCAAACGATTGCAGGATAATATGGCTGTAATCGTTGACGTGGAAACCATTAAGGAAGTGGGGTCTCTGGGGGCGTTTTCCGGCAGTAAGGCGCGGGCTCTGGACGTGCTGGTTCAGCAACTGGCGCATACCCGGGGAGACCTGGCCGAGTTGTATGGTATTCCGCGTGAAAAACTGCGCGATGATCCCACCATGGGGGAAGCGCCCAAAATCATGCTGATCAAAGTGGATGGAATGATCGAGCCGATTCTGGAAACATTTATCGAGCGTCAAATCAACCGGGCCATCCATTCCGGTGCGAATATGCTGGTTTTTGAGATCGATTCGGGGGGCGGTTATCTGCTGTCGGGAACCAATCTTGCCAATATGATTGCCGACCTCGACTCGCGGCATGTGAGGACGGTGGCTTATGTTCCAGATCATGCGATGAGCAGTGCCGCCATTATTGCCCTGGGCTGTGATGAGATTTTTCTCAAACCTGATGCCCAGATAGGTGATGCCGGTCCGATTGAAATGAATGAAGATGGTCAGTTCGAACACGTTCCCGAAAAGATCTTGAGCACGCTGCGGGTAACATTGAAAGATCTGGCAGAGAAAAAAGGGAGACCAGCGGCCGTCTGTGAAGCCATGTCGGATAAAGATCTGGAAATTTTCGAAGTGACCAACAGTAAAACAGGACAGCTCTGGTACATGTCGGCGGATGAGATTCATCAGTCTGACGGTGAATGGATCAAGGGACCAGTCGTACCTGAATCACGAAAAGCCAACCTCTTAACGGTTAACGGGGTTCGCGCTCATGATTTAAAAATCGCTGAGCCTCCGGTGCGGGATATTGAGGAACTCAAACAGAGGCTGGGAATACCCGCCGCTGTCACTCTCAGAGCAGTGGGGCGAACCTGGGTGGATACGCTCGTGTATATTTTGAATTCACCGATGATTACTTTTTTATTATTCATCGTTGGAGCGCTGTTTATCTATCTGGAACTCTACACGTTGACAGGCCTGTTCGGAATCATGTCGGCGGTCTGTTTTGGACTGTTCTTCTGGAGCCGCTTTCTCGGTGGCACCGCTGGTGTTCTGGAAGTCGTACTCTTTTCGATGGGGTTGATCTGTATCTTACTGGAAATCTTTGTGATACCCGGTTTCGGAATTTTCGGAATTTCCGGAGGACTGCTGGTAGTCTCCTCAATCATTCTGGCAAGTCAGACATTCGGTGATTTTAACACTTTACGCCCCGGTTCGGATTTCACCACGATGACGAGTACCATCGGAACCATGAGCGCGTCTTTAATCACGGTGATCGTGCTGGCGATAATTCTCAATCGGTTTTTGCCGGAATCGCGACTGATGAACTCCATTGTGCTGGCGCCTCCTGGCGAACATCAAAGGACAGGAGCACATGAAATTCAACTCGACCCGGAATTATTCGAAAAATCGGGTTCATTGCAGTTGAAGGGACTCAAACTGGAGGTCGGGATGAAAGGGGTCGCCTGTTCGGTACTCAGGCCGGCGGGACGTGTCGAAATTGAAGGAATCTGGGTGGATGTCATCAGCGAGGGCCCCTTTATTCAGCCGGGAACGGAAGTGGTTGTCTCGAAAATCAGTGGTAATGAGGTGATGGTGCGGGAAATAAGTTGAAATTTCGCTTTTTATAGAGCGATTTTCTCGAGGTGTGTACGAGTGTGTATTCTTGTTCGGGTTTGAACAATAGTGCCTGGCTGGTGTAATTCAGTGAGGTTTTTGTAATCGAGGTGTCGTATCCATTGAATAATCTATTCAAATTGCTACATTAAGCACCTTAAATACCCTGAAAGCTAGTGTAATAGCTTTGTTTTCTCTCGCCATTACCAGTCCAAGATAAAAGTCAAGACACGGAATGTAGTGGCTATCTTTGCATTGGGTTATCCCCGATCTTCTCTGTTTGCCATGTAGTTTGTTTAATAAGGTTTAGGTTAGAAGAATGTCAGTCACGCAGGAACGAAGAACAGAATTGATTCAAGAATTTCAGTCCAAAACCGGGGATACTGGATCTGCTGAAGTGCAGATTGCTGTACTTACAGAACGGATTGTCAATTTAACGGAGCATTTGCGAGCAAACTCGAAGGACCACGCCAGTCGTAGAGGATTACTACAGATGGTGAGCCGCAGACGCAGCCTGCTTGACTATTTGCACAACAAGAATGCAGAAAGCTATAGGGAAATTCTGGATCGGTTGAACATTCGAAAATAAGTTCGGTGTTCGCTGATCTGTGTCGGATTGTCGGAAAAGAAATTAGGAAATTATTGTGAAAGTAGTTGTTGAATGTGAGGTTGGCGGACAGAAATTAAGTCTTACAACTGGTCAGTTAGCGAAGCAGGCCGCAGGGTCTGTTCTGATTCAATATGGTGAAACGGTCGTATTTGTTGCAGCTGCAACAGGACCAGGCAGACCGGGAATTGATTTTTTCCCGTTGACTGTTGATTATCGGGAAAGATCTGCAGCAGCAGGCAAGTTTCCCGGAGGCTTTCTCAAACGCGAAGGCCGGCCAACCACCAAAGAAATTTTGACGGCGCGTTTAACAGACCGTCCCATTCGTCCTCTGTTCCCCAAAGAGTTCAAAGACGAGTTGCAGATCCAGGCAAATGTCATGTCATGTGATGGCGTGAATGACCCGGATGTGCTTTCAATTAATGCAGCCAGCGCTGCTTTGTGTATCTCCCCTGTTCCTTTCAAGGGACCGATCGCCGCTGTGCGAGTCGGGCGGATTGATGGTAAACTGCTGGCATTCCCGACGCGGGAACAAATTGCCGAAAGTGATCTGGATCTGATTGTCGCCGGAACTTTAGAGTCTGTCTTGATGATCGAAGGATTTGGAGATCAGATTCCTGAAGATGAAATGGCAACCGCCATTATGTATGCACATCAGGAACTGGGCAAAATCTGTAAACTGCAGCTGGAACTGCGGGACAAAGCAGGAATTACACCATTCGAATATGTCGTTCCTGCAGAAAATCCTTTCATCTCCAAACTGGATGATGCACTCTACAAACGCCTGAATGCTGCGATGCAGAGCACCGTCAAGGCAGAACGTCGGGAAGGAACCAAAACCATTCACGACGAACTGGTTGATAAATTCTTCCCTGAAGACGCCAGCACAACAGAAGATGGTGCCACCCGCGGTCAGTTCGAAGAAGCATTTCACGACCTCGAAGCTAAAGCCGTTCGCGAACTCGCCATGGCGGGACGACGCCTGGACGGTCGCGCTCCGAATGTGTTGCGTGATGTTTCTTGTGAAACCGGTAATCTGCCTCGCGTACATGGTTCTGCCCTGTTTACTCGTGGTGAAACTCAGTCAATGGCTACGGTCACTCTGGGTACGTCCCGTGATAAACAGCGGGTTGATGGCCTGTTTGAAGAAGAATTGCAGCGGTTTATGCTGCACTACTACTTCCCCTCGTTTTCAGTAGGCGAATGCCGGCCGATCAGAGGTCCAGGACGTCGCGAAATTGGCCACGGTTGTCTGGCAGAACGTTCTGTCGCACCGGTTTTGCCAAATGAAGAAGATTTCCCTTACACGATCCGGGTGATTTCAGACATTCTGGAATCAAATGGAAGCAGTTCCATGGCGTCTGTCTGTTCGGCGACTCTGGCCTTGATGGATGCGGGTGTGCCCCTCCGTCAGCCTGTGGCCGGTATCTCGATCGGTCTGGTAACAGAAGGTGATAAGTTCAAAGTTTTGACCGACATTATTGGTGATGAAGACCACTTCTGCGATATGGACTTCAAAGTTGCCGGAACGCAAAAAGGGATCACGGGAATTCAGCTGGATCTCAAAAATGAAGGGATCAGTGAAGAGATCATTCGAGAAACACTGGAACAGGCCAAGGTGGCCCGTCTGGAACTGTTGAGAACCATGCTGACCGCCATTCGTCGGCCTCGTGCAGAGATCTCAGCTTATGCCCCTCGTTTGCATCAGACCAAGATCAACCCCGAAAAAATCGGCCTGCTGATTGGTCCCGGCGGTAAAACAATCCGTGCCATTCAGGAAGAAACGGGTGCCTCAATTGACATTCAGGACGATGGTACCGTGACTGTTTCCGGTAGCAATGTGTCTGTAGTTGAAAAAGCGATGGCACACATCGAAGCACTCACCGAAGAAATTCGCGTTGGGCGCATTTATGATGGTGTGGTAAGTTCGATCAAAGAATTCGGTGCCTTCATCGAAATTGCTCCTGGAAAAGATGGTCTCTGTCATATCAGCGAACTGTCTGACGGTTTCGTCAAGTCGGTCGGTGATATCTGCAAAGTGGGCGACCGCTTACAGGTAAAAGTGATTGCCGTAGACGATCAAAACCGCGTCAAGCTTTCCCGTAAAGTCGTACTGGCCGAGCAGGCCGGCGAAAGCAACGGAGATCTTGATACGGAAGCCGAAGCAGAGTAAGAGATTATTCTCTTCGATATCTGAGAAAACCAAAATAGCGATGAAGGAGCTCGACGTGAGATGACTTCATCGCTTTATTTTATGTATCCGGGTCTGATTTATCAGACTTCAACATGCCTGTGAAATTTCCGCAGTTTTGCACGAGTAGTGTGCAGAATTGAAAGCCGGGATCAGCTGAAATGAATAAGAGCCCATTAAGCGTCGACGAACGCGAACAGTTTGAGGCGCAGTATTCGGAAATTGCGACGCTCGCGGGGGGGTTGGCTCACGAAATCAAGAATCCCCTTTCGACAATGAGCATGAATCTGGAACTGCTCACGGAAGACCTGGATTCTCTTGATGTGCCGGCGAAACATCGTATGTTAAAAAAAGTGGAAAGTGTGCAGCGCGAATGCAAACATCTGCAGGACATTCTGGATGCTTTTTTACAGTTTGCCCGGGTAGGTAAATTATGTTTGAGTGAGGCAAATCTCAACGATCAGGTCAGCGACTTTATCGATTTTTTCCGACCGCAGGCACGCGAGACGAATATTGAAATCAGTCCGCATTTTGATGCCGACCTGCCATCGATTCAGGTCGATAAAGCTCTTTTAAGACAGGTGCTGATGAATCTGGCATTAAACGTTGTACAGGCCATGCCAGATGGCGGGCTGATCGAACTGCAGACCTATTACAAAGACGGCATGGTTTATCTCGATATTATCGACAATGGAAAAGGTATTGAAGCGAAAGTGAAGTCGCGAATGTTTGACACTTTCTTTTCGACAAAATCCGGAGGCAGCGGATTAGGCCTGCCGACTGTGAAAAAAATTATTGATGCACATCACGGTACGATTGAATGTGAAAGTGAACCCGGTCGGGGAACCCGTTTTACCATTTCATTTCCCGTTTGATGAAGAAACAATCCCGAAAGAATGTATTTGTTTTTCCAACTTGAATATGATGGAGTCTCGTCGGACAGAGTTGATCCAGGCAGGCCTGAATCAACGTTATCCAGTCGGCGTAGCACTGTGATCATAAAAGTTACTTAATAACCCGGAAAGGCTGAGAGTCTGCTCAATGAGCGCTAAAGATGCCACTGAAAAAGATCTTGCATCGATAGTCATTCGAATCCTGATTATTGATGACGACGAAGCGCATGCACAGGCTGTGGCAGAAAGTCTGGAGCGGGTGGGCTGCGATTGTAAAATCGCCACTTCCGGTGAGCAGGGGGCCAAGCTGATTGAAAGCGAAACGGCTGATATTGTCATCACCGATTTACGCATGGACGGGGTCGATGGTTTGTCGATTCTCAGAACCGCTAAAGATGAATTACCCGATGCGGAAGTGATCGTGCTGACCGGACACGGTTCCATTAATTCTGCTGTCACTGCGATGCAGTTGGGCGCTTATACCTACCTGACAAAGCCGCTTGATATCAGTGAACTGCGTCACGCCGTTGAAAAAGCATCGACCCGTGTGCGGTTGATGCGTCGCAATGCTGAACTCCATCGTCGGCTCGATGAAAAGTTTGGCTTTGAAGGGGTCGTGGGTAATTCGCCTTCAATGCACAACATCATTGAAAAACTGAAGAATGTCGCCTCGACGAACAGTACTGTTTTAATCGAAGGTGAAAGCGGTACCGGAAAAGAACTGGTGGCCCGGGCCATTCATCAGAACAGCGAGCGGAAAAGCAAACCGTTTGTCCCGCTGAATATTTCCGCATTACCCGACAGTATTCTGGAGAGCGAACTTTTCGGGCATGAGCAGGGCGCTTTTACAGGGGCTGTGGGCAAGCGAATTGGTAAGTTTGAGCATGCGAATGGCGGGACTCTATTTCTGGATGAAGTCGGCGAGATGCCGATGCAGACGCAAATCAAATTATTGCGCGTCCTGGAAGATCGAAAAATTGCCAGACTCGGAAACAATGAAGAAATTAGTTTAAATGTTCGTCTGGTTGCTGCAACCAACGCAGATCTGCTGGAGATGGTTAAACAGGGGAGTTTTCGACAGGATTTATATTACCGCTTATCTGTCGTCAAGATTGAACTCCCTCCGCTGCGGGAACGTCGCGGAGACATTCCGTTACTCACAGACCATTTCCTGAAAGAACTTTCCTCCCAATACGGGAAACCGTACGAAGGGATTTCCCGTGCAGCCCGTCGTGCGCTGATGGCCTATGATTGGCCCGGCAATATCAGACAGTTAAAAAACGCAGCCGAGCGTATGCTGGTGCTAGATACCGATGGCATTCTGGATCTGGACGATTTACCGGAAGAAATCGTTCCCCTGGGAGGATCAGAAGGAGATGGCAGTTATTCTTCGGACCGGTCCGGCGCCGACTTTCTGATCGGGCGACCGTTTTCTGAAGTAGAACGGTATTATATCGAACGCGCCCTTGATCTGGCTGACGGCAAACGCGAAGAAGCAGCCAAAATGCTGGGCATTGGAGAGCGAACCCTTTACCGCAAACTCAAAGAATATCAGAAACAAAAAGAAGAGCAGGCCAGCTAAATATCCGGTCTCACAGTCCTTCTGCTTTTATTGTTTCCGCGAACAGGAACGCTGCCTTTCTGCCAGGCTTCCGCTGCTGGCTAAAAACCACAAAGCAGACAATTGACGCAGTGGTCAAGCAAATGTCGCTGAAATCAATCTTTGAGGGCACTCTCACATCCAGGAGCTGATTCAGATGATTTGATACGGTGCAGTGAGTGTAAGTGCAGAAAAAGCAATTGTTTATGGCGATGTGTTCCAGTTTTTGGCAGTGGGAGAACAGCACTGACGCCGTCCGTTTTTTTGGAAAATCCAAGAATCAGAATAAATGGATTGACAAAAATTGACGATCCGTCAAAATGGTGACATCATGAATACACGAGATCGCAAACAACGAGAAATTCAGGAGCGCGAAGCGAAAATTCTGGAATGCGCCCGGCCGATGTTTATCGAGGGGGGGTATAACGGTCTGAATATGGATCGTCTGACAAGT
The DNA here is from genome assembly GCA_963974925.1 of uncultured bacterium. GTDB lineage: Bacteria > Planctomycetota > Planctomycetia > Planctomycetales > Planctomycetaceae > Gimesia. The sequence goes on along the minus strand of CAXBFD010000008.1, from coordinate 82,097 downwards.
CTGCTCGAGTACTCCAAAGGGACGATCTATAACCATTTTTCGTGTAAAGAAGAGATCATTATTACGCTGGCGATTCAGACGCTGGAAAAACGGCTGACGATGTTTGAAAAGGCAGCTTTATTTCAGGGAACGTCACGTGAGCGGATTGCCGCGATTGGGACGGCTGCCGAGCTGTTCGTGAAATTATACCCTGACCATTTTCGGGTCGAGCAGACCATTCGCCTTGATTCGATCTGGGATAAAACTTCAGAAGAACGCCGGCAGGTGATGTCAAATTGTGAACATCGTTGTATCGGCGTTGTGGGCGGAGTGGTTCGAGACGGAATCGCGCGGGGCGATGTCCATCTGGGCGAGTATACAACGCCTGAAGAAATCGTATTCGGGCTGTGGTCGCTTTCGTTTGGTGGTTATTCAATTATCGCCACCAGTAATTCTTTGAAAGAAATTGGAATTTCTGAACCTTTCGAAATGTTACGCCGCAATTTCAATCGTTTTCTGGACGGCATTCTGTGGAAGCCGCTCAGCACTGATGTGGACTACGATGCGATCTTTGATCGTGTCAGTGAGGAGGTGTTTGGAAATGAACTCCAAAAAATTTCCGTCTGAGCCGCTTTTTTTTCAAGACAAATTGACGTTTCGTCAAATCGTGACGGCACGTGTTAAACGCAATTACCCGCTCCTGATGATGATTTCCATTATGAGTGTCGCTGGTGCATATTGGGCGATGACTGACATTGCTTATTCTACCGAAGTGCCCTCTGCTGGTCTTGAGCAGCAGGGAATCCCTGTTGAAGTGACGGAAATCAGACCCGTTGAGTCTTTCGTGCGCAAGCGAAATTATACAGGTAAAGTGGCTGCCTCGCGTACGAGCGAACTGGCATTTGAACGTAGTGGGAAACTGATCAAGATTGCCGTCGATGAAGGGGATCAGGTTCAGGCGGGAATGGTGCTGGCGAATTTGAACACGCGGCATCTGGATGTGATGCGGTTGAAACTGCAGGCAGAGCGGGCTGCTGCTCAGGCAAAACTCGATGAACTAATTGCTGGCCCTCGTGCGCAGACGATAGCTGTTGCCGAAGCGGAAGTCAGACAGCTTTCTGCCAGGCTCAAAAACGGGGAAGCCGATCATAGTCGCAATCTGGAATTACTAAAACGCAAGGCAATTTCCAATTCAGATTTTGAAGCGTCACAATTCGATGTCGAACAGCAGACAGCCTTGCTGGATGCCGCACGCAGTCGGCTGTCAGAACTGCAGGAAGGAACCCGTAAGGAACAGATCGCTGCTCAGAAAGCGGTCGTTGCCAATCTGGATGCCTCATTGGCCGATAATCAGGTAGATCTCGACGACGCCGTGCTGACTGCTCCGTTCAGCGGACGGATTTCGAAACGGTATGCCGACGAAGGGACCGTGATCTCACCCAACGCACCTTTATTCAGGCTGGTTGAAGATCAGAAACTGGAAGCGCATATTGGTGTACCGGTGGAGATGGTCAAAGATCTGAAGCATGGCACACAGCAAAACGTTCAGCTTAATGGAAAAACGTATGAGTCTCATCTCAAGGCGATTTTGCCGGAGCTTGATCCGGTGACCCGTACGCAGGAAGTCGTTCTGGCGCTGAGTCCGGAAGCCGCACAGCAACTTGTTCCAGGTCAGGTAATTCGAATTGAAATCGAAGAACCGGTTCAGATACAGGGGTTCTGGCTGCCGCTGGGGGCACTGGCGCGGGGCGAGCGGGGGCTCTGGTCTGCCTATGCCGTGATTGAAGGTCAGACAGACAACGAGTTCGTGCTGGAAAAACGGCAGGTTGAAGTGTTACACACGGAAGGAGACCGGGTTCTGGTACGGGGCACACTGAAGACGGGAGACCGGATTGTGGTAGATGGCATCCATAAGCTGGCCAGTAGTCAACGGGTAAAGATCAAGCCAAGCCGCTAAAGCGAAGTCTGACAGGCACAGGAATCAACGATTCAGAGAAACATCTTTCAGGGAATCAATGGGGAATTCAATCATGCTGGAAGGATTGTTCTATCGTAATCTCCGTTTATTGATCCTGATGATTGCGCTGATCTCTGTCGCTGGCCTGTCCAGTTATTATGTGCTGCCCCGGATGGAAGATCCCGTGCTTACACAGCGGGTGGCCAGGGTGAATACCCGCTTCCCGGGAGCCGACGCGACACGCGTGGAATCACTGGTCTCTGAAAAAATCGAAGAAGAACTCCGAGAGATCGACGAGATCAAAGAACTGCGTTCCATCTCCCGCTCCGGCATGTCTTCGATGACAATTGAATTGCGCGACGACGTGTATGAAGTCGATGAGGTCTGGTCACGCATCCGGGACAAGATCGATGATGCCCGTGTTGAATTTCCCTCAGGAGTCGGGGAACCGGATTTTGAAGAGCTGGAAGTCAAAGCCTACGCGTTGATTGTCGCTCTGGTCTGGGATAATCCGAATGCGGTCAGTTATGCCGTTTTGCGGCGGACGGCGAAACAGCTGGAAGATCGATTGCGGGCGATTTCCGGAACGGAAGACATCGATACGTTCGGAGATCCTGATGAAGAAATCAGTGTCGAAATTCAACCCGATAAAATTGCCGCTCTGGGATTGAGCGTCCAGAAAATTGCGGATCAGGTCGAATCGTCTGACGCCAAACTCACGGCCGGACTGTTGCGCGGAAGAAAAAGTGATCTGTTGATCGACGTCGATTCAGAACTGAATTCTCTCTCGCGGATCGCGAACACGCCGGTGCAGTTTGGCTCGGAAGGGCATTCCGTGCAATTGGGTGACATTGCCACGATTAAAAAAGGAGTTGCCTTACCCTTGAGCAGTCTGGTCATTGCAGACGGGAAGCCGGGGGTGACACTGGGGATATTCGTGCGAGACAGCGTTCGCATTGATCACTGGAGCCAGTCCGCGAAAGCGGCGGTCAGGGAATTTGAACAGACACTTGCCGATGATGTGGTGGTACAGACACTGTTCGATCAGAATCGTTACGTGGAAGCTCGACTGAATGGACTGGTGTGGAACCTCTTGTTCGGCGGTCTGGCTGTCATCGCGGTGATCGTATTTATGATGGGCTGGCGAAACGCTCTGGTGATCGGGACGGCACTCCCTTTATCCGCCTTTATGGTTCTGACGGGGCTTCGCATTATGGCTATTCCCATCCATCAGATGTCGGTGACGGGGTTGATCATCGCACTGGGATTGCTGATCGATAACGCGATCGTCGTTGTCGATGAAGTGCGCGCAAAATTACACACCGGCATGGCGCCAGAAGACGCGGTGATTTCCACGGTCCGGCATTTGGCGGTTCCTTTGCTGGGATCGACCCTAACCACGGTTCTGGCGTTTGCTCCGATTGCTTTAATGCCGGGGCCCGCGGGGGAATTTGTCGGCTCAATCGCCGTCAGTGTGATTCTGGCGATCTGCAGTTCCTTTTTTCTGGCGATGACCGTGGTTCCCGCGATCGCAGCCCTGTTTGCCGATCAGAATGAAGATCCACAAAATTCCCACTGGTGGCAGGTCGGTTTCAGTCATGTGGGACTGCGAGCCGCTTACCAGAAGTCACTCGATTTCCTGTTTGCGCGGCCGCTGCTCGGGATCGCTTTGGGCTGTGTTCTGCCTGTCTGCGGTTTTATCGCTGCCGGCGATCTGCCGGAGCAGTTTTTTCCTCCCGCAGATCGCGATCAGATCAATATAGAACTGGAATTAAACGCACACGCCTCGCTGGAAGAGACACAGGCTACGATAGAGATTATCCGGCAGGTTGTTTTACAGCATCCAGAGGTGAAGGGAATCGAATGGTTTCTGGGCGAGAGTGCGCCTCAGTTTTACTATAACATTATCGCCAAACGCGAAAATTCTTCGAATTATGCCCAGGCGCTCGTGCAGCTCAATTCGGCTGCCGGCGGTGAGGCCTTGATTCAGGAACTGCAGCGGGAGCTTGATCAAAAAGTGTCCCATTCGCGGGTTCTGGTCAGACAGTTAGAGCAGGGGCCGCCGTTTGATGCCCCGATTGAGGTTCGGTTATTTGGTCCCGATCTGCATCAGTTAAGTGAGCTTGGCGATGAACTGCGGACGATTCTCAGTCAGACACCCGATGTGCTGCATCATAAAGCCGAGCTGGCAGACCCGCTGCCCAAGCTGACATTGAAAATTGATGAAGAGCAGGCTCGGCTGGCGGGGCTGGATCATGCGGAAATTTCGAATCAGTTGAACGCGGCGCTGGAAGGAGCACTTGGCGGCAGTATTCTCGAAGAGACCGAGGAACTGCCGGTTCGCATCCGTGTGCCCGATGCGCATCGCGGTTCGATTGATGCGATAGCCTCTCTCCAACTGATCTCCGAGAAAAAAACGCTCGACGGGCAGGCTCAATTTGTCCCTCTCACGGCACTCGCCGAAGTGAATATGTCGTCTGAAATCGCGGCGATTTCTCACTTCAATGGCGAGCGGATGAACGAAGTTCAGGCTTACATTCCTGCCGGAATTCTGCCTGCGAAGGTGCTGGCCGACTTTCAGTCTCGTTTAAAGCGATCCGGATTTCAGTTACCCGCCGGTTATCGACTGGAGTGGGGCGGGGAAGCGTCCAAGCGGGATGACGCCGTCGGAAACCTGCTGGCGAATGTGGGCGTGCTGATGGTGTTGATGGTGGCGACGCTGGTGTTGTCATTCTCGTCGTTTCGTGTCGCGGCTCTGGTCGGAACGGTCGGCGTGCTTTCGATTGGTCTGGGACTGGGGATGCTCTGGCTGTTCGGCTTTCCATTTGGCTTCATGGCGATTGTCGGTTCGATGGGGCTGGCGGGGGTTGCGATTAACGATGCAATCGTGGTGCTGGCGGAATTACGCGCAAATCCCGAAGCAAGAAAAGGGAATCGGCTTGTGGTCCGCGATGTGGTCCTGCGATCGACGCGGCACGTAGTCGCAACGTCGCTGACCACCGTGGCTGGATTTGTGCCATTAGTGATTGCCGGCGGCGGGTTCTGGCCTCCGCTGGCTATTACAATTTCCGGCGGAGTCGGCGGCGCGACGTTACTGGCGCTGTATTTTATTCCTTCCGCTTACATTCTGGTGATGTGTCGACACTGTCCGCTGCGTGCCACTGCCGGCGAAGAAGAAACGTCCCCTGAGCAATCAACGGTTCTGGCAAAACTGAAAGCCCGGCTGCCAGTGCTGCGTTGAAAGTAGATGGTGAATTGAATTTTATAAACAATAGAAGTTCCAGAGAACATGAGATTCTCGTTTATGCAATCAAGACTTCATTTGCTCTGTCATACTCCACTGTAATCAAATTGCTCTCGTTTCTGAAAGTCAGATCGTGTATACATGCAAGTCAGATGACTCGTTTGCATCAGTTGTTTTGAAGGACGACTTGTGCTGTCCAAATAGAGGGGATTCATGATGAGAGCTCTATTGTTATCGTATTTCATAACCCTGGTAGGTACTAGTTTTACGATTATAAATAATAGTGGGTTTGCAGAAGACCTCCCACAGCCTGTCAAGAAAATCTGTTGGGGCCAACAACAGAACCACAGCAATATGCAAGCAGGTATTTCCGTAACCCCCGTCAAAGAAACGTATCAGACAGGTGATATTCTTCGACTGCATTTTTATTTAAAAAATTGTAGTGAGCAGAAAATGTATGGGACTCTCTCTAATCAAATGTCAATTCGCCGATTAAAAGAGTTTGTCGTGATAGATGAAGCAGGGAAGCCACTGGAGCTTAAACGCGATCGCATGTTTGAGCAGCCACTTGTTGGAGCACGCATTGCTAATTTACCTCCTCAAAGCTTCAATCAGTGTACAGGATTTAGAATTATCCTTAGCGAGAGTAACGCAACTTCAAATTTTGGAGAGGATTTGCAAAGAGAGTCACAAACGCAATTTCCTCCTGAGCCGCTATGCGAACACGCAAATTTGAGTCCTTTTCCTGAATTTATTCCTGCTTTTCAGAATAAAGGAACTCCAATTATTTCAAAGCAAAAAGGACTTTATCTTGGTGCAGTAGTCGTTGTAGGTCAGAAGAAAGTGGTAAAACTAAAAGCGACGATTCCCGCTTGTTACAGTAGTTCCTCTTTAAAATGTCTAGAGACAGGTGAGCTGACCTTGCATATAAATTCAAAGTGACCTTTAAAATCAGCCAGGAACCATTGCGGCTGGCAGAATGTCTCCATGCTGTCAGCCGAGCTTAAAAAAAATCTGCTATTTTTTCAGGCTCACCCGTACGAGTTCTTTATCGTTTCTGGCGAAGAGGGACTGATTCGCAAAAGCAGGGTGGCTCCAGACGACGGGGCGACCGAAGGCTTCGTTGGTCGGCTCGAGCACGTGGAAGCGGCTGATTTCTTTGTACCCGGTGGGTGACAGTTCGGCGAGGATCAGGTCCCCTTTTTCGGTGAACAGGAAAAACTTGTCGTCATGTTTCACGATGAATGCAGTGGCATGACGATCGCGTCGGCCGGCGTCGGTCACTTTTTTCGTGGACCAGAGTCGATTCCCATCTTTCAGGTTCACGGCGACGAAATCGCCCGACTGGATGTCGCTGCCGTAAATTGTATCGCCTTCAATGAAGGGGGTGCTGTTACAGCAGAACAGGGCAGAGCGGGGTTTGCCTTTCCAGACGACTTTGGCAGAGGGTTTCGGGTCGCTGCTCAGTTGAATCCAGGCGGCTTCATCGCCGATGCCGGAGACGTAGAGAAAGTCGCCCTGCTGACGGGGAACGGTGACGGACATGCCGAAACCGGGTTTGAGGGGAATCGACCAGAATACTTTGCCCGTTTGGGGATCAAGTGAATTCAACGAATCGGGATGCCAGATCAAAAGCTGTTTTATGCCGTTATGGGTAATCATGGTGGGCGGGCAATAGCCGGTTTCTGCGTTATCTAATGCTTTCCAGAGTTCTTCGCCGGTATCTTTGTTAAAGGCAACAGCGATCGAGTCTTTGCCGCCTACGAGACAATACAGGGTGTTTCCCTCGACCAGAGGGCTGGCAGCGTGCCCCCAGATGGCTGTTTTGGAATCGTAGTCGGTTTTGAAATCTTTACTCCAGAGGAGTTTGCCGGTTTCTGCATTCAGACAGTTCAGGTTTCCCTCCGCACCCAGTGTATAAACCTTGCCGTCGGCGACGGTGGGAGTGCAGCGGGGGCCGGCAGCGTAAGAGATTTCATAGGGACAATCATATTTAAATTCCCAGAGGACTTTGCCGGTGTCGGCAGAAAAACATTGAATTCGTTCTTCGCCTTGAAGCTTTGAAGCGCCTCCCGGATTATTGACCAGGTCACCTGCTTTTTTGATGTAATCCATCAGATAAACTTTGTCATCGACGACAGCCGGGCCACTGTATCCCAGCCCGACAGGTACCCGCCATTCGACTTCCAGGCCCTCTGCCGGGAATGACTCGACAATGCCTGAAGCATTCCAGACACTTGCCCGATCAGGGCCCAGCCACTGCGGCCAATCTTCGGCTGAGGCTAACGCAGAGCTGGATAGCAGCAAAGTGGCGGTAATGAAGATACGAAAGGGCATTGGCAGAGGTCCTTTTAGTTGGCAGTGCTTGATGACTGACTGTCCAGATTCGAAGATGATTCGCTTAGTGCTGTTAACTGTAAGTTATGACAATGAAATGATCAATGTCCCGATTATATCTTCCGTTGATTTGTGGTTCGTGATTATTTCAGAAAGAGTCTGAAATACAGAAGAATTGAACTGGTGGGGCGGATGGACAGTTAGCAAATTGGCTTCGCTCATTGTCTTGGTCAGCGCATGGTGACTTACGATCTGCGATTGAATTGAGTCGATTTCAGCGAAGCTTTTCGTACTTGTTTCTTACGATCAATTCCCTGTTACTTCTGTGTTTTCAATCTTCAGAATATCCCGCGTTTCAGGAATGCTCTTGATTGATGGATTCCCGTATCCGTTTCTGAAGCAAACGCTTTTTGAACGGAATCTTTCAAGCGAAGGAGCAATCACACTTACCGACCATGATTTACATTTTCTGTAATACTATGTTCAGTAGTGAGTTAGGCTGATTTTAAAAATATATTTTGACAAATCAAAATATTCTGCTTAAATAGACGCATGGATATTAATGAAGGCCTGTACTGTATAGTGTATGCCATAAGGTTTAACAGGCTATTCACTTAGATTTGGTTGTCACTTTGTGATCGCACAAATGTGCATGATTCTGTCAATCCTTTCTGCGATGAGTCACTTTGAATCAAAATCGTTTTTCAGGAATCGTACTACATTCCAATTTTCTTCTTTTTCAATTTTGCAGGGGTAATATGATGCAAATCAAATCGATGAGCAGACGTAAGGCAGGTTTTACTCTCATTGAGTTATTAGTTGTGATCGCGATTATTGCGATCCTGATTGCCCTGTTGTTACCGGCCGTCCAACAGGCGCGTGAAGCAGCCCGGAGAAGTACCTGTAAGAACAACCTGAAGCAGATTGGGTTAGGTCTGCATAATTATCACGAGACTCATCGTGTTTTCCCTCCGGGGGCTATTACTTCCAGTACTACTGTCAATACCGCAGTGGCTGATATCTGGGGCGAGGCAGGAGCTCTGACTTCTTCCAATCAACATGGTACCAGTTGGATGTTACAGATTCTGCCCTTTGTTGATCAGTCTGCCATTTACAATAAATGGAATTTCAGTACCAATGTCATGGGAAATCGTGCTCAAGCCGAAAATAATATTCCAGGTTTTTACTGCCCGAGTCGCCGTAGTAAAGTCCGCAATAATGAACGTGTGATTCAACTTGACGATGTACCTGGAACGCTGGGAACCTCCACCAATCCCTTTCTAAAAGGGGGAACAGATTATGGCGCGTGTGTGGGATCGGGAAATGGCTGGAGTGATGGATACCCTCATAATGCCCAACCCGTCTCAACACTCGATGGTCCCAGTAGTAGTATCTTTGAGTTGGGAATATTTTATCCGAACAGCGACACTTCAATGCGTGACGTGAAAGATGGAACGACCAATACGATTGCTGTGGGAGAGATGCAGCGGCTCACCGATAATAGTCAGGATGGCTGGGCAGTCGGAGGGGTCGCAACCGCTTTTGATAATGATGGTCCTAACGATGATGGGTACGGGAGTTTAGGAATTAATGGAGGTTTTTTCCAAGCCCCGGGGAGTGATCATGAAGGGGGAGCCCATTTTGGTATGGCAGACGGATCCGTTCGTTTCATCAGTGAAAATATCGACGCAGTGCTTTGGAGTAACCTGGGAGGGTATGATGACACAGCGGTAATCGGAGAATTTTGATAAGAACTTCTGCTCAACATTTCTGTGGCGTCTTCCGTTTAATTTCCGAATGACATTTATGTTTAGCGGAAGCCGCCTGCAGAAAAAATGTTGAATCGTCAGGCCATTGTTGATCAGTGGAAACAGGTAGTTAACAATCTGGCGATTTGGCATCAGACGAATACAAAGAGGTCAAACTCGTCGATCTCTCTGCTGCATGTCTGTTACGAGGTGTCACTCGTGATACAAATCGGTTGAAAAGTTAAATCAGGCTGCGATGGGATCTAAGAGTACATTCAAATAAATTCTGTGTCTGACAAGAAAATTCAGCTTGAAAGGAATCTTCTGCAAAAGTTGCTCGACTTGATTTTGAGTAAAGTTACCAGTCCCATATAGCTGTTTCTTCTAGCGTGTCCCTTTTGAAATATCATTGAGGATTTATAAAACATGCACATCTTGAGAAAATATTATGAGCCTATTATTTGCCTGGCATTATTCCTTTTATTAGGAGGATGTGGTGGCGGCAGCGATGCGCCGCCTACTTTAGGTCAGGTGACTGGCAAGATCACCATGGATGGTGCCCCCCTGTCTGAAGCCAATGTGACGTTCATGCCCGAAAAGTCCCGTGCCTCTGCTGCCACCACTGACAGCGAAGGAAAATATGAGCTGATTTACATTCGAGATGAAAAAGGGGCTGCGATCGGCAATCATAAAGTGACGGTGAGCAAACTAAAAAATGAGAAGGAAACAATTCCCTCCCGGTACAGCAGTGAGTCAGAACTGACGGCTGATGTGAAAGCGGGACCGAATGAGATTAATTTTGACCTGAAATCAAAATAAGCGAGGCTGAAAAAACATACAAATTGATAACAATAAGATCCCACTGATTTATTTAGTGGTGCTGTTTTATTTAAATCATTTCATTATTTCCCTTGATTCATTTCTTTTATCTAAAGGGTCTTGTAATGCGCGCTCAAAGACTGAAACGAGGCTTTACACTGATTGAGTTACTGGTGGTGATTGCCATTATCGCTATCTTGATTGCTCTGTTACTTCCAGCCGTTCAACAGGCGCGGGAAGCGGCTCGCCGCAGTACCTGTAAAAACAATATGAAGCAAATAGCATTGGCACTGCACAATTATCATGAAACGCATCGCGTTTTTCCTCCGGGAGCGATTGCCACCACAGCGACGTCTTCTGCCTATGATGCTTGGCGCGATGCAGGCAGCACCTCTGGTTCAGGGTTACATGGTACCAGTTGGTTAGTACAGATTTTGCCATTCGTTGATCAGTCTGTGATTTATGACAAATGGAATTTCAATACAAATGTGATGGGGAACCGAAATGCAGCTGAAACCAATCTCCCTGTATTTTATTGTCCCACCCGCCGCAGCAAAGTGCGAAGGCTGGATGAACAGCTCATGATCAGCGAAAACCCGGTTTCCAGCGCTACCCCCGTCACTCTCACCAAGCCTTTTATTAAAGGGGGGTGTGATTATGGCGCCTGCATTGGTGGAGGGAACGGCTGGTCGGATGGTGATATCATTCATCCCACTCATCGTATGACCTCTGAAATCGGGTCTTTCGGCGGAGGCACTGGTGGATTTCTGGGGATGTTTTCCGTCAACAGTGATACGGCGATTCGTGACATTGATGATGGAATATCAAATACCATCATGACAGGAGAAGTGATGAAATTGCATGGCTCAACAGCGCCTACAAGGAGTCAGGACGGTTGGGCCGTCGGTGGTGTGAGTACGATGTTTGACACCGGTATTTCTGGTGGTACTTCTGGCGGATTTAATAACAACTTTTATCAGTCAGCCGGCAGTGATCATGTCGGCGGGGCACATTTTGGATTTGCTGATGGTTCCGTACATTTTCTGAGTGAAAATATGAGTTCACAGGTTTATCTGGAACTGGGAACGGCCGATGGTAGAGAGTCGACAAATTACACCCCCTGATTGTGACTTACCAGAGATCAGAGTGGAAGTTTCGCGGCTCCGTGATGAATGTGAGCGGTGCGAATGGCTTTGTTCGCAGACTGCCTGTTGACTTTATTGGAACAGAGTGGATATAAGCGGGAACAGCGGCTTATGAGCCTGAGTTCCCATTTTCTATGGCGTCTTCAGCATCATACGAATTGAGATGAGTTTTATGCCTGACGCGATGGTTCTATCATACGCGATCCGAGTGGTTCAGGAAACGCGACAATAATCCTGGACACTGGCTAGTCAGAGTTTTCGTCTATTCCGTTAATCTCTTCAATCAATGATTCTCGAAGGGTGTGAATCCGGGATTCCGGATCTTTTTTTTGAAGTGCATCCAGAACCGCGTTGAGTAATTCTGTCTTATTAAATGGTTTTGTCAGGATGGCATCAATACTACCGTGATTTGTGTCACGCATTGAGATCGCGAGTGGAATGTCGCCCGTTAAGATGAGTTTTCGGGTCTCTGGTGCATGCTCGGAAATCCATGCCAGTAATTCGGTACCGGACATTCCAAGCATATTTTCGTCGGTGACGACGACATCGACGGGATGACTGGTGAGAAACTCAATTGCTTCTTCACCTGAAGCGCTGGTCCAAACGACGATCCCCTTTTTCTCTAAAGGATGGAGAAGTCTTTGAACACATTTCAGTAAAATGGGTTCATCATCGACTAAAAGAACGGATTGACTCATAAGTATCCCGACTTAATAATGTCCAATATCTTTAGCATACTGGATAGGAAGCCCGTTATGTTTGTACGCTATGTCATACGTCAGTAATTCAACTTTTGCTGGAGTAATCAGGGGAGTCTCCGATTTTGGCGGAATGCCATCCTGGATTAATTCTGTGAAAACAGTTGAGTCAGTGGTTCTCCTTGAACTGCACGCCTCAACAGCCTGTAAGCAACACGGGGGTACAAAAGCAGGTACTCAAAAATCAACTGAGCGATAAGAAACTGATGTGAATTATCAGGATTCCGATGGAAACCCATTGATCGAAAAGCGAAGCTTGTCGTTAAAAATATAGGTCATGCCATTTTTACACGGGCGTGTTAATTTTAAATTGAGTGGGATCCCTCAGGGGGGCAGATAAACTTGACAGCCGGCAGCATCGCGGACGGTTATTTCGATGTAAATCATTCAGTTGTGAGGTGTTAGTCAACTGGTTTTCAGTTTGGATTCTTTCGAAATCAATATTTACTATACATGCGGCGTCATGCTTTACGACCACCGTGGCCGATATAAGCATGAATTGTTTTAGACTCAGATAGGTAACTCGCTTCAGTTAACAGAATTCAAAGAGATTCCCGATGACGATAAATGACGACGATCAACCTCAGGGATGTCTTACACAAATTCTTGGACTGGTGGGGCTTAGCAGGCTCATTAAGCCAGCGGAAAAAACGAAATTACCTTATCGGCTGCGAGAGGATTTCCTGTCGCACGCGGAACACTCGTTTTACCGGGTTCTTAAACAGGCCGTGCCGGCAGAACTGGTGATCTGTTCCAAAGTGAATCTGAACGACCTGTTTTACGTCCCCAGGTCCGAAGGAGGTCAAGGTGACCGCAACAGGATAGATCGCAAGCACATTGACTTTTTGCTTTGCAATTCGAAATCGATCACGCCATTACTGGGAGTTGAGCTTGATGACTCCAGTCATGCGCGAAAAGATCGACGGGAACGTGATCAATTTGTCGATGCCGTTTTTGCAGCGGCCGGGCTGCCTCTGTTACGTATTCCTGCAGCCCGAGGCTACAGTGTGTCTGACCTCTCGGACCTGATTCAGCACAACCTGAAAAAAACAAACGTCCGAACAGCGGAACGCAAAGTTCAAAATGGTACGCCGATTTGCCCGAAGTGTGACACCCCAATGGTGCTTCGCACGGCGTCGAAAGGCACGCGCAAAGGGCAGGGCTTCTGGGGATGTTGTAACTACCCCCAATGTAGAGAAACAGTACTGCCACCAGAGTGATCAAACTTACCCGGAATCAAACGAGTTCGCGAATGGGGGTCTGCTGATCGATTAAATACTGGGGGCGACCGTTATTGTCGGCGATGGTGGTCGTTGAGACATCGATGCCCAGATTGTGATACAGGGTCGCAAAAACTTCCTGCATGTGTACGGGGCGATCAATGGCTTCTTCGCCTAAGCGGTTGGTCGAACCAATGACCTGGCCGGTTTTCATTCCGCCTCCCGCCATCAGTGCCGCATGCACGCGCGGCCAATGGTCGCGGCCCGCTTTGGGATTGATTTTAGGAGTCCGGCCAAATTCGCCCCAGACCAGAACCGTCACATCCTTGTCCATGCCGCGCTCGTGCAGGTCTTCTACCAGCGCAGCGACGCCTTGATCGAGTAAGGGAATCACTTTGCGGGCGTGGCCAAAATTATTGCCGTGCCAGTCAAAGTGTGCGAAGCTGCAGGTCACACAGCGGGCACCCGCTTCCACAGCGCGGCGTGCCAGCAGAAACCGGGACATAATCGCCTGATAGCCATTATCCAGCGGATAGCCTAAAACTTTCGAGTCGTCTTTACCGTAACGTGCACGGACCTTGGGGTCTTCTTTTTCCAGATCAAGGGCTTCCACTAATCGAGAAGAGGAAAGCACTTCCAAGGCCTGCTTCGTAAATCCATCATAAGTTCCATCGGTCAGTCGGGTCTCTGAGATTTTGCGGAAGCGGTCCAGTTCGTTGAGCAGGTTCGCTCGTTCATTCAATCGGGTATTGGAGATTGAATTGAGCGTCATGTTTTCCATCACACGCCCATCCGGTCGAAACGGCGCGTGTTCCAATCCCAGGAAACCGGAGCTTTTTATATTCCAGGGATTGTGTGCCATATTGTGAGATAAATCGATGTAAGAGGGAACGGTCGGATTTACCGGTCCTTCGATTTTCGAAAGAGCCGAACCTAAAGCAGGCCAGCCCCCTTGAGGTTGCGCACTGTTGAAATGATGGCCTGTGCAACATTCAAACGAATCATGGCGGCCTTGTGCACCGACCAGTGAGCGAATGATAGAGAACTTATCCATCATGCCGGCTACGCGCGGCATTAATTCGCTGATTTGAATTCCAGGCACGTTTGTATTGATCGGTTTAAATTCGCCTCGAATTTCAGCAGGAGCATCAGGCTTCAGATCAAACATATCCTGATGCGGCGGACCACCTGCCAGGAAAATCATGATCACGGCTTTGTGTGAAGATTTTTTCCCACTCTGTTCCTGTGCCTTTAAGATTTGAGGCAGAGAAAGTCCCCCCAGTGCCAACCCGCCGATCTGCATGAAAGAACGTCGGGGGATCCGGTCGCACAGACGAATCGATTGATTTTCAATTCTGAGCATCAATTTCAACCTTCTGATGAGGTAAACGATTTTGAATACTGAGTTTATAAGAGCTTGTCAGTTACATAAGTGTACGTGAATGTGTCTCCCCTTGAAAGAATAATCGACGGAAAAGGAAAGGAAATTAAGAAAATATTGGGTAACCAGAGACTTCTTCCGATGGCGACGCTTTTATTCTGATTTGCCAATTTCATACTGAGAAGTCGAAGTGATCAGTGGTTATCCCGTATTTATACTGCTTTTTTGAATTTGACTCGACGCTCTTCCACACTGCCGAAAACGGTGAGCCGATAGCTGCGAACATTTTCCAGCAGGCAGATATTGCCTGCGACAGAATTAATCCAGCCTTTCTTTTCGAGTGCTTTCAGGTGGCGGGACAGGCTGTTGAGGGAGTGAATTTCACAATCGTCGGCAATCTGCCGGGTGGGGGGCGCAACGCCGGTTCGGTCAATTTCACGTGTAATATAATCAAGAATCTGCTGCTGGCGGTTGGTTAAATACTGATGCATTGAATTCTCCAGTGCGCAGCGGGTGCGCGTTTGCGGGCGCATAGGGCGCCAACGATCATCCATGAGAGTCAGACCCGGATTCCAGTACAGGTCTCGAAAAGCAAATACAATGATAAATTTAATGCGACTACCTGCAGCGAGTCGCACGCGGCCACCACCTGGTGAATGGGGAAGGGAATCAATTAGCGCAAAGCATATATACAGTATCGTCACTCGTCAATCAGAATTTGAGGCGAGTTCAATTTATTCTGTAGCAGATTGAGAAAACGGCTGTCGCCGATCACCTGGGGGATACGAAAACATAGTAAACAAACTTTGATCATTTTCTGTCAATTGGGCTTTGATCACGCAACGCATTAGTTTATATTGATGCATTGTAAACAATATTACGATAACTGCTTGCGCTTCTATATTAATCTCTTGAATTCAGGAGAGTCGCGATGCCTGCAAACACTCCCGCCAGCCATCCACAAATTTCCCGCCGGACGGCAATGGAAGTCGGCTCTATCAGCCTGCTTGGATTTGGAATTAATCATCTGGATGCCCTGCGCGCGGAAGCCGCCGCACCGTCAAAACTTCAGACGGCCAAATCGTGTATCTTCATTTTTCTTTCCGGGGGACTGTCACAACACGAGAGTTTCGATCTGAAACCGAATGCCAGTGACGAGATTCGTGGCGATTTCAATCCGATTTCCACGAAGATCCCGGGGCTCCAGGTTTGCGAACACCTTCCTATGCTGGCGCAACGCAGTCATCTCTGGTCGGTGTGCCGCTCATTAACGCATGGCTCTAATGAGCATTCGATGGGCCATCACATCATGTTGACCGGACGTTCGGGAGTGCCAGCCGGATTTAATCCAGGTCGTCCGATGAGTACCGACCATCCTTCGATTGCCGCCATTGCCGGAGATGTGATTCGTGCCCGCACCAATCTGCCGCCTGCGATCGTGCTGCCAGATAAAATCGTGCATAATTCAGGGCGTGTGATTCCCGGCCAATTCGCCGGCAGGATGGGTTCGAATCGTGATCCCTGGTTCATTGAAGCGTCTCCGTTTCACAATAGATCGTATGGCGCATTTCCGCAGTATGATTTCGATCATCAGGAACGGGGCGCCGCCGACAAACGTCTGTTTCAGACTCCGCATCTGAAACTGTCGCAAGGCATGACACAAGGGCGGATGAATAATCGGATCGGCTTACTGAATGAGCTGGGAAAACAACGCCGGATACTCGACAATGCCGGCCAGGTCGAAAGCTTTGACCGCTATCGCAGTGCGGCGATTTCTCTCTTAAATGATGACAAAGTCCATCACGCGATGGATGTCACAAATGCGGATGACAAAGTACAGGAACGCTACGGAAAAAATTCGTTCGGCTGGTCGCTCTTGATGGCCCGACGGTTGATTCAGACGGGCGTCAATCTGGTACAGGTCAATCTGGGGAATAATGAAACATGGGATACTCACGGCAATATGTTTCCGCATCTCAAAGACAATTTATTGCCGCCAACGGACCGGGCGGTTTCTGCACTGCTGGATGATTTGTCAGAAAGCGGACAACTCAAAGACACGCTGATCGTGATGTGCAGTGAATTCGGACGGACTCCCAAGATTTCGCAGCTGGCAAGCGTATATGCGCATCCGGGCCGCGATCATTGGGGCGCGGTGCAGTCGGTCTTTTTTGCCGGGGGAGGCGTGAAAGGGGGCCGCGTTGTTGGTACCACGGATAAGATGGGCGGATTTCCGATTGATCAGCCTCAGAAACCGGAAAACTTTGCAGCAACCATTTACCGCGCGTTAGGTTTGCCGCCAACGACGTACTGGCATGACGATGTCGATCGTCCCCACTTTATCTACGAAGGGGAGCCCATTCCAGGACTCACTTAAAGGACTGTTAGACGTTCCTTAAAGCGGGGACAATTTCCGTGCGCGAGGTGTAACCGGCAGGAACGATTCCCGCACAGACTCCCGTAACAAATGCCAGCAGTAGGCCCACCCATGCCAGATGGAATGAGGGAATGAAGGCCACGGTGACTGCTTCCGCTCCCACGGACAGGCTGCTGATTTTGAGGGTAATCAAAGCGGCCCCCACCCCCAGAATTCCTCCGGCAAAGCTTAACAGCGTACTTTCCGCCAGTACCAGCGCGAACACTTTGAAGCCCGAGAACCCCAAGGTTCGTAATACCGCGTGTTCCTGAATCCGGTCTTCAACCGACATCAGCGTTGTGGTGGCCACCAGAGCCAGGACCAGCCCGACACACGCCAGACCCAGGTAGTGGGCCATTTCTATTAACTGCGATAAATCTCCCAGACTTTTCGCCTGAAACACTCCTTTGGAACGGGTATTGGTTTCCACGGGACCGCCGCGAAACTGTGCATCAATGGCGGCACTGGTCACTGCGGAATCGGTGCCCGGATTCAGGATCACTTCCAGTTGTGTGACTGTGCCGACCAGATTGGCGCCCTGGCGTCGCTGCAAAAATTCCAGGTGACTGTAAATATAATTTTCTTCCGCCGGGTTATCACTTTGAAAGATGCCGGCGACATTCACTGAGAGATCGCCGATCGAAAATTTGTCACCGGCCTTAATACCACGTCGCGCTGCGACGGACCGTCCGACAATGGCGGCGTCCTGATGTGATTCAAATTCCGCCCAGTTGCCCGAGACGAATTCAAAATCCCGTGCGGTACGCAGTTTTTTCGGAGGCACACCATAAAATACCACGACATCCAGACTCGCTCGACAATTATTCGTGAAGACCTGAATCGGCACGACATCCTTTACCCCTGCGAATTTCGCAATCTGCCGGTCATAGTCCTGAGGAAGATGGCTGGTGGCAGGGCAGAATTTATTGGCCTGAAACACGATTAAAGAGCCGCGGGCCTCCTGGCGTTGCTTGAGATCGTTCATGCCTTCCTGAATCGATTGGATGAAACAAAAGACAAACAGCGCCACTGCAGAACCGGCAACGGTCAGCATTGTTCGCGCTCGATGCCCCCAGAGTGTTTTCAGAATGTAGCCAACCAGTTTCATTTTAGTTCTCCACTTGCGACGCCGGAAGTCACTAAGGATTTCAGATCGCCATGATGTACCTGGACCAGTTTCCCGTGATCAAGATAAAACTGTCTGTCTGCGATTTGAGCCGCCTCCGCATCATGGGTCACCATGAGCATTGTAATGTCGAGTTCCCGGTTGAGCCGTTGCAGCAGGTCCAGAATTTGTTCCGACGTTTCCGGGTCCAGATCGCCCGTAGGCTCATCGGCGACGACAATTTTGGGATGTTTTACAATCGCCCGTGCAATGCCCACGCGTTGTTCCTGACCGCCTGACATCTGGCGTGGATAATGGTCGGCTCGATCCAGCAGATCAACCGCCTGCAATGCGACTTCCACACGTTTTTTTCGTTCGGAACGGGACATGGGTAAAAGCAGTAACGGGAGTTCTATATTTTCATACGCGGTGAGGACGGGGACCAGGTTATGTGTCTGGAAGATGTAACCCATGTTCGCCGCCCGCCAGCGCGCCTGTTGCGCGCGGGAGAGAGACGTAATATCAATCCCGTCGACATGAATTGACCCTGCGTCGGGATGGTCAATGCTGGCAATCAGATTCAGCAGCGTTGATTTTCCGGTTCCGCTGGCGCCCATTAATGACAGGAATTCCCCCTGATTAATATCCAGCGAGACTCCGTCCAGTGGAGAGATAGTCTCCCCCCCCTTATGATATTGTTTAGTCAGGTTTCTGATAACGACAAGCGGCATGTTTAGTTTCCTTTCTGATTGGTTTCGCCGGTGATCTGAATACGCGCTCCCGGTTGAAGATCTGGCGGGGGAGAGGAGATCAGATGACTGGTCGGGTTCAAGCCCTGTTTGACTTCCACGAGAGGGCCGCTGGACTTCGATTCAATTTCGATCAACTGGCGTCGGGCCATCTGCTTTGATTGATCGGCAATCCAGACAAAGGCTTGTCCTGATTCATTCTGTTCCATCATTTTGCGGGGAATATAAATGCGGGTTTCCTCTTTCGTTCCCGCGGTTTCTGCCTGCAGTTCCGGGGCCAGAAATGTGACGTCGACCAGCATTTCCGGTTTTAACAGAGGCGAGGCGTTCACAATATCTACTTTGACCTGTAACGTATTTTTCTGAATATCTGCTTCAGAACTGATGTAGAGTACCTTGCCTGTGACCGGCTGGCTGAGCGCAGGATTATTGATTTGCACGGGTTGGTTTAAGCTGACTTTAGGAATATCTTCAAAGCGGACGTCCACTCTGATCTGCAACATTTCCGGCTGATACATGGTAACGACGGTACTGCCGTCATAGCCGGTCATCTGTGTCAGCATGTTTCCGACGCTGGAGCCCGGATGGCCGATGAGTCGATAAATACGACCATCAACGGGCGCACGAATCGTCATGCGGTCCAGAGCCAGGATGGCTTCCTCGACGGCGACCTGCGACTGTTCGAGCCGCGCTGCTGCTGCATTGACTTTGGATATCGTTTCATCGCGGGCCTGCATTTCTTCTGTTAACAGCTCAAATTCTTTCTGAAGTGCATCCGCCCGCGCTTTTAATGCCTTGCGTTCAGCCACCAGCGAAGTGCTGCGACCATCCAGTTCTTCATGCGCAGCGCGGGCGGATTCCAGTTCGGTGAGTGATTCATCAACGGTGCGTTTTGTGACGGCGTTTTTTGCGGAAAGTCTGCGTTGATAATCGTTTTCGGCAAAACTCAGTTGCGCTTTCGCTCGGCGGACCAGAAAGGGCAAATTCTTTAACTCGGTTTCAATTTTGGCCAGTTCTGCTTCGGCAGCTCTTAACGCCGCTTCGCGATGCACGGGTTGCGCGAGACGAATTTCCGCTGCCTTCAGTGTTGCTCTGGTCTGTTGTAATTCCGCTTCACGCAGATTCCTGCTTGCGATAGCATCTTTCAGGGAAAGTTCCGCATCAGCTTTGACCAGTAACGCAATCGGTTCGCCTTGTTTCACACTTTGATCTTCTACGACCAGCAGTTGTTCCACGACGCCCGGTGATAAAGCCGCGACTCGAATGGGAGTCGGCCGTGGTTCCACCCAGCCGGCTGCCTGAAAGAGAGGCGTGCCTGCATTCCGGATTGCCGATTGCGTGACAATAACAGGCATCACAGTGACTGGTTCGGGCGGAAAGATCAGATCGCGAGAGACCCAGAAGATCAGTGCCAGAAATCCAACCAGTAGTGTGCCCGGTAATAGATAACGGGTGATCAATCGCAACCGCGTGTGCCCTCGGACAGATGAGGGCACACTGCGATCGATGGCTAATTGTGATAAATCGACTTGAATCATCGTTCAGTTCCGTACAAAAATTCCGTTGGCAAACACGGTGAGATTACCTTTGTCGTCCCGCTGGGCTTTGCCTTTGACAACGACAGTCTGCAATTCTTTGAGGTTTAACAGCTTGCGAGCGTCTTCCTTGATCAATGTGCCATCTTCATCCACCACTTTGATCAATGCCATTGCCGTGGGCAGCTTGTCGGTTTCGCAACAGTAATCCCAGGGTTTGGCACAGCCATCGCCGGGAATATCGCTACAGGCTTTTAAAGAGTTATCCACAACCGAAAACACGGCCCGACCATCGATCCAGGGATTTTCGCTCCCCCCAATGCGGCCGACAAGTACTACTTCTTCGTCATTGACGGCAGATTTACGCGCATCGATGACTTCTTTGGCTCCCGCAGGTTCGCTGGTAAGTAAGACCTCTGTCGTGACCGTCGGTTTAGACTCTGTAGATTCCGCGGAGCTGTTATTTTCTGGAGTGGATGCCGAGTTACCGCATCCCACAGCAAGGCAGACAGCAACCGAGAGCAACCCGAAGTGCGACAATAAACATTTCATTCTATTAATCCTTCTTAAAAGTGTTGTGCCCGAAAACCGCATTCGAGCGTTCGTTAAACTGATTTTAATCCATCGATAATAGGCAACCTGAGTGCCCGCAGCGCGGGCGGGATTGCTCCCAGTAACCCCAGCAGTATGCCGACTCCACAGCCGATTAACAGTGAAATGCTGTCAATCTGAAGTGAAAAGGCGCCCATTGTAAATCGCACAGAAACTCCATTGATCAGGAAAACGGCGATCAGCGCCGCGATCAGACTGGCGGCGGTTGCCAGCAGAACACCTTCCTGAATTAAACTGATTACGATGGCGCGTCGTAAAAAACCGATTGTCTGCAGAGTCGATAATTCTCTGGTTCGTCCGACCACCGCTCCATACAGCGTATTCAAGCCTGCAAATACACCGGCACCAGATACTAAAAACACGACTAACCATGCCAGCATTCGAATCGGGCCATAATCTTTTTTCAGACTTTGATAATAGTCCACTTCACGGATCGACTGCAGTTCCAGATCGAGGCGTTCTTTGCAGAACAGGTCCAGATCGGGGTAATTGGATGTTGAGTCCATAGTGACAGCAACGAGACTTAAATCCTGACGTTTCATCGCCTGCTGCAGTTCATCCAGGCGACACCAGATCTCCGATTCGAATGCTGAACCGGCGGCAGAAAACGTACCGCTGATCCGCCAGGTTCTGCCTTCCATAATCAGTTCTTTACCGACGGCCATTTGATCGCCGGTGAGATCCAGTTTTGTCGCTGCCAGTTGCCCGGCAATGATTTCACCCGGTCCCGGCCAGTTTCCGGATTCCAGTTGCACCTGCCTGCGCACCAGTAACGCCGACTGTGTGACACCGCGCACCAGACCCATCGCTGTTTCCTGTTGATCGGGAATTTCAATTTGCGTTCCGAGGTAAAGTTCCGGCGAGACATATTTTCGGTCATGAAAAGTCTGAATGCCTGCGACACTGGCCGAAACAAGTTCGCTGGTTCGCATGGGGATCGACGAATATTCCAGGTTTTCGCCCATACCCAGCGAAAACAGAATCGCGACCCGCGGATCTCCACTGACTGTGAGCGAATGTTCCAGGCCGCGGATGAAACCAATCACGACAAAAACCAGCACAATCACTGTTGTTAAACCGGTCAGGGTAAGCAGAGTGCGCACCGGTCGCCGAAAGAGATTTCGCACGCCGTATTCCCACGGGATTAATGAGAAACGAAACATAGAAGTTCATTCTGAATTTGCCAGCCGGCGCAGAATCGTTCATTCATCACTGCGCAGGCTGTATCGAAACTGTAATCGAATAGACGAAAAAAGAGTCGAGCATTCAGAAGTGAATCAGCATTGAAACGACATCTGCAGGCAGCGGATCTCGCGCCCGGAAGCGCGACACGGATCAGAGAGAACTTTGTTGCAGTGAATGTTCAGACAGAGAAGCTGAAACGGTGCGTCCGGGAGTGTGATTTCTCCCCAGGCAAGAGACGTCAAGTCAGGATCGATCTGGCTCGCGCCTTCAATGATGGCTCCCCCACAGAGACACTGACAGCAATCAGAGTCAATCGGCTGGGGGGCCAGAGGATTTTCCGGCAGCTCAGAATGGCAGTGACTGCAGCAGGATGAACTGGCTGCAACTGTACCTTCTTCGTTTTCCTGCATGCAGTTAAAGGGGCATACAAGAATCAGAGTTGATAACAGAAGAGACAGTAATTTGCCAATCACGGATCGCCTTTCAAATAAAGATCAACCTTTATCCTAGTTTGTACCCATATATGTGACAAGATCATTTCTGTTTCTTCAACGGGAATTCAGAAAATCAATCTCTCACACGCTCACGGATGAAAATGCAGTGATTCGTGAAGGCCAGTTGATTATGAACATACACGAACGGCAGAAGGAATCGCAGAGACTGGCTTGCCACCAATTCCAGGAACTCTGCTGATTCCATAAAAGCATGCCGCGGACATTTTATTTTGCCAGCGTTTTAATTTCATCCGGGGTCAAGGCACGATTGAATATGGCGATCTCATCCAGACGTCCTTCCCAGTTGGATTGATTGTCTGTGCGACCACCAAAGAAGAGCTGTTCGAGCATCGGCCCTTCTGCGCCGGGAGCCGATTTCAATTCGATTTCCAGATTGCCGTTCAGATACACTTTCACCATCTGTCCGTCACGCACCAGCGTGACCTGATTCCAGGTCCAGCGCTCGACGGCCGTTTTACCGGCGTGCAGTTTGCGGTCGGTACCATTCATGTAAACGAGCTGGCCGGGGAATTGAATTCCGCCAAGACCGAGATGATCGCCGTAAGCGGCGAGACCGTGATCCGGTCCTTGTGAAAACATCCAGCCACTGATGTCGCGGGCATCCAGAGGAATGCCGTTCCAGATCCAGAGTGAGATGGAATAGTGGTCTTTCAGATCATTGATGCGTGCCTGCAGACGGTTTCCGACAAAATGCACGGCACGGTTCGTTTCCTCTGTTTTGCAGAACGATTTGGAATCGGGGCCTTCCAGGAAGTAGGCGATGGCTGGTTCGTAGATCGCATCGCGCTGATTGCCGGAAGTATCGCGTGCGCGGGGACCGTTAAATTCGTCCAGTCGCCAGTAGGCGGTCGGCTTTAAAGTGAGAATGGCTTTGGTGGCAGGTCCCTGGCTCTGTTCATAAAAGCGACGGGTTTGATTGCTGACCTTTTCCAGCAGTTGCAGATCCGATTCGACAATTCTGGGTTCAGCTAAAACTTCCAGACCGGCGGAACGGGCTGCCCAGGTGTTGTAGCCACCAATCAAATGCTGCTCGGGGGGTGGAATATAACCGTCGCCTCCATTGGCCAGTTCGATGACCATCGTTTTCGTGAGCGGGCTTTGCCGTTTCAGTTTTAAGCCGGTTAAGGCATAGGTTTCATTGGGTGTGGTCGTAATTGTGACCATTCCAGCAGTTGTTTATTGGGGACACGGTAATTCATCTGCAGGCGGTTTTCCGCCATTTCGATGTCGGCGTCCTGCAGATATTTGATGTTTTTATAAGCCTGCATGGTGATTTTGATCAGGCCTTGCGCATATTCGTTGATGTCGTCTGTAATGGCCCACTGCTCTTTGGGTTTGGTGTAGTCGCGACGGTAGATATCACCACTGCAGCCATGCGACATGATGGCGACGAAGGGAGGCGCGTCTTTGATTTCTGTTTTACCCAGTTGTTCCTGCAGGCCGGTACAGTACAATCCGAAGTAATCAGCGGAGAGCGCTCCATCGCCAAAGTAATGCATGGAGAAGTTCGCCAGGAGGGCAATCGGGCGTCCATTTTTCGCGCGGAATGAAATCAGTGATAGTTCAGGATCTTCCGGTCCCGATTCACCGACGGCGTTGTTCCAATCGGTGCCTGCGTGCATGGTGGCACGGACAGTGGGGTTTCCAAACGGATCATTTCTGAGTCGATCAGGACGCAGAATCCAGCGTCTGAGGGCAGTATAGTCTGCGGCGTTTTCTGATCCCCAGCCGACTTGTGCCGGTTCCAGATTCGCTTCTGCGGCGGCGATGGCATCGATCAGTTTTCCTCTGAGGAAGGGGACGTATTCGGGATCGGCGTCGGTTCCCAGGCAGGCCAGACTGGAAGGAGCCGAGTGGGCATGTGTGGCAGAAATCAGAATATGATCAGCGGGGATTTTGGTGCGTTGTGCCGCTAACGTTTTAACTTCATCCAGCAGAGGACGAGGCAGCATGCAACTGTCGACGACGACGATCGCCAGGCGTTCTTCTCCATCAGCGACGACGATGGCCCGCGCGTTGACTTTGGTTTTGACCGTACTCACGCTGCGGCTGGTCATACTGCCGTTGACGAGCACGGGGAATTTAGTGGGGGTCACATCAACAATCGTAGCGCCCGCCTGCAGTTCAGCGAATGCGTGTGCCGGAATAAAAACAGCGAGGCAGAAAAGGAGGAGGGAAGCGACAGTCGGTTTCATGCGAGCAGATCCTTTTGAATTACAATCAGCTTTAGGTTTGAAAAACAGCACCGTACTTCGAGTATAATCACTCGCGGGAGAGAACGAAATGGAGATAGTTAAAGTTCTTAACAAAAAAAGGCGGGAGAGAAAAGTTGCCTCGCATCGAAGGAGATCGCTGAACCAGATTGCGACGGGCAGACCCTGTTGGGTTTCTATTGATAAAATAATTCACGATGAATTGCTCCGACGATCATTTACTTTTCAGATCGAAGTTGAATTCATTTTTACCGTTTTGTTCAATCTTGGCTGTCAAGCCGCTGGAGTTACGGTCGGAATATTTTGCCGGAATCTTTGTAACTGTTTTTTCCTGGGGCTGTTCCGCGAGCGCCATGGCGTTTTGTTCCTCAACGACTGGCGGCGTGATTGTGATTTCGTAGGCAGTACCAATGTCAGCTTTGGGAAATGTGATCGAATACTGGCCACTCTGATCCAGGTTCGCGTAGGCACTTTCCCCGGTTTTGGGAGAGGTAAACTGAATACTGGCCTGTTGCAGGGGGGCACCATCCAAAGTCACGGTGCCTTTGATTTCCACAGCGGGACGGGAGTCGGTATCCCCGCTACAGCCCACAAGCAATGCGGTCGTGAGGAGCAGGCAAGCATTGAATGTTAACAGATTGAATTTGGAGAAGTACATATGTCGTGTCCGGTAAAAAAATGTGATGCGACCAAAGCCAAATCGGATCGCATCACGGGAGAAGGTTAGACTCTCAGGTAGACAAAGCAGGTGTTGACTTACCATTCACCAATGGTCTGGCCGTCATCGCGGACGCAGAGACGCTGTATGATTTTCAGATCTGCATTATCACTGAGAAAACGAGTAGCGCCGTCTCCCAGCAGAACATGCACACCTCCGGTGTGATGAGAAGTCAGCGGTGTGTTCCAGTCCCATTTGGCATCTGCTTCAGTACCGGTTGAAGACGGGTTGGGGCTGTGGTATACCGCGGTGACCCCTGTGCCATACTTGTGCTGCATGGCGGTTCCAGCGATCCATTGCGCAACCGTGCCGGTGTCGCTGAGTCCGGCCCAGCCTGACGTATAGATCGACTGCATCAGTTTCGGTGCGGTCGTTGAACTGCGTGACTGCTCACCCACAATGATTGTATTGGAAGAACCGTCGGTAATATCTCGCATCCCGCGACATTCGTTAATCAGCAGGCAGCCTGTATTGGTCGCAAAACTTAAGTACTGCGTCTGATAAGCAACGTTGGAACGTCCCGGCGGATCGGGGTAAGCACCCATGATGCCGACATACTGGTGACCTTGAGATCCCTGTCCCTGTTCGTTGTTAGCATATTCGAACTGGGGAGAAGAGCTGGACGGACACATATAAATGGGAGTGATGATTTTATCTTTGAAGAGCAGGGTATCGCCATTATAAGTACCGCCGGTGCCTTCCCAGAAATTAACATCACTTCCCGGGACCGTTTTGGCTTTTTCATAAATGTTGGCCTGATCCATATAAGGGAGCAGAGCAAACCTCCAGTTATTTGGTTGAGTATTAGGAGCACGCGTTCCTATCGGAAATTTAGTGTGGACATCATGGTAATTGTGGAGTGCTAAGCCGATTTGCTTCATATTGTTTTTACAGGTGCTGCGTCTTGCAGCTTCCCGTGCCTACTGCACGGCAGGTAAGAGCAGGGCAATTAAAATGGCGATGATCGCAATTACAACCAGCAGTTCAATTAATGTAAAACCACGGCTGCGAACAGTACGCAGTGGAAGACTTTTCATGCGAAACCTTTTCTGAATAGGTGGGGTGGGATAAAAGCGTGGAATAGCCGAGGGATAAAGCACAGTAATGCCTGTATTAATACCTGTGTTAGTAGAAGTATACTGTTTAACGAGAAAGGAATTCAAGTAATTAAAGTTTACATATAAATGAGGCCCAATAAAACCAGGCCTTTTAGGAGTTTGGCGGGTATTATGGCGTGAATGGACACTGCACAGTGTGCTCAAGTGTACTGTGTGACGGGGCCGATTTCGCTGGTACGGCTCTCTCGCTGAAACTGGCGATCTGAATCAACTTCACATCGCTACCATCTCTCTGCATATGGGCTATTTTTTCTGCTGCCGCAGATCCTCGGAATCCATATAGATCGATTTCAGGAAGTGGGGATTGCAGACGACGAAAAAGACCAGATCGTCCTCGCCGATATTGGTGATGCTCTGGTCGGTGTCGGGAGGAATACGTACGACGTCGCCGGGGTAGACTTCGGTCGGCGGATCGTCGCCGACTTCGACGAGACCGGTTCCCGAGAGCATGATGTAACGTTCAAAGGTGCCTTTGAGGCGATGGAAGCGGGTTTTCTTGCCAGGTTCTACACGGGCGCGGGCGAGCGACACTTCCGGGTCAACATCGGGGCTTGACATTTCAAGAATGAAGCACCCTTCTTCAAAGAAGTATTCGTCTGCTTCGTCGGGGCGGGTGATATGATCCATGCGGTTGATTCCTTTGATGCTGGCAGACGATTCTGTTGATCCTGATGCGATTCAATTGGAAACGCGATTATGACAGAGTAGCGTGCGAGCGTCAAATTGAACCTGCCGCAAGTACAGCAAAAAACTGCGTGTCCTTTCAGAGAAGAGTACACGCTGAGTGATGATCGAGATCAACTTTCTGACGGACGCTGGAATCAGGTCAGTTCGGATAAAATACCATCGCCGCAGAAATTGGGATTGCCGAATGTTTTGACGTGGTAGCCCATGGCGTGGGCGAGTGACATCAGCAATCGATTGTGGGCGACCTCTTTGAACTGGAGTGAGCGGCCCATTTTGAAGTTTAATCCATTGCCGACCAGTACCAGAGGAACATCATTCAGCGTATGAGAGTTACCTTTGCCCAGTTCGTTGGTCCAGACAACCAGTGTGTTATCCAGCATCGTTCCCTCGCCGTTCGGTTCGGGGGTTTTATCCAGTTTGCCGACCAGATATGCCAGTTGTTCGCAGAACCACGTATTGATTTTTGTCAGCTTGTCCTGGGCGTCCTGATCGTTGTCCGGTTTATGTGAGAGTCCGTGATGGCCGTCATCAATGCCGAGCCACTTCATACGTGCCTGACCTACGGAATTGGTATACTGCAACGTCGCGACGCGGGCCATGTCATTCGCCAGAGCGTTGACCATCAGATCGATCTGCATCTTGCTGGTGACCGGCATGTGGTCGTTGTCGTTTTTGATGCCGACGTCCTGTATGGGGACTTCTACAGACAGTTTCTGTTCCTGGCTGACTTTCAGTTCCTGTTCCATCTGACGGACGTAAGATTCATGCTCTTCCAGCAGCAGTCGATCTTCGCTGCTGAGTTTGGTGCTGACTTTTTTCAGGTCTTCCCGCACATCATCCAGAATGCTGGCCAGACTTTTCCGGTCTTTCATCTGACCGTAAATCTTTTCAAACATCTGATACGGGTCGTCAATCGGCGCGATCGGTTTATTGGAACCGGCGTAGACCATACGAGTCCAGGGATCAGCACGATGAGGCACATTCACGCCGAACTCCAGCGAACCGAAGCGGGTGCGTGTTTCCGGCTGGCTCTGCAGGAAGCGTTTGATTTCCTGATCGATGGAATTCCCGCTGGCCCAGCCGGCGGGTGTGTGTGAACCACCTTGAATATTGCCCGGCAGTAATTCGATACCGGTCAGCAGGCAGCTCATGCCTCGCATATGGCTGTCGCCGTCGCCGCGGACGCGGTCTGCGATCCCTTTAATAACCAGCATCTGATCCTGATACGGTTTCAGGGGCTGCATGATTTCTTTCAGCTCGAACTTATCTCCGACTTCGTCCGGCCAGAATGTTTTGGGGACGATGCCGTTTGGACTGAACATCACGATCAGTCTCTGTTTGCGGATTTTCGCATCCGCTGCAAAACCGAGACTGGGCAAATGCATAACGAGTGGCAGGACAGCCGTTGAGAGACCGAGTTCTTTTAAAAACGCGCGGCGGGATTGAAATTTCATAGAATTACTCTTTCTCAGGAATGAGGTTGATATAAAGCGGCAACCTTCATAATTTCGATCAGCAGTAGTTGTATATTATAACCGGATTTTTCAAATTGCGTGGTCAATTTGTCGCGGATATTTTCACCATAAGCGTTAATTGGTTGTTTCGCCGCCTGATGGAATAACTGGTCGACAAATGCTGCATGGGCGTGCCGATCGCCGGCGATATGTTCCGCCAGATCACGGGCACCATTGAACTTGACGGTCTCCCCGGTGACGGAAATCAGCTCAGCCGCAGTGTTAATGGGCTTCTGGACTTCCTGTTCTCTATATCGGCCAATCGCGTCAAAGTGCTCCAAACTAAAACCGAGGGGGTTAATAATGCTGTGGCACGACATACAGGCGGAGGGGCTGGTGATCAGTGCGACTTTTTCACGGGTTGACATGTCCGGTTTAAAATCACCGTCTTTAAACTCAGTCTCCTGTGGCGGCGGCTTCAATGTTCGGCCGAGTAAGCGACGGGTGACAAAGACGCCACGATGAATGGGCGAGCTTAAATTGTGATAGGCAAAATTTGCCATCAGATACGGGTGTGTGATCACGCCGGCACGTTTATCTTTATCCAGCGTTACTTTCTGATAGTCCTGACCGGCGGGGAGTTTCACGTCATAAACTTTTGCCAGTCGCTCATTCAGAAAAACATAATCGGCCAGCAGCAGCTGTCGGTAATCAGACGATCCATTCCAGACCACTTCATCAATAAACAGATCGAGCGAGGTGCGCAGATCAGAAACGACCAGTTCATCGAAATCCGGAAAGAGTGTTTTATCTTTTGACAGCTCTTCTTTTTCATCAAACTGCAGCCAGTGATGAAAGAAGTAACGCAGCTTGGATTGGGCCCGCGGATCTTTCAGCATGCGTTCTGCCTGCTGTGCGACCTGGGCGGGTGTTTTCAGTCGTCCTGCTTTCGCAGCGTCAAGCAATTGCCGATCGGGCAGGGAATCCCATAAGCCATATGAAAGCCGGGAGGCGATTGCGAAATCGTCTAATACTGCATATTCCCGATCCGTATAAAGAAAGCGGGGCGATTTCAAAACCAGCAGAATCACGCGTTTCACCGCCAGTTCCGGTGCCTCTGACTCCTGGAAATGCTGGTCGACAAAAAATGCTTTCTGATCGTCGGTTAAAGGCCGCCGAAAAGCCAGTTCCGCGAAACGATGACAGAACTGTCTGATTTTTTTGTCCCGTTCCTTGTCGTCCGGTTTTGTGCCGGCCACACGGTCGAGATGCTTCATGACGGTCGTCATGATCTCAATGGCGGCTGTCGTCGTGGCTTCATCCCAGGATTTGGAAACCGCGGTCCCTCGTTCGTAACCGGAGACGCTGTCGTCAGGCGGAAAAACTGTCGCGCTGATGAAAGTTCCCGGCACCTGTTGCGTGGTCAGATTTCGCTGCGGAATGACTTCCTGCGCTTGATGCGGGGGTTTCCATTCGAGCACAACCGAAGAGGATTTTTCTTTGAACTTAAACACGTGTAATTTGAGCGTGTATGGTTTGCCTGCCAGCAGGCGAATGGTTGCTTTATGTTCTTTCTCGCGTCCCTGAGAGCTGACCCATTCATCAATAATCGGTTCTGACTCATTCACCCATAAACGTGCTCCGTTTTCCGTTTTGAGGATGAATTCATAATCGCCTGTTTCTTCCGGCAGGACTGAGCCTTCCCACTTCATGGAAAACTCTGCTGCATCTTTAATTTTTTCGACAGGCGCTTTGTCGCCAAACTGGAAATTGACGACCGGGTCGATCCGTTTTTCAACCCGCTTGTCTCCCTGGAAGTTACGACTGCTGAAATACTCGGCCCGTAAACCGTGCTCCGGTGTTGTGATCCTGGCAGTTCCCAGAAAATTCGACAGTAAATCAGACGTTGTGAACAGATACTGTCGCACAGTCAAATGCGATAATTGCACACGTGCCATTTCGCTGGCAGCCCCCGCATCTTTCGAAAAGAATTGCTGGAAGACATATCGCGCCGCCTGTTCTGCATCTTTGCCCTGACAGATTTCCGGATCTTCTTCCGGCATGGTCTCCTCAATAAGGGTTGTCAGTTCAACAAGTGTTTTCATGCCGTGAAATGGGTTGGCTTTGTCTTTCACCCCTTGGCCATTAGTCGCGTGGCACTGAGTACACAGCTTACGGTAAATCTGCTCGCCAGTAGGTGGCTTGGTTTCTGCGGCTGTTCCGGTACTCTGATAACCGAAATAGCAGAACCCCCACAGCAGACAAGCTGCAGTCAGTTGGAATCGAAAAAGGGGATGTTGCTGACTGGCAATCATAGAATTTATCACAATCTCAGGCAGGAAAAGCAGGAGGGAACTCTTTTTGGTGCTTCCCCAGGCGGGGCAAACACTCAATGCATTCTCAGGTGAGTGGGCCTGATGACACACAGATATCATTTTATTTGCTGTGGTGAGCGGCGTCAAGTATCCAGGTTTGACATAACTCCTTTTATTTTATGAGCTTAGTTAAGGAACACGGGTGCGTGTGTCAGCAGGGAAATTTCCGGTCGCTAATCCCATGACGTGTCGGCATCCTGACGTGCGCACTCAGCGCAAAAATTACTGCAGACGAAAAACTGCAAACAAAAACAAGATGTATCGCTGCTGCAGATACAAATCAGGTTGCGAACTCTACCCGAGAAGCCGGGATCGTTCTTAGAATAGCAGAATCCGGCGTTTTAAAGATTTCAAGTTGGGCAGCACGTTGGCCTAAGATGTCTGGATCGGTACACGACACGAATGAAAGTGTAAAGTGATCGACTTCATACTTCAAAGCGGAATTCCAAGTTCAATCATAAACCTCTTATCGGGAAACCAATTTAAAATCCGGATTATTCGCGCTGTCTTTGACTTCATAAGTGAGCACAGTTTTTACGTTGTAGATGACGGGGATAATGGTTTCCGACGAGAAGATTCTGACAACATGTTTCCCCACTGCTGCTCCCTTGAGATCTTTTGAATAAGTGAGCACAAATTTTCCCTGCTCATCGGTTATACCAACTGATTGAGCCGGTTTCTGGTCTTCCTTCCATTCTTCCTGGGGAATGAAAATGACTTCGGCACGAGGCAGTGGTTTATCATCCAGTGTGACAATGCCACTTACCATTTCCAGTGGTGGGTGATCCACGGTTTTGACCATGGAGGACATGAGGTAGTATAAACCGAAGCAGAGCACAATCACCCCTGCGGCACCCGGAAGAATCAATTTCGCATTATATTTACAGTATTCCTTAAATGACTGGTTCTCATCCAGCCAGTTTTTGATGCCAGATTTTTTTGGGAGAGGTTCCTTTTTCGGATGGGAAGCATTGGGTTTGTCTAGTTCGAGAGAACTCGATTGGCGGAGTAACTGTTTCGCAAGGTTACTGGAAACAGATTCTTCCGGACTGGAAACCGAGGATTTCTCGGCGAGGATTTCCTCTTTCGACCGTATTTCCGAGAGAGGAGGCAGCGAGACATGCTGGTCGTGAAAGGCTGCTGCAGGTCGTTTGCTTTTCTTTTCCGTTGAAACCGTCTGGTCTTGCTCGGGGACCTTCATAATGTTGTTGCATTTTGAACAAGCCACTTTTTTTCCAATGTACTCATCCGGCGCTTTGAGACTTTTCCCACATTTGCATAAAAATCGAATAACCATCTATCGGCCCACTCTGCTTGAGTAAAAAAATGTCTCCCTGACAAATCAAATTCTTCTTCAGAACGCGTTAAAGAAGTTAGCGGATCAAAACGATTCATGAGAAACATACTCATTTAACTAAACACGGAACGACCGCATTCGAATAATGTTTCCCTCTTGAAAGGTGACTCTCGATAAATTAATACAGCGTAAGCAAATATCAGTGGAGTTCACTATGAATCTCTGTCCGAAAAATTCCCCTGCAGAATTGTTACGGTAAGGCTACGGGAATA
This sequence comes from uncultured bacterium, assembly GCA_963974925.1. Lineage (GTDB taxonomy): Bacteria > Planctomycetota > Planctomycetia > Planctomycetales > Planctomycetaceae > Gimesia. The sequence goes on along the minus strand of CAXBFD010000008.1, from coordinate 49,258 downwards.
CTGTTCGCCATATTACCCAGGTTGGCGAACACAAAGCCGTCGATATTATCGGAGATCCCACGCACTCCACCATCGGCAAAGGCAAATTGTGCGACACCCGCGTGCTCACTTCCGGAGCCTGCGATCGTGAGCGCTTTATTCGGTCCCTCTCGAGTGCTGAAGAGTGTGGCTGCGCCTCCCCAGGCCCAACCATCGCGGCTTCTCAAGTTGTCAGCAGTACCGGGGAACGTTAATCTTTGCGCTTCTCCTACGATGATAACATTCGAAGTCCCGTCACTAATATCCCGCATGCTGGTGCTGCTGTTGACGGAGAAAATTCCGATATCAAACGGATGAGGTGTTTTCATCATACCCGGGGGACCGATGGCGGTTGTCTGATTCGGCTCATTCAGATTCTGAGCGGGTGTCACTGCCCAGGTTGCGCCCGGAAGACCGTTTGAACTCGGATTGAAGGCGATGCCGGAACCAATACAGCCGACATAGTCATTTCCCCCTTTGGTGAAAGAAATATCCACTCTTTGCAGGCTGCTGTATTTATTTAAATCCATCGTACTGCGTCGGGAAGGGCAGTAAAATGCGGGAATATTGGTCTGCGTGGGAGTGAATAGCGGGGTATAAGTGTCGGAGGCCAATAACAGGACACCATTTCCATAGACATTCCGATTGAAATTCCAGATGTCATAGTTTTGTGCCTGCTCCAACTGAGGCAGAATATGGAGCATCCAACTGGTCCCATGCCGGCCTGTACCATTCAGGAGTGTGCCTTCCGTCGCGAAAGCGTAGGTGCGATTTGTGGCGGCGGTCCCTCCATCAAAGCTCGAAGTTAATTCGCCCGGAGGAAATGTTTTATGCACGTCATGGTAATTATGAAGTGCTAAAACGATTTGTTTTAAATTATTCTGGCAGTTGGATCGGCGGGCAGCTTCGCGAGCTTGTTGAACGGCTGGGAAAAGTAAAGCAATGAGAATCGCTATGATCGCGATAACTACCAGCAACTCAATCAATGTGAATCCTCGTACGAGACTCGTATGATTTCTACGCATGTTGTGCCTCCTGAATAGAGATCTTCAATGTTAATTATCTTCGATAAAAACTCCTGTTAATATTTTATTCTCGCAAACTCATTTGAAGAGATGGAGATGTAATTCGTAAAATCTGTGGAAACCGAACTGAAGCATCATCGGTCTCCGTCTACCTGGAGCGCGGATGCTTGATTGCGACACGATTTCTCTGATGCGCTTTATAATTTACTTTAATTTAAGCGTATCAACTCTCAACTTCTGTTACAAGAAAAATTTCTGTAATTGGACCTTGAGATGTATTTTTATATCGGTCCGTATTCAGAAAAGTAAGTGGAAAATACCTATTTCAAGAGGGGAGCCGTTTGTTCTCGGGTCGTAACTCCGGGCGGCAGTTCCATGATCTGGATATTCCGGAACTGGATTTCCGCTCCTTCCGATTCGAGACAGAGATAACCTTTCTTAATGGATGCCTTGCTGACTCCGTTGACAAATTTGCCATTCACGGAAAGTTTCACGACACCATCCACACAGACGACATCATACACATTCCATTCCCCTTTTCCTTTGCAGCGATTTTCAATCGATTTGCTACGAGAACCGCGGGGATTGTCGGGGGTGGTGATGAGACCGTTGGCACCGAAGAGTTCGCCATGTACGTAAGCGATGGGAGGCAGAGTGCCATCTTTCAGTTTGTGCTGATTGACCCAGTCGAGTTCCAGCATCTGAATTTCCATTCCTTTCGGTAACCGCCGTCCTTCAGGAACCGTGCCTTCGCTCCAGGCAAACACACCCGAATTACCTCCCGCTTCCATGTGGCGCCATTCGATGTGCAACAGAAAATTTTCGTACTGTTTATCGCTGCGCATTACCCCAATCGGATGTCCCGTACAGATCAGCATGCCGTCTTTTGCATACCAGGTATCTTTATCAGTATTCACGTTCACCCAGCCTGTGAGATCTTTGCCGTTGAAGAGCGGCTTATACTGCGGCAGGTCAGCTGCCTGCGCATGTAGTGCACTGCAGAGTAGAATCAAAACGAAGCTGAATCGGATCGCGGTGTTTTTTTTCACGGTGAAAAATCTCCTGTAGGAAACGGCGCTGGTTGTATTTCAGGGGTACGCAGAATGCATCACGCATTTCAAGATCATATCGGCATCAAAAGGGGGGAACAAGTTGCCGGTGTCAGGTAAGTTTTAATGAGTATCAGTAACTCAGGCCAGTTCCCTGAGATGCTTGCCTGCATCGAGCAGGTATTGGGGCCGTCCGTGAGGATCGTTAATCGTGACGGCATGCGGATCGATGCCCAGGTTATGATAGAGTGTGGCCAGGATGTCTTTGTAGTGCACGGGGCGCTGCACCACTGCGCTGGCCGTTCGGTCGGTTTTGCCGATGACCTGTCCTGTCTGCAGACCGCCGCCCGCCAGAATCGCGGGGCCGACGCGCGGCCAGTGATCGCGACCGCCTTTCTTCGAGTTGATCCGAGGTGTGCGGCCGAATTCTCCCCAGGCAACAATGGTCACATCATCCAGCATACCTCGTTCTTCCAGATCTGTGACCAGCGCAGTGAGACCATGATCAACGATCGGCAATAATTGTCGCAAGCGACTGAAGTTGCTGCTATGGGTGTCGAAATCACTGATCGAGAGACTCACGCAACGCACACCTGCTTCCACCAGACGTCTGGCCAGCAGGAATTTTTTGACCGCATCAGGACCTTCACTCGTATAAAAACGCGAAGATGAATCTTGAGGAGCGCGCGTATAACGGGCCAGGGTGGCGGGATCTTCCTGTGTGAAATCGATCGCGTCGGCCAGTCGACCGGAAGTGAGAATGCTGACTGCCTGCTGGGAAAAACGGTCCATGGCGTCCATCATGCCACTGGCATCCACTCTGCGACGGATGGTATCCAGTTCGGAAAGTAAAGTGGTGCGATTTTCCAGTCGCTCCAGACTGAGTGCCGGATTCAGTTTCAGACTGACCTGATGTTCTGCCCCCAATCGCTTGAGTTCCCCCTGCATTCCTTTTTCGAGCTGACGTTCGAACAGGTCTGAGATATCGGGGCGGAAGGGTTGAAACGCGGGGCCTAAAAAACCGGGGCGGGCGCTGTTTCGGACTAACCCCCGTCCCTGCATGATATCCACAAACGAGGGGGTCAGATCGGCGGGACTGCCTTTGAGCTTGGCGATGACCGAACCGAGAGCCGGCCGACCGCCAACCGAAAGCATGTCTTTCTTCGAAAAACCGGATTGGGTCTGAAAGGCATCATGAGCGCCGGCCGAACCGACGAGGGACCGCACAAAAGCAAATTTGTCTGCCTGAGCCGCCATCCGAGGCAGCAGTTCACAAATTTGGATCCCGGGAACTTTAGAGGCAATGGGCTGAAATTCGCCGCGAATCTCAAGCGGCGCTTCGGGCTTTAAATCGATCATGTCCATATGAGGCGGCCCACCATCCAGGTGGACGTTTATGATGGCTTTCGTCGAAGAACGGATGTTAGATTCTGCTTCGGCCCGTAATAAATCGGTCAGCGTTAAACCGGCCAGTCCGAGGGTTCCGGCCTGGATAAACGACCGCCGTGAACTGATCCGATTTTGCTGCTCCTGCGAGTACAAGAATGACAGCATTGTTTTCCTTTCCCAACCGAGAAGGCATCGCGTACCAACAACTCATTCGCTTCATGCGAATCGAAAACACGCATCAATGAATGTTTATACCATAAGTGCGATAAGGAACTCAAGGCGAATTCGGGAATTCGCCGGGTTCGCTTCTGTCCAGATTAAAATGGGAGCTGATACTGAAGGGAGCGGTCAGAGGCTGGACGACAACGAAGGCCATTTACAGAGCTCACCGGGGAGATCAAACTTCGGGGGGGTAACAAAAAAAATCATCCCCGTCGCCGGGGATGATTTGTCTCAGATTTCTAATATTCTAACTGGAACGGAAACGGGGATCTGCCGCTGGGTGATCAAACTCCCGAAAGGTATCAGTAAGCAGTGTCATCTAACCGAGCGCCCGAATTCTCGGGAACTTCAGTCGCATCATAATATGGAGATGCTTACCACTCACCAATCACTTCGCCATCATTTCTGACTGCCAGTTTGAAATAAGTGCTCAGGGGGGCTGTATTTCGAGAAGCGTCCATATTTTCGCTGGCAAAGCGAACCGCACCATCTGCCAGTAAAACATGCACGCCACCCACGTGCAGACTACTTGGACCAAATTGATAAGCGACACCATTGATCATTGACCAGCCAGGTACGGCTTGCATCGTACCATAACGAATATTCTCGAAATTATAGGTTGTGCTAGCACAGGGGGTGACACCTGCCCAAACTGCGCCAATATGATTCGTACCAGCGCTATCGTTAACGCTCGTTCTCTCAGTGAAGGCAAAAGTGTTGGAAAGACCATCGGTAACATCACGAATTCGAGTCGCACTATCCATGTAGAAAATTCCGTTAGGCTTTGAGGTATTGCAACGATAGTCGCCATTTCCATTGAACCCCAGATAGTTTGAAAGTCCAATCGCAATACCATTCACGGGCAGGTTTGAATTTTGTGAAGGATTCGGGTCCGCACTGGATGGGCACAGGTAAGCAGGCAGGATCGTACGAACATCTGCGAGTACTGTTGCATTTGAAAGATTCATCGGACCATTGGGGCTTAATTTATTATAGAGCGGCCCTTGATCCATGAAGGGGAGGATAAATGTCGTGCTAAGCCAGCCATGATCATTGATCATGCCGGGAGGGAATACACGATGTGTTTCGTGATAGTTGTGGAGCGCGAGACCAATTTGCTTGAGATTGTTCTTGCAAGTGCTTCTGCGAGCAGCCTCTCGGGCTTGTTGAACTGCTGGAAGCAGTAGCGCGATTAAAATAGCAATAATTGCAATTACAACTAGCAACTCAATTAACGTGAAAGCGCGTCGAAACTTGTTTAGAGACATCCACTGATCCTTCATTAATGGTATTAAAAAAATGTTAATATCTAAAAGACCCTACAAACTTAAGTGAATTATACGAAATATAATGTGTTTTATGTATATAAATTAATGAAATTATTTACAATATGGGTGTAATTAATCTGTATGTTAGGTGAATATATGTTGATTATTAGTTGCTATTCCTATTGTTGTGCTTTAAAGAAATCTACTATCTCGGATTATCTTCGTGCGAATGAATTCTTGTCCCCTCAGAGGCCTCGACAGGCTGGTAATCGCTTCATGCGGGCGACTTGTATTCATACGAATCGAAATGAGGATATATGTGTGTCGCGCGGCCCAGACCGATCACTTGCATTGAAAGCTGGCTTCCCCTTCCTGGTCCTCTACGGCTCCAGAGATTCCGCAGTCACAGTGCATCAGAGGCTTATTCTGGTTTTAGAAGGCCCTCAAAAAACGAATCCCTGACAATAAAACACCAATCGGTATTGAAAAATACAGTTTTACGTACCAGCCTTCTGACCAGGAGATAAAAGCGAGAACAACTTTTTCCAGGGCTTTACACTCGATTTCGGTTTCCTGAGAATATCCTGCTCTTGGCAAACTGCATTTTGATATCCTTGGAATTCCTGCAGTTGAGTTACCGAGGATCGCTCTTTTTAATTTAGGATTACTATGTCTTTACTTTGCTTCCCCTCTCTACAAAAAACTATTTGTGCTTTAGCCTGTACTGCTTCTTTTCTGTTACCGGCTCTGGTTGGTTGCTCTCCTACGCCGGAAGATCAGCCAGACACCGCCGAGGTGATCGGCATGGTGGTATTGGATGGTGAGGTGCTTCCGGGAGCAGTAGTCACCTTTGCTCCAGAATCGGGTCGACCTTCGACAGGCATTACAGATAATGAAGGTCGCTTCGAACTGGCTTATAACAAGGAGACCAAAGGAGCAAGAATTGGCAAACATACCGTACGCATTTCAACACAACGGTATATCCAAAACGCAGATGGCTCTACCACCGAGCAGCAGGAAACAATTCCTGAGAAATATAACGCTGCTTCCACGCTGACGATCGAAGTCAAACCGGGGAAAAATGATTTTCCGTTCAGTCTCGATACGGACTAGACAAAGTGAAGGCACAGCGCCTGTCTTGAACTTTGCGAAGCGACAAGAGCTCTTCGTGTCAGAAAACGGTTTCTGATTTTGGGTTTGCCTCGAGGTTCGATCGTGTTTCCAAATCCAGTTGTTTGACGGTTTGGAGGGAGTTCAGGCATCGTCGTCGAACGGTGAGCCACATTGGATACTGCGTGCCAAGCCCTGTTCCTCATGGCCTGTCAGCTTGCGCCTGCCACGGATTTCAGCAGTAACAAAAAACGTGATACTGCGTAGAAACTGAGGCAGGCGAAATCATTGATTCTGTTCCCCCCCCGTCTGTATGGTATGCGTATGAACAGTTTGGGGGTTCCGTTTCGCTAATACGGGTTCCTGTCCTTAATTGTATATCGCAGCAGACCCCAAAACGTTAACAAGTATTTTCAAAAAAAAAGAAATTCAATTAGATCTCAATTTTTTATCTCAATGATTCAAACTTCTTCATGATCTTCATCAGTTCTTCATAGATTCTACTACAATATAAAATATTGTTGCTACTGAAGAGCACGATTACATTTCAAGAAGTTCCAGCACTGTGTTCAATCAGAAAAAGTTCGTCACCGGATCAATTAGATAATAAATTTAACAGCTAAAAGAAAAGATGCACTTGCCCGATGAATGCAACTCAAATCACAACGATTCAGGCTGAATCTGCGCGAAGTCGCGCAGAATTAGCACGTAACTGGGTGAAAGTTCAACCTTCATTAATGGCGTTCGTTGTCGCATCAACTCCTCAGTTCAATGATGCAGAGGATTTACTGCAGGAAGTGGCTGCAGAAGTTGCCTTGCGTTACGACGAATATGATAGTTCCCGTCCCTTCCTTCCCTGGGCTTTGTGGATTGCGAAATTAAAAATTGCCGATTTTTATCGGGGCAAGCGTCGTGATCGAGTGATGTTTATGGGCGAGGCCATCGATGCACTGGCTGATGCCTGTTCCCGGGTGCAGCAATTGATGACCGAAGAACGTGACCTGCTTGAGTATTGTCTTGATCAGTTAACCGAACGTTCCCGGAGATTATTAGGCCTGCGTTACTCTGATGACATGAAGCCGAAACAAATTGCTACCGAACTGGGAACGTCGACCGGTTCAGTTCGAGTGACGTTGTCTCGGATCCGTACGACCTTAATGGACTGCGTTCAAAAACGCGCCTCTGGTGAAGCGAATGTCGGAAATTAAAGAGAACACGGCACTCGGTGATATCGACGCTTATCTGGACGGCGAAGAGCTAACCTCGGAAGAAGCGCAACGGCTGGAGCAGTGGATTAAGTCAGACAGCCAGAATGCAGACCAGGCATTCCGTCGTGTTTTTCTGCACTCTTATCTCCGGCAGCGATTTCAGACGCGCGCGATTAGTGAGGCACAAATCCAGGAGATGCGTTCTCGCCAGGAAGAACCACTGACTCTGCCTACTGAATCTGAGATCGAAATTCAGCTTGATCCGACTCAGTCGGTCGAAAAACAGAAACACACAAATCGAATTCTGACGTGGCGGTGGTTTCTGTTAGTGGGGATCGGAATCGTTTCCACAATCAATCTGGCGGTGATGTTTATCAGGGATTTTCAGATTCCTTATGATGAAGAAAAAGCATTCGAGGCAATTATCTTTGAGCCGGCTTATGCCAAAAAATCCTTTCTGATGGCGCGGAAAGCAGCACAGCCCTTTTTGTACGAGGGGTTTGATTATTCCACAGAACTTCTCAGTGAGAAAGAATCGGAAGGGATAAATGGGTTGGAGGGGGGCCAGGGCTGGTCTGGTCCCTGGGTCGATGAAGGGCCCGCGTATGCCTCGATTATCAAAGACCCGAAACAGCAGACGACCGGAAAAAATGATATGCGATTGTTTGGTCCGCTCGGATTCTCCGACCAGTACGGAAATATGCTGCTGACAAAAGGGGGACAATTCCGCTCGGGATCGAATACGGAATCCGTTGCCGTACGCCATCTCGACCTGCAACAGGTGCCCTATGCGTTATCCGATACAAAAGGCTTTGGCGCTGATGGAGAAATATTATGGCTCAGCTTCATGGCGCAATCTTATGACAACGCCGGTGAGGGGCGTTATGCCTATCTTGATTTTGGAAATGAGGAATCGAGCCTGCGGATTGGAAAACTGGCTTCTTCCGACCGGGGAAACTGGTCCGCTGCAGGACAGGTAAACGGCACGGAAATCAATACGGCATCCAGCGAAGTGCTCTCAGGGCAGGCGGTGCTGGTCGTCGCGCGAATTCTCTTTCGACCCGGAGCGGAAGAAGTCGATCTCTGGCTGAATCCTCTCCTGAATCAGATTCCGGATCTGGACGATGTGGATCTGAGATTGATGGCCCCTGATCTGAGAATCGAACGTGTCAAAATCGTCAGCCAGTATTCCACTGATTTCGATGAGCTTCGCGTGGGCGTTTCGTTTGTCGATGTGATTCCTGCCAGTGATCATGACTGAGTGAATCACAAGCTAGACGCCGCATCATCTTCGAACGCCTTGAATTTATGACAGAGTCGAATTCGGCATTGCGTCTCGGGAAACCAGTATTACGGTTGTTGAGTTGCCGGCGCGAAAACAGAGCCGTAGAATAGAGGTCAGTGTTCCGCTAATGAGTTCCAGCCGTTCATATCCCTCCATCGATCGGGAAAACAGATGAAAATGTATTACCTGTCCCTGTTTGTCTGTCTGATTCCGGGAATACAAGCATTTGCTGAAAAGTTGCCTGCGGCTGAAAATCGTTATAACGTGCTGTTCATCATCTCCGACGACCTGACGGCAACAGCGCTTTCCTGCTATGGGAACAAGGTTTGTCAAACGCCGCATATTGATTCGATTGCCGCTAAGGGGACGCGTTTTACACACGCTTATTGTCAAGCCACCTATTGTGGTCCTTCCCGGGCCTCGTTCATGTCGGGTTATTATCCCCATGCGTCGACGGCCTTTGGTTATGTGAGTCCGCGGTCTTATATTGGCGACCGGGCGACCTGGTCGCAGCATTTCAAAAACAACGATTATTACACTGCGCGTGTCAGCAAGATTTACCATATGGGCGTGCCTGGCGATATTGAAAAGGGCAATGACGGTACCGATGATCCGGCGTCCTGGACAGAACGATTCAACAGCCAGGGGCCGGAATGGGCTGCGTCCGGAGACGGTGAAACACTCGAGAATAATTCCGATGGAAAAAAGCCGGCGGTCGGCGGGAATACGTTTGTCGTGGTCGAAGCAGACGGGGATGACCTGGTGCACTCCGACGGAAAAACCGCGAAAAAAGCCGTTGAACTGATTGAGAAGCACAAAAACGAACCCTTTTTTCTGGGCATCGGTTTTGTCAGGCCGCATGTCCCTTTTGTCGCGCCGCGATCGTATTTTCCACCGTTTAAGCCGTATAAAAAACACGTCCTGCCAGAAAAGATCAACGGGGACTGGGATGACATTCCCAAGCTGGGCATCAATTACAAAACCAGCGTGAACATGAAAATGGATCAGCGGCGGCAGAAAAAAGCGGTCGGCGGTTATCTGGCATCGGTCGTTTATATGGATGCACAAGTCGGCAAAGTATTGAATGCACTCAAACGCGCCGGCATTGAAGACAAAACGATTGTGATCTTCACCAGCGATCACGGCTACCATCTGGGAGAACATGATTTCTGGGCCAAGGTGAGTCTGCATGAAGAGTCGGCGGCAGTGCCTTTGATTATCAGCGTTCCCGGAAAGCAGCCCGCGGTCTGTCACTCGCTGGCCGAACTGCTCGATTTATATCCGACGGTCAGCAGCCTGTGTGGATTGAACATTCCGGAAAATATTCAGGGCAAAAATCTCGAGCCGCTCCTGGATGATCCGAGTCTGCGCGTGCGTGATGCCGCGTTCAGCGTTGATCCGCGTGGAAACGGGAATCGTGGTTTTCTGCTCCGCGATGATCGCTGGGCTTATATTCAATACAAAGAAGATGCCTCTGCAGGCGTGGAACTGTATGACATGCAGAATGACCCGCAGCAGTTTACGAATCTTTCTGAAAGGCCCGAACATCAGTCGACCGTTGCCGCATTCAAGAAACGGATGATCGACAAACTGAAAGACGTTCGAACGAATGATCTGGGGCATACCTATACCAGGCAGTAATCGTGCAGGGGAACGGGTGCAGTCAATCAACGGGAATGTGTTGTGTCTCACCTGTTTCGGCTGCTTTGTAGGCGGCGTAGATGGTTCGTAAAACCTGCAGACTGTCACGGCTGGTGAGGGTGGGGGCTTCTTTTTCCAGCACCGACCTGACGGCAGCCTGCACGCAGGGAGTGTAACCCCGCGGTTGAATGGACTCTTCAAATTTATGAATGGTTCCCGGTTTGTCTGCATTCAGCGACCACTGCAAATGTTTTCCGGTCGAGTAGTCCATTTCGAGCCAGCCTTTGGATCCCCAGATTTTAATCAAAGACTGTTTGCCTCGACTCGTATAATATCCGGAGGTCAGCGTCCCCAGGAACCCTTTATCGAACTTGAGACTGAGGGCTGCGGAATCTTCGACGTCAATCGGCTGTCCACCGATGTTGGTGATGAAGCCGGCGACATCAGTGATTTTGGAATCGGTGATGTACATGCCCAGATCAAGCCAGTGAATTCCCAGCCAGATCAGATGCCCGCCTCCGCCGCGGTTTTTGTGTGCGAACCAGCCTGAGTGATAGTTTTTACTCATTAACCGTGTCTGATCGGCGATGAAATTCATTTCAATACCATAGATATTCCCGAACGTCCCTTTGCGGATCATGCGCCGGGCTGCTTTGACTTCCGGGTTATTCCGATTCGCGAGTGCGAGCATGAGATTGAGATGTTTTCCGTCGGCCTTTTTGACCAGTGCTTCAAATTGATCAATGCTGATACAGGCAGGCTTTTCGGCGAACACGGGACAGCCATGATCCAGTGCACGATCAATGGCGGCCGGTGACTGGACGGCTTCCATCGCGATCAGCGCCATGTCCGGTTTTTCTTTTTTGAACAGTTCGTCGGGGTTGTCATAAACGCGCGTTAATTTCTCCCCCAACTTCTGGCGGGCCTCTGCGACATGTTTTTGACCTTCGTCACACAGAATGACCTCGCTGACTTCTTCACAGGCAGCGAGTGCCGGAAAATATGCGCCGAGATGCGGGGATGTCTCATTGATGAAAAGAGCCACAATCGCTTTATCTGCCATGAAACTGCTTTCTCCAAAACGGGACTGTGTTCACTGTGTTTTCTGGAGACTTAAACCTGAGGCAATTCGTATCCATCGCGATAGTCGCGCGTCAGATACTGGTTGGCGTCTTTGTCGTCCGGAAAAGTTTCGGTTTTAGGGTCAAATACCAGCCGCCGTCCTGTGCGATAAGAAATATTTCCGAGGTGGCTGAGCAGAGCCGAGTAGTGCCCCTCTTCAATTTCTGCCAGCAGGTTCTGTGAATTGCGACTTTTGACACAATCGATGAAGTTCTGATAATGGGTCGGCGTGTCCTGCCACTTCTGTTCGAAGGCGGGACCACGTTCGTGTTTGTAGAAGATGCGATAGCCGTTGCGATCGACCATCATAAAGCCTTTATCGCCATAGAATATGTTGTCGTTATCGTTACGATGTGCCTGCAGGCGATACGGAGTAAAATCGCGCTGTTCATACACATAAAGCAGATCATCGTATTCCCAGGTGACGACCATCGTGTCGGGCGTTTCCTGGGCATCTCCTTTGGAGCCAAGTTTCGCGCCACTGCAGGAGACGGCGTTCGGTGCTTTCAAATTCATGCCCCAGCGGCCAATATCAATCTGATGCACGCCATCATTACCGATGTCTCCGGTACCAAAATCCCAGTTCCAGTGCCAGGATGAGTGAAAGCAGTTTTTATTAAACGGGCGTTTTTGTGCGGGGCCCAGCCAGAGGTCATAGTTGACGCCTTTCGGAACCGGTTCATCAGGCCGTGGTGGATAAAGGGGGCGGCGTTGATTATTGATGGCTTTGACCATCATGACTTTGCCAATCGCACCGTCCTGAATCTGTTTCCAGGCCTGTTTGTAAATAGGGGTGGCACGCAGGTTGGTGCCATGCTGGACCACACTCTTGTATTTACGGGCCGCATTCACCAGCTGGCGTCCCTCGTGAATATTATGCGAGCAGGGTTTTTCGACATACACGTCTTTGCCCGCCTGGCAGGCCATGATGGCGGCGGGGGTGTGCCAGAGATCAGGAGTGGCAATGGCAATCGCGTCAATTTCATTCCCGTCGAGCAGCGAGCGAAAATCTTCAACAGTTTTCGGGCGTTTTGCGCCTGACATTTCAATCTGGTCTGCCATCTGCCCGGAACGGCCTGCATCGGGATCACAAACGGCAACCAGTTGACTGTCAGGCAGTTTTGAGAACCAACCGCCTAAGGCACTGCCACGACTACCACAGCCGACGAGTGCCACGTTGACTTTTTCGTTTGCCGAAACCGCCGCCTGTCCCAGCGCCGATGCTCCTGCCCAGGCAAGAGATGCTCCCATAAACGTGCGGCGGTTGACGTTGCTCATTTTGATACTCCTTTAACAGAATGCTGACGCAGATGATTTACGCGCGGAATTCTCTTCATCGTAACATCTGAAGGAATATTAAATCAAGTGCTATTAATATCATGGTGTCGGCAGTTTTGCTGAGCCAGATTGAACGCAGACAGGCCATTTACGGGTGTGATCCATTCAGACCTGAAGCCAAAACTTGTGTCATCGATCAGGTCCCGTTTTGTAAGTTCGCAATATCCTGCAAGCAGCTTCACTTGCGGTTGACTTCTGACCGCTTACAATTATTAGATCATTAAATAGAAGCACAACGTTTCATTACATCCCTCCCAAGCCGCCAACCTTTTAGAAAGCCACACCCATGACCCGGTTTCTCAACGCCTGTCTGTTGTTCTTGATCTTTCAGCCTGTCTTGCTTATGGCGGACGAAAAGCAGGGGGCCGCTGTCGATGCAATCAAAGTGAATTCAACCGATTGGCCCTGGTGGCGCGGCCCGCAGCGGAATGGAATTGCGAATCCCAATCAGAGTCCGCCGCTGAAATGGAGTACAACCGAAAATATTCTCTGGAAATCGCCGATCCCGGGGCGGGGTTATGGTTCTCCGACGGTGGTCGGCAATCGCATCTATCTCGCTTCAGCCGATACCGATAAGGAAACACAGTTTGTTCTCTGTTATGATCGGACGACGGGTAAACAGCTCTGGAAAACGGTGATCCATACCGGGGGCTTCAGCACCAAAGGGAATAAAAAATCAACGCATGCTTCGTCGACTGTCGCCTGCGATGGCGAACGACTGTTTATCAATTTCATTAACGACGGTGCTGCTTACACGACGGCTCTTTCGCTGGCGGGCAAACAGCTCTGGCAGACAAAAATTACCGATTATATTATTCACCAGGGCTACGGTTCCTCGCCAGCGTTATACGATTCGCTGGTGATTGTCTCAGCGGATAACAAAAGCGGCGGTGCCGTTGCCGGCCTGAAGCGGATCGATGGATCAGTCGTCTGGAAAATTGATCGTCCTAAAACTCCGAATTATCCTTCACCGATTATTCTGAAAGTCGCAGGCAAAGATCAGGTGTTGATGACAGGCTGTGATCTTGTGACTGGTATTGAACCACTCACGGGTAACAAGCTGTGGGAGATCGAAGGCGCGACGACGGAGTGTGTGACGTCCACTGTTTCCAATGGGGAGCTGATCCTGACCAGCGGCGGGTATCCCAAAAATCATATGTCCGCGGTTAAAGCCGACGGTTCGGGTGAAGTGGTCTGGGAAAACAGTAATCGCGTTTATGTGCCTTCGATGCTGATCAAAGATGACAAGATCTATTCCGTCACCGATAACGGCGTTGCCATCTGCTGGGACGTCAAGACCGGCAAGGAAATCTGGAAAGGACGTCTGGGGGGGACGTTCAGTTCTTCTCCCGTACTGGTTGGCGACCGGATTTATGTGACTAACGAAGCCGGCGAGACCTATGTATTCAAAGCGAATCCTGAAGAATTCGAATTGCTGAGTGAAAACAAACTGGGCACGGAAGTATTTGCCACGCCTACGTTTTGTGACAGTCACATTTATATGCGTCTCTCTGAGGATAAAGATGGCGCGCGACAGGAAATGCTGTACTGTATCGGAAAGTAACGCAGCTTCTCGATTGGTTTCCCCGTCCCGCAATCAAGGACGGGGCTGACCAGGTGAATTAATCCGACTCTGGCTGGTAGAACCAGGACAGCGGAATTGAACGAAAGCGGGATGACCATGTCTGGTTTTCATCGCCTACGTAATAGCTCATGATCGCACGCCCCTGAAAAAAGATCAGGCTGATGTAGGAATAAGTGTGATCCGGGCTGGGCTCCAGATTCTTTTTGAATTTCCAGGTCTTGCCTTCATCATCACTGATGGCAACGGTTAAAGGACTTCGTTTCCCGCTATGTCCTGTGCCGGGTTCAAAATTGTCATTCCAGATCAACATCAGATCGCCGGTCGAAGGAATGCGGCGGAGTGTGGCTGGTGCTTCGGGAGCACGCACGCCCCAGGAACCGGGTTTGTCCCAGGTTTCACCTCCATCATGAGAGACGCTTGATCCGATATGGCCGGACTGCGTACGGAAAATCATCAGTATATTGCCTCCTTTTAGTTCGAAAACTTCCGGTTCCATCGCGCCCCGTTTTTCATAATCGACGCTTCCTTTCGACTGATGCCAGGTCTGCCCCTGATCATCGGAAATAAAACAGGCCGAGACAAAATGATTTGATTTGGCTACGTCGGGCGTCGAAGCAACCGGCACCAGCCAGCGGCCTGACGATAAAATCGTGATGCGGTCATTGTTCACCACGTGGTAGCCGGGAGGGGCTGTGATTTCGATCGGGTCGCCGAACGTTTTGCCATCATCGTGTGAGACTTTCAGATAGGCTTTCAGATCGGCCAGAGTATTTTTCTTGAGATAAAACAAGCCGATGGGGCGTTTCTCATTCAGCGGACTTGCCAGATAACGCAGGGTGGCCGACATCACGTTTTTCTTCCCTGTGTTTTCCTGCAATACGCGAGGTTCGCTCCAGGTTTTGCCTCCATCGGTCGATTTTTTAGCAATGATCCGGGCAGTGGCAAAATCGGAGCCACTGCCGATGAATTGTGTTGTTGTGTACAATAACGTTCCGTCATTTAAAGGGAGGATCGAACCTTCACTGTATCGTGGGTATTCTTTAGACGCTTGATAAACGTCATTCACGATGACTTGATCTTTGGGGGACTCGTCGTTTTTCGCCAGCACAATCAACGCCTGTGCTGCCCGGATGCGTGCGTCGCGATTTTCATCGCTCAACTGTTTTTTGAGTTTTTCTTTCAGATCACTGGCACCCGCTTCGCCGGCAAAAATCGCGGAATAGGTTTTGATGGCAGGGTTGTCACTGGAGAGATTACTGGAAATGGCCTGCAAACCTTCCGGATCGCCGTGCATGGCGAGTGCGGCTTCAAAATACGACCGGATAAACGGATCATCTACTCGTTTCAAATTTGCTTTTAAGGCCGGGATATCCTGCGGATCTCCTACGCGGGCGAGAATCCAGGCTGCGATACTGGCATTACTCACATCAGGGTCGTTCAGATATTTCCGGACGACTTTGAACGCGTCCTGGTTGCCCCAGCGACAGAGCAGGGCGGCCGCCATCATGGCTTTTTTCGGATCGTCCGAATTCATCGCTTCACGAATTAATACGCCATTTCCGAGTTCATTGACTTTGTACAACGATTCGCAGGCATGAATGTGTCCGTGAGGATCTTTACCTGCCAGAATCTGAAACATGATCGCCGCTTTGGAGCGGTCGCCGGCGCGAACCAGTTCGCGCGCCAGACCACACCGTTTCTGGTCATCTTTTTCGGTTTTCAACTTCGGTTCGATAATCTGCCGGACTTCAGCCCCTTTGCCTGCGAGGGTGAGTGCTTCTGCGGCGTGCATCGAAGGCCAGAATTCATCGGAGCGAATCGCTTCCCGCAGCACTTCAAGGCAGCGAGCTTCCGTTTCCGGGCTTAATTTGATTTTCGCAGGCTGGGGCTCGTAACTGGCCATGACAGCCGCTGGGGCGAATAAAATCAGAAAAAGTGCTGTTCGGATTGAGAGTAAATTCATCTTATTACTTCTATCGAATATGAAAATGGGTTTGCGGTTTTCTGGTGATAATCAATTCTCGGTGATGCTTCGCAGCGGGATGTTTTCCTAGCCGAGCCGTTTCAGTTTTGTAATTCTTCCGGTGGCCACCCATTCGGCAACAAAGATATTTCCGTCCTGATCAAAACAGGCATCATGGGGATGTACGAAACGGCCGGCCTGCCATTGATCGGGAGTCTCCCGCATGCGGGGCTTAGCGGCTTTCATCGCTTTTTCCCATTCCGGGTCCTGTCCCAGATGCGCGATGACCTTATTGTCCGCATCCAGCAGAGTAATGCGTGAAGCCAGGTCAGGGACGAGCAGGACGTCTTTGTATGTATCGAGATTCGCAGGCAGAATAAAGCCGGTCATCGTCTGCAGGTGTTTGCCGTCCAAGGTGAACCACTGAATTCGCGCGTTGGCCCGGTCTGCCACTACCACAGACGGTTCCCGCCCGGGACGATCATCGATCCACAGCCCGTGCGGCAGGTTAAACTTGCCGTCTTCTTTACCTTGTCCCCCAAAGGCGAAGAGCCATTTGCCCTCTTTGTCAAAGCGGTGGATCTGATACGCGCCATAACCGTCGGCCAGATAGAATCCGCCATCGGAGTGAAACGCGAAATTGGTCGGCAGAAAGCGATCGCGGCCCCAGACTTTTTTGGGATCTGTGGCCTCGCCCGTGGCATACACATCGGATTCCATCGGCGCAAACTTCTGCCAGACGGTTTCGCCTTTCAGATTCAGTTTGGCAAATGTCTTCAGGTGCTGATACGCGGTGACGTAGAGGAACTGTTCGTTCCCCTCCTGGCGGACTTCCAGTCCGTGCCCGCCCCCCTGAAACTGTTTGCCGAACGAGCGGACATATTTGCCGTCCGGATCAAAAACAAAAATCGAAGGGTGTTCGGACTGATCAGCGCGACCTTCGTGAATGACATACAGAAATCCGTCTTTATCCACGGCGACGTTATGCGTCGTCTGCCAGGTAAATTTCGCAGGCAGTTTCACACAATCGTGGGTGACTTCATATTGATGATCGCCTGAGCCCAGTACGATGCGAGAATCGGTTTTCGTACCAGCGTGAATCGCGGGGGCACCGAACAAAGCAGCCGTCGTTCCGGCGGCGGTGGTTTTTAAAAAATCCCGACGTGACTGTTTCGAATGACTCATGATCGATCTCCCGCAACAGATTCTAAGAGATAAGAGAAAATGTCATATGATATAAAAGTGTTCTTTAAACTGTACCCGGTGGCGAAAGCCAGATCAATTCGTAACCAGGATCTTCCTGCAATTACCGTGAACGTGTCTCTAGGGAAAGATCAATCGTTGAGTCCTGTCTATCGACCGCTTACAATGAGCCAATCGAATTTACCGCGTTTCCAGGACTCTTCCGAAAATAAAGCAGCATCATGCCGAACTCGCGCTCTCCCAGACTCATGGGACTCGTTTGTATATTCAGTTTTCTCTGTTCGACTGACATTTTCCTGCAGGCAGCCGACAAGCCGAATATTATTCTGATCATGTGCGACGATATGGGGTTCTCCGATATCGGTTGTTACGGTGGCGAAGTTGAGACACCGAACCTGAATCGACTGGCCCGCGAAGGGATGCGGTTTACGCAGTTTTATAACAACGCGAAATGCACGACAACACGGGCTTCGATTTTGACCGGTCTCTATCCCCGCTTCGGGAAGGGGGGGCACATGCGTCAGAATATGGTCACACTGGGTGAAGCGATGAAAGTTGCCGGTTATCGGACGGGACTCAGCGGTAAATGGCATCTGATGCGCACGCAGGGTTATGCGAAGAGCAAAACACCGGGGGGCTGGATCGATCGTTATGATAAAACCACACATCCGTTTTTTCGCGGCTTCGATTCGTATTACGGTGTACTGGATGGCTGCTGTAACTTTTTTGATCCGACGATCTCCGATCCCCCTTACAAACGGGCCGGCATTCGCAGCTTCGGACAGGACGACAAAACGGTGACTGAATTTACGGACGGTTATTATACGACCGACGCCTTTACCGATCACACACTGGGGATGATTCAGCAGTACAGCAAAGATGACAAACCATTTTTTATTCATCTGTGTTACACGGCGCCGCATTATCCGCTGCACGCCAAGCCGGAAGACATTGCCAAATACATCGGTAAATTTAAAATGGGCTGGGATCAGATGCGGAAAGATCGCTGGAAACGCCTGCAGGAGATGGGGCTGGCAGGGAAAAACTGGTCGCTTTCGGAAGGGGACAGCCGTACGTACGACTGGGATACTGCGAATCACGAATTTGAAGATCTGCGAATGGCCGTTTATGCGGCAATGATTGACAGCATGGATCAGAACATCGGCCGGATCATGAGGACGTTAAAAGAAACGAAGCAGCTTGATAATACGCTGGTGTTGTTTCTCTCCGACAACGGCGGGTGCAGTGAAGAACCAGGCGGCCGTGATCCGAATGTCAGAAGACCGGGTCCGAAAGACGATTATGTCGCCGTCGGTCCTGCCTGGGGCTGGGCGCAGAACTCTCCGTTTCGTCGCTATAAGTCGTGGGTGCATGAAGGGGGCATCTCCACCCCCTGTATCGCCTGGTGGCCCGGAAAAGTTCCCGCGAATACGATCAACCGCAGTCCGGCTCACATTATCGATTTGATGCCAACCTTCCTGGAAATGGCGGGGACCGAGTATCCCCAAACCTATCAGGGACATGAGATTCTCCCCCTGGAAGGAACCAGCATGCTGTCGCTGTTACGCGGGGAACAGAAAACGTTACACGATTCACTGGCCTGGTTCTGGTCGGGCAATCGCGCATTACGGCAGGGGCCGTGGAAACTCGTCTGGGATTCAGAGATCCGAGAATGGGAACTGTATGACATCAGCGCCGACCGGTGTGAAACGAACAATCTGGCAGCTCAACATCCGGACCGGGTCAGGCAGATGTCAGGCGACTGGTTTGTCTGGGCTGAGAAAGTGGAACTGGGATCGAAGCTGAAAGAACAGAAGTAGCTCTGTACTACGACGGAACTCTTTTATGTACGGGGTGAGGAACGGTTCTCATGCGCGCACTGTCGGGCCAGCCGACAGTGGCTCGCTAGTATTAATGGGTGTTTAGGGCAGGTCGTCGTAGGTAAGTGTGGGCAGGTTGATCTGTTGGGCGTGTGCGAGGATATCTTCGAGTGCCTTGGGGGACAAATGATGGCCGGGGCCTTTATCGCTGATGTTATGAGCGTAGAAGATGACGATTTCCCCGCGTTGTTTCGCGTGGTCCATGGCGTCTTTAATCTGGACGAGATAGTCAGGGCGTTTCTCGGTTCCTGCGTAATCAATGCCGGTTCCGATCAGGCCGCCGGTGTTTTTGATCTGATCAACGGAAACAAAGATGGATTTAAGATCGCGCATGCGCTGGTTGGGAGTCAGGCCGGTACCGCCGCGGAGATGGCGAAAAGTTTTGAGTAACGCCTGATCGATTTCGGTATTACGGGAACTGCTGGGGTAGGCGAAGGCCGTCGGTTTCAGACCGGCGTCTGTCATCAGTTTTACTGCGGGATCGATCTCGTCTTTCAGATACTGGTCGATGCCGTGATCGCGGACATAGTCGACGGCTTTACGATGCTTGACACCGTGACAGCCAATCGCATGTCCGGCCGCCTGCAGTTTTTTCAGCTCCTCGATCTCCGCCGGTTTCAATGTGTGAAAGTGATCCACAAAAAACGTGACGTGCGCGTTGTACTTTTTGAAAAGCGGAATCTGCTCGACCCATTGATCGATGTAGCGATCATCGAAGGTGAGGACAACGCCGGATTCAAACTCAACATTCTTTTGCTGGTCATGAGTCGGTTTTGTCGTTGCTTTCTCGGCAGCAGTGGTGAGCGTGGCAGCCAGTGAGAAGCAGAGAATGAAAAAGGTCAGTCGCATGAGTCGTTTCTTTTCAGTGGAAAGAGTGTAAGCATTCAGTTCCCAGTATACAGTATTTCGGGGCTGTGATCGAATCATAAATTGATTCCATTCAGTTTATTTATTTCAGATCCGTGATTATTTCGTGTTGATGTTAATTTTGATACAGAGGATTCGGAATCAGGCAAGGTTTTCTTGCGCACTGTCCGGCCTGAATTGCCAGCCGACAGTGGCACGCGGAATTTATTTATGCTTATTAGAGTTGTGTAGCTGCAGTCCCGCGCATGCGATTGCTCACGGTGCTGTTCTTCATTCAGCAGTCGTGCCGGATATCCAGCTCCGGGTTTGCGTGCCTTTCACTATAATAATGGACAATGATTGTTCTGCGGAGGGGCCGAATTTCTGGACCAGTCACAGGGGGTTCTGTCTTCCTGATTCTTTGCAGGCAGGACGCATCAGGATCTATGTTTCTGTTGGTTGAAAATCTTTGCGAAGGGCGTGCGCGAGTCAAGTTCATTTATGTGTGAAATCGCTCCGTATAAGACTGATGGTGTTGGATTTTGTAAATCGGGAGTCTGTTAAGGCGCAAAACGCGCGCATTAAAGTAGTGCTCAAGTGGAACGAGTATTTGGAAATGGCTGAAAATCATTCTGAAAGAAGGGACTTTTACAGTGAACCGCTGGCAGGTGCGGATGGGGGCAGCGGGAAAATGAATCATTCACGCGCGCGACGCATAACACGCATATTATTCAGAGATCTGGCGGGGGCAAGTGAAAAAATAATTCCTTTTTTTATGTCGAAAAATAGGATTCCAACGCCGCGTGCTTGTCAAGACGAGTTCTATTTATTGAATCGATACATGATCTGCTGCAGTCGGGTCAGCGTCTGTTTAACCGGTAGTAATAGGATTTGCATTGGTCGGTGATCTGGTTAGACTGAAGCGTGATGCGTATACGGGGGCGTCCGGTTAAAAATATCAAACACGGAAACATTGAGATTATCAGTATGCACGAAGTCACACAAATTCTGAAAGCGCTCGAAGCAGGCGATGTGGCTGCCACCGATCAACTGTTGCCGATTGTGTACGATGAATTGCGAAAGCTGGCTGGCCAGAAAATGTCACACGAATCTCCCGGCCAGACATTAACGGCGACAGCGCTGGTGCATGAAGCTTATCTGCGACTGGTGGTTGATCAAGATGAGGCGCAGCAGTGGGATCATCGGGGACATTTCTTCGCCGCGGCTGCAGAATCGATGCGACGGATTCTGATCGAGAATGCACGACGTAAAAATCGCGTGAAACATGGCGGCGAACAGGACCGCGTTGCGCTGCCGGAAATCGCAGTACCGGCGCTAGATCAAGCGGATGATCTACTGGCGCTGGACGACGCGCTCACCAAATTTGCATTGGAAAGTCCTGAGAAAGCGGAACTCGTGAAACTGCGTTACTTTGCGGGTCTGAGTGAGCAGGAAGCCGCGGACGTACTGGGAATCTCACGCGCGACAGCGGCACGCCACTGGGCTTATTCCCGGGCCTGGTTATTTTCTCAAATCAAAACCGATAAGGATCAAACTGTTTAATAGCAGTGGTTTACGGCTGGTAGGAGAAGTTGTGTTGAGATGGGTTTTCGAAAAAAACTGCATTTTTAGAGAATTGCTGAGGCGCGCCGCGCGACAAAATCGCATGGAATAATAGTTGTGGGGCAAAACTGTCCCCGTTTGAAATGTTTTCCTGATGGGATTTCCCATCTTGCAGAAAAATGAAATCATGTTCGATCCTGAAGCAAAAGAAAACTCTGAGTCAGCGCCCGAACTGACACGTGCGAATGTTAATCCTGAATCGATTGAGGGATTGTTTCTGATTGCGCTGGAAAAGAAAACACCGGCGGAGCGTGCGCAGTTTCTGGATGAAATGTGTGGCGATAACGCGGAGCAACGCCGACGTGTCGAAGCGCTGCTGCTGGCGTATGACGATGCCGGCAGCTTTCTGGAAAAATCACCGGTGGGATCGAGTGAACGGCAGCCGTTTTCGCTTGATTTTCTAACTCCTGCGGATGATCCCAATTTATTGGGAACGCTGGGAGAATATCAGATTCAGGAAATGATCGGGCAGGGGGGCATGGGGATTGTGTTTCGCGCCCTGGATCCGAAGTTGAACCGGATCGTGGCGATTAAGGTGATGTCGCCTCTGTTGGCGGTGAATCCCAATGCGCGGAAACGATTTTTGCGCGAAGCGCAGGCCGCTGCTGCAGTGAGTCATCCACATATCGTGACGATTCATGCTGTCGATGAAGATAAGTTGCCTTATCTGGTGATGGAATATGTGCTGGGGCAGTCGTTACAGGAGAAGCTCGATAAAGTTGGTTCTCTGAGTGTGACGGAAATCCTGCGGATTGGAAACCAGGTTGCCGAGGGGCTCGCGGCCGCTCATAAACAGGGACTGATTCACCGCGATATCAAGCCGGCGAATATCCTGCTGGAAAACGGTGTAGAACGGGTCAAAATCACCGATTTTGGTTTGGCGCGGGCCGTTGATGATATGACGATCACAAAGACCGGCGAAGTCTCGGGTACGCCGCAGTATATGTCTCCCGAACAGGCGGCTGGCAATCGTGTTGATCAGCGAAGTGACCTGTTCAGTCTGGGAGCTGTCTTGTATGCCATGTGTACCGGTCGTTCGCCGTTCCGCGCGAGTAACCTGGCGGCTGTGGTCCGTCGAGTCTGCGATGATACGCCGCGACCGATTCAGGAAGTTAATGAAGACATTCCGGACTGGATGGTCGAGATCATCGACTGTCTGCTGGAAAAGCGACCTGACGACCGTCTGCAGGCTGCGAGTGAAGTCGCTGATTTGCTTGCGGCACATCTGGCGATCATACAACGTCCGGGTGTGGTGCCGAACATGGTTGGAAAATCGTCGCAGCCCGCCCCGCGAGCAGCAGTCCCTCAACCAGATTCTTTAAGCTCCATTCTATCTGCCGGGTTGAAAAAAGAAGGCACTCCGGCTGGTTTCATTGCAACCCTTTTGATCATCATCTTTTTTGGAGTTGTAGCCGGATATCAATGGATCAGTCCCAGCACTTCAGAATCTACAATGACTTTTGATGTCATGCAACGTGTCATTCCGTTCTCACTCATACTCGT
Organism: uncultured bacterium; assembly: GCA_963974925.1. Lineage (GTDB taxonomy): Bacteria > Planctomycetota > Planctomycetia > Planctomycetales > Planctomycetaceae > Gimesia. Next base: position 25,980 of record CAXBFD010000008.1, on the reverse strand, counting down.
GGCGAGTCTGATTGTGTCCTCGCTCTTTTATTGGAAAAAAGTAAATCCCAAACCACTCCCGTTATTAACCTGGTTCCTGTCAAACTTATCTGCGTTTCTGATCTTATGGCTGTCATTTGCCACTACGACATTCATCCGTGCTGCACCACCCGGAAGCGAATTTCAATCGGCGTATGGATTGATTCTGGTAGCTTCCCTGTTGGGGGGGCTGGCTCTTACCGGGTTTGTCCTCTGGGGGCAGTGGCTGCATATCTTAAAACAGGGACCTGATTATGTTGATGCGGTGAAACGAAAAGATGCACGGATTCTAACGGGGATCGGCATTGGAATCTGGGTGTTAATGGTGTTGTGGAACTGGACCATTGCGACGGGATTTAATCATCCCGCGTTTCTGGCGAACACTGAATGGCGTTTTGCACCGTTTTTGATCCTTTCTCTGTTGGGGGGAGGATTTATAACGGTCGGCTTTCTGATGGAACGCAGTGGGAGACAGGATGATGCAGCGTGGCATCCGGAACTTGAAGGGACGTCCGCCTGTTCGATGAAGAAACCTGTTTCGGAGGGAGTTGCCAGGGGAAATTGGCTGGATCGAGCCGCCGTCTGTGGGGGATGCATCATGTTGCTGATTCCTCTTTTCTTATGGCTGATTGGAACAGCAGGAGGGGGGCATTTTACTCCCAGCGTCTCAGAGATGGTTGTCGTTTCTCTACTCTTCTTCGGTCCGCTCGGCCTGCTGGTGATGGTTTGTGGAATACGGAATCTCGTTGAACCTGATTCGAAGTCTGCAAAAGTGATGGAAGGACTCTTTTTGCTGGCTTGTTTTTTTCTGGGGCCGATTGGGATTCTGCTCTATATCGCCCGTTACATCACAAGACGGAATGAGTGTTCTCAAGCAAAACCGGAGCAAATTCCTGTCGCTCCCAGTGATGATCTGTTTGTTCAAGAGCATCGGCACTCGAAGAAACGAGTTATCCTGGGGGGATTAATCGGCGTGGTATTGCTGCTGAACTTTTATCTGTTTGTACAAAACTGGCTGTATCTGAATCACATTGAACAGTTCCGGACTTTGAATTGGGATTTGAAGCTGGTGGTAGTCTGTGGAATGTTTGGAGCCGCTTATTTCATTAAGCAGAAGGGGGCGACGGCTGCGTTGAAGACTCATTGGAATCTCATGGGCTGGGGGACCGCGGTGCTGGCTGGTCTGTTTTCGCTTTCGCTGTTGATGCAGATCGTATCCCCCGTTTCGACAGACACGAATGACCTGGTATTCATTGATTATCGTCCCCATCGACCGATTACGGAGATTGAGCTGTTGGAAACGGGAGAGAAATATCTGGTTGATTCCCATCCTGCAGTAATGCATCTCAAAAAAGGTCGACATACATTACGAATCAGTTACTCGGGCAATGGACGAATTCATACTTTAGACAGAAGTATCAACAAAGCGAAATCCATGAGTCTCAGGATTGATTTATCACAAGAAATTGATCGACTCTTGCGCAATTCACAACCAAACAATGCTGCCAGCCAACCAGGAGAACCTGAGTTGGGGGCAATACTGCTAATCCGTGAATCATCTGATCTGCAAGTGATCCTGATACCGGCCGACCAGGAGGAAGCAGGTATGTTCGGAGGTGGGATCTCAGGCGGGGCATTGGGAATGATGGGGCGACACTTTACGAACGGGATCAATGAAGTTTCCCCAGGAACTTACGATGTGATGGTTTCCAGTTCGCTTTTTGGCTGGTTGATCAATGGCCTGCCTCCTGCTTACCATCATTCGAAAATTACGATCAAACCGGGAGAAATTGTTGATCTGCATGTTTCGCGAAATTATCAAAAGCTGGCGGAGAATCACCCCGACTGGTCTCAGGGAAGGCTTACCACGTTTCATTGGACCGATGCAAAGAGTGGGGTCGACTATCTTTATACCTTATCAAAATCGCAGGCAGAGGTGGTACAACAGTTGTTGATCGCGTTGGGAACGGGAAAACCGGATGTATCCGAGTCGGCTTTGTTGAAATCCATAGAGACAGACGCGGCAAAGGAACAAAATAAGTCGCTGAAGAAACTATTCAATGCAGGACAGCATCCTGCCTGGGAATCGCTGATTATTCCAGGGAAAACGGAAGGCACCTGGCGTCTGACGGAACCGCCCACTTCCACGCCTGTTCAGAAAAACTTCGAATTCGGCCCTCCGCCATCGGTTCCGGGTAATCAAACAGCAAAGCGGAAAGCAGGGGGCATGATTATGCTATCGACTGAGGGACCCGGGCTGCAAGTGGAAGTCAAACGGGCTGGTGCTACTCAAGAACTGGCACATGCGCCTGATTTCTGGATGGTGAAAAAGAAATTAGCCGATAAAACCATTTACGAAATGTCGCCTGGTGAATATCAGATCGAGGTCACCAGCGGAATTGCTGGCTGGGAGAATGAGAATCGACCGCCTCTATATGTTGATTCACAGGTGCCGGTAAAGTCTGGTGAAGTAATTACACAAACGATTCGACATGACTTTCGGAAACTTGCAGAGCAGTATCCTGATTGGACAGAGGGAAACAGCTTTCAATTTCACTGGCCTGACTCAAAAACAGGGCTGGGAGCGGTTTATACGCTTTCTGTTCCGCAGGCGAGAGTCGTTCAACAGCTATTAAAAGCATTTGCCGAAGAAAAACCAGAAGTCGATGAAATGAGTTTGTTGGCAACAGCAAATAGAGAGGGGACATTACAACAATTTCAAACATTGGAGGAACTTTTTGATGACGGGACTCATCCTGCCTGGGAAGGGATGATTGATCCTGGCGAGTCTGAGCATGCGTGGCGGTTGCGTGATCCCAAGTTTTAAGTGCTGGTGATCATTTTCGATTCTTTCGAAGCGGAGCTACTAGGAGCGATGATTTCAACACATCAAAACGGAGCTAATTCGGTTTCATCCTGCACAGTGAAAAAGAATGAATCGGTCTCTTCCGGAGTCGAAAGATTTTCATACTCAAAGTTGAGTTCCCAGGAGGAAAGTTTGCGGATGCCGGAGGCCTGACAAATCCCACAAAACTGACGATGGTATTACAGACTATAAAAACAATTTGTATATGTCATCAGAAACAGAATGGACTTGCAGGTGTCTCATGGCTACCGTAGGAATGATTTTGTGATTTATTGCTATATGACATTTCCTGAAGACTAGAAACTGTTTTCGGAATTTTTGCATGATCATGTTCCTGTCATGTTTTTATTACAGGTCAATAAAAAAGGGCTCACGCCACATAGACGTAAGCCCTTTCGTATTATAGTACCGGAGGGGGGACTTGAACCCCCACGAGGTTTACCCTCACTGGATTTTGAATCCAGCGCGTCTGCCGATTCCGCCACTCCGGCCTGAGAATAAGATTATATAGTCTAACGCTTTATGGAATTCAATGGAAATGCGGAAAAATCTTCTGTTCAGAGCTCCGTCTGAGGAATTTCTGGTAGAGATCAGTACAATTCCGCTCAGGCTGCTTCAATCGCAGCGGTTGTCAGCGGGAATTTGAGTGTGAACGCGGTTCCTTTGCCAACGGCACTTTCAACGCGGATCCGTCCTCGATGGGCTTCCATGACTTCTTTGGCCAGCGATAATCCGAGTCCAGTACCTCCCTGTCCGTTTTCATCTGCTTCTTTAGTCGTGTAAAACTGATCAAAGATATGGTGCAGCTGTTCGGAAGGAATGCCAGCTCCACTGTCACGGACAATGACTTCCGCCATATTGGATTCCTGGTTGAGACGCACGGCAAGATCCAGTCTGCCACCTGAAGGCATTGCCTGTCGTGCATTGACGATCAGATTGACAAGAACCTGTTGAATCTGGTTCGGGTTTAATACGACTTCAGGCTGCGCTTCAAAATGGGTGTGCAAATTCACTCGGTTCATCTGCAGATCTTTTTCGACTAAAGCGATGACACTTTTTACCAGCACGATCAGATCTACCGGTTCCTGGCGGCTTTCACTGCCACGGGCATAAGAAAGCATACCTGTTGTGATTTTGGCAGCACGCTGTCCCGCTGATAGAATTTTAGTAAAGGCCTTTTCACGACGTTCTTCTTCTTTGTGTCGTAAACCGAGTTTGGCATAGTTGATAACCGTCGTCAGAATATTATTGAATTCATGCGTGATGGAAGAAGCCAATGCGCCGACGGAACTCATTTTTTGCGCATGAATCAATTGTTTCTGATAATCTTCAATTTGCGATTCGAGCTCTGCAACCCGTTTTTCCAATGACTCAACTGTTTGATTTGACATGAACGTGCCCGCATCCTTGTAAGACGATCAGTTTTCAATTATTTGGGGAAAGCGCCCCGTATCGGCTGTTTTCTCTGAGAATGGTGGTAGTGCCTCAACTCTCTTTATAAGATATCGGCTGCTTTATTACAGGAATCCAGAGCACCACAGAAGTCCGTATGATTGTGTCGTGATAATTAAGCAACGCGATCCAGTTGTGGTGAATAGATCGACTTGAGAAAATGAGCCGACTGGGTTCTGGGGCGGGAAATTCCCCAATGATTTTCCGTAATGGAATCGCGTTTTCTTCAAGCCCTCTTGAGAATAATGTTTTCTTTCTGGTTCACATCAATGTATAGATAGTTTTGCTTAACTCTCTATCTGGTAATGAGTTTGAGAGGAATTGTGATGTGAACCGGCATGAAATATCGTTTGGTACCCTTGTTTCCTGCTTTTGCAGGGGATTTGTTTTACGGGCCCAGGAAATAGACAAAACAAGTCTTCTCTCGCGATCTTCAGATGATCGTATCCAGATGGAACTCTTTGCGTATAACCCTCAGATTATGCTGCCCACGGGAATTAACGGGGATGATTGCGGTCGGGGCTGAGCAATTGAAAGCGGTATACAGTTTCTGTCGGAGGAATATCCCCGTGCTGAAATTGCACCGCAATGTACCGTTTGGATTTTATTGCCTGCGAGTGGTAAACTCCTTGTCGGTAAGGCCGGTAAGGCGAAGTGTCATCGACAAACAAAGCCCACAACCAATCTCTCTGATGCCAGAGAAATGAAGGGAAAACTGACCCGACAGGAATTGCGTGACCTGAGTAGCTGGCTGGAGACGTTGGTGTCACTTTTTTACGCGGCTTCTCGTTGTTCCGCGGGACCCTGATCTGCTTGTTCCAGCATTTGTATTGACTGTTTTGACATCCTGGCCCGGTACGCAATTTCTTTTGTAATGGCTCTGTTAAAAGAAATCTGAAACTGCTGGTAGGAGTACTGGGCTGCACAGCACCAGCCAATGACTGCCTGGCAGCGTTGAGGTCGTATTTCCAGTTCCCGAATGGCTGTGGCAAGGGATTTTACGCTTTTGTCTTCAAAATAAATTCCACTACCCAGTCCATGTTGTTCAAAGCAGGTAACCGAAGCAGCGGCCTCGCAATCAGCGTAGATGATAACCGGTGTTCCACAGCTTTGGGCTTCAATGGCAGAAAGGTCGAAGTCCACATCACGCGGGCAAATCACGGCAGAACAGAGTCGATACTGTTCTCTCAATAACTGGTCATCAACGGGACCAATAATTTCAAGCAGCGGTTCACTATGAAGTTTCGCGGGAACCTGATCCTCGGCAATCCCGACAATTGAGAGGCTTCGATTCAAGTCTTTGCAGGCATCAACGGCGAGCTGATCTTCAGTGGACCATTGGCCATCGACGACCAGCAGATAGAATGGACTTCGTTTTTCAAAGCCGGAGCAAAAGAAATCCGTATCGACAGGAGGTCTGACGAATGAGGTAAAGCGGTCACGATTCAGGTTCTGAAGTGTTTTCGTGGGAACTACAAATTCGACGTTGGTTGAAGCATTCACCAATTGCTGGTTAATGGGACTCTGGTTGCTGGAACGCGGCTCCAGATAACACATGTGTAACTGGTGTTCGTCACATTGGACATTGGCAGCAGCTTCCAGGCTGGTACTGATGATTAAATCTGCCTGTGCAACATCAATCGGACGGTCAGGAGAAAAACCACTTCCAAAGCGGGCTATGGTTGATGAGTGAGGCCAGGCCTGGTTCAGCGCCTCCCAGATACAATACTCAATACGAGTATGCGACACGCCAGTATGTACCAATGTGACACTCATTTGGTTTCCTCCTTGAAACGATGATGAGCCCGATTATTTACTGCTGAAATCCAACTGGCAGCGTCTTTACCAGTGGATGCGCATTGAACATTAAGAATTGATGTATGACGTGTTTTATTGAATCATTGGTTGATCAATGCAGACAACAGAGAGCGGACTCTTAAGTGGGGGCAGATATAGAACATAGCTGTCCCTGAAGCAATAAAGTAAAAAATGAGAGAGAAAAAACAGCTGATTTTGACTCTTTCGATCGTGATATTGACAAATCTTTAAAATTTGGTCAATCCGAATCTGTTCAGATTATTTATGTCCTTTATAACGCGATGAAAATAACGGGAAAACCGACTGATTCGAGGGGGGATCGGCAGGCTTGACTTCTTTGAAATCAGACCAGCAACGCGGCATCAGTCAAATTGTCTGCATGGATCGCATCAAAGTCGGGGACGGTTTGTCCCTGTTCCGCCTGATGAATCAAAGCAGCCATTTCCCAGGCCGTCACATAATAGTATTTCCATTCCGGATGCCGATCTGCTTCCTGCCTTAGAGCAGAGTGGAAAGCTTCTGTTTCCGGTCCCAGCAGGGTGTCTATATTTCCGGGTTTGGCTCCATGTGTATGCAGTTTGATAAAACTCCAGTCAGGACGTCCTGCCACATGGACGTCCGCTGCCAGCCAGTGTTGAAATCGTTTTAAAGTTGCAGGACGACCGCTGTGCAAATCCGAGTTTTCAATGCGGGGCAGGCATCCCCATTTGCGTTGGCTCCAGTCAAGTCGCAGAGGCCCCTGGATCATCAGTAGATGATCCTTTACAGGAGACTGACCGACGCGAGCAAGTGTGCCCTGGTTGTGTGATTTGCGTTCACCAGGCCGGTGTTGTGCATAATAGAGGCTGTTCACGATCTGGGTCTGTGTATTGCTGGGGGCAGAGGGCATCGTCAAGTCAGCATAGCAACCCGTTTCCAGAAGGATTTCGATCTCGTTGTCGACTCCACACCAGCGACCATCGGGGCGGGAATTGCACAGCGCCCAGTTGCCGTGAATAAATCCATACACGATTTCTCCGGTCACCGGATCTTTTCTAAGTAACCCGTGCCGGTCAAAAAGTGTCTGGCGGAACTCATTCATCTTCTGACGCAGCCCGTCCGCGGTATCGTGATCGTGATGAAGATGCACGTCGACATCGCCGTAGCCTTGTTTGCAAAGTGTTGCCAGACGATCCAGATACTCGGGAGCATACTGGTCCTGAGGAAAGAAAAAAGTGTGTTGGGGAACCTGTCCGCGTGAGTCACCAAATTTTGAAAATCGGTCCGGATATTCCTGACACCAGCGATCGACACGGGCCAGCGCTTCGGATCTGGTCGGGTTGCCCCATTCGGGTTCGAAATGATCACAGACAGCAATAAAAATATGCCGCGGCTTTTCAGCACTGAAGGTGACAGATTCTTTATTTTTAGAACGATAATAGCCGGGAAGCCAGTATTGCATATTCCGCGCGCGGATTGCCAACGAGAGGCAAGCCAAAAAGCCAACCAGAGATAGCGTACAAACAGAAATGCAGGTAATCAGAAATGCAGTCATCACAGATCAGCTTTTTGAATAGGGGCTTAATTCTTCCAGCGAAGTTTCTGACTCGAGAGGATTGAGTTCAGGTGCTGGTTCATTGAGATCATCAACAGGCAATGTGGCAGTGTGATTTCGATTGACATGTTCCCACGTGCCATTTTGCAAGGTGAAGATCCAGCGATAGAGACCGAATGCTAAAGCCAGATTCATCTGGACGAACATTCCGGAGACGCTGCAGAATTTGTGACAGCGACCATTTTTCACAACTTTTGTGCCGAAGAATGCAGATAGATAAAACAGTCCTTGCGCGACCAGAGTGATCTGGTAAATCGGATTATCTATCAGGCAGAGATTTGCCAGCAGGGCAACCGCCATTAAGACCGGACAGAACCATCGTAGCACCTTATGAGACCAGAATGCGAATGCAAGGTAACCATATTTTGGATTTAAAAGTCCTTTCAGCAGGTTCAGACTTTGAAAAGCTCCCGTACCAATTCGCGTTCTTCGTTGAAATTCGTCTTGAACTGTAGACGCTGTTTCCTCTATCGCGAATGCCGAATCCTCGTAAATTAATTGATATCCTGCCAGATGAATTCGCATTCCGATCAGGAAGTCGTCATTGATGGTATTCGCTGGGATCTGGGTATAAAGGTTTTTGCGAAGTGCATACAGGGCACCATTCACTCCCAGAACTGCACCCAGTCTATTTTCGCAGTGTTTCAGGAAATTTTCATACTTCCAGTACAAGCCATCCTCATTTTTACCTGAGACTCGATCTTCCAGAATGAGTTGACCGCAGACACAGCCGGTGTTTTGATTCTGAAAATGTTTCACGAGTTGTTTAATGCATTGCGGATCCATCTGTGTGTTCGCATCTGAAAAGACAATGATTTCCCCTTTTGCCTGAGGAACACAATCATTCAGGACCGATGCTTTGCCGCGGCGGTGTTCAAACTGGATGAGTCGAATTCGATCATCATCGTAGGAACTGACCAGTTCTCCTGTGAGGTCCAGATTTCCGTCGCAGCCAATCAATATTTCAAGTTTGTCACTCGGGTAGTCAAGTTTCGCCAGGTTATTCAGACGTTCCAGAATGACCGATTCTTCACGATAAGCGGCAATCACAATCGTGACAGCAGGCAGGGCTTTCGAATTGGAACTGCCGTCTGTTTCAAATGATGGTTCGGGACTGTTTCGGCATCGTCGACGCGACAACAACCAGACCAACAGGGGATAACCTGTGTAAGTATAGGCGACGAGTGCTATGGCACCCCAGAATAAGGTTTCGATCAGGATGAGAGTCATAGCGCTGATCCTTTCTGATGTTGATGATAGGGAGTGTCTGTTTCAGTCCGGTTTGCTGCGTCCTGTTTGACTGACGGGTTTTCGGTGTGAACCCGTAAGACCCGCGCCGGAATACCTCCGACCGTAGTGTGCGATTCCACATTTTTCACCACGACAGCATTGGCACCGATTTTTGAATGTGATCCGATTTGAACCGGACCGATAATTTTTGCTCCCGCACCGATAAAAATATCTGAACCGAGAACCGGAGAGACATTTCGTTCTGCTCCAATTGTTACCTGATGTTCCAGTTTGAGGTCGTCACCTGCGATTACTGACCCGTTAATCACGATACCCTGGCTGTGGATGATTACTAATCGGCGGCCGAAAGCTGCGCCGCGACCGATAATACACTGGCAGAAAATCGAATTACATTTGTTGAAAATCATGGCCAGAGGATATAATTTCCAGTGACCGGCCCACTGCATCAGCCGATACCAGAGCATGGCCATCGTACCATCCGTCAGGCATGTCTTCAGCAGGTTACGGGCGGAAACAGAGCCATAACACCATTCCGATTTTGCTTTCAGGTCTTCCCAAAACTTCATCTTATTCTCACTTCTTATCGTTTCTGATCGTTTCTGATCGCTTACCGTTTCTGTAAAGTCGGCTTGCTCAAGCGTGATTTCGGACCAGGAGATTCAATAGTTCTGCCAATTGCCCTGCCTGAAACTGCCGGTTGAACTGGTTTATCTTTTCAGGATTCGTCATCGAAGATGCTGGCTGTCCTGTTAAACGAGTTTCAAGCCAGCGGGCAATGCCATTCATGTCGTTGGCTCGGAAATTTCCTGCAGGCCAGAAGTCGTTCAGGATTTCCGTGGTTTCGCCGGCAGGAGTGATCGATAAGATCTCACGATTGATAGCCAGATATTCGAATAATTTTGCGGGTGCTACACGGTTTGCACCCTCCACGTCGCTCAGTAACAGGCAAAGGGCATCTGCCGCTCCCATTTTCTTTAATGCTTCCTGATGGGCACAGTATTCTTCGTTAACCAAAGTACAGGCTGTTTGGTTCAGGCGTTCGAGCAACGCCAGTTGTTCCGGCGTTTTTCTCCCGATGAACTGTAATTCCAGCTTGTTTAGAATTTCAGGATTGTCACGATGGATCAGTTCAATGGCATTGATTAAAGGTTCGACCGTGGTCAGGTTCCAGAGTGTCCCCGTATAAACAATGCGAAATCGTTTTCGTTCGCGGGAATTGAGCTGGCGTTGATTGGGTTCATCCAGAAGTTCAAAGTCATCCAGATCAAATCCGTTGTAGATACATTTTCCGATAGCGTCGGTGCCAAACTGATGTGCGCGCTCCAAAAGCCTTTCGGTACTGGCTTGAGTTGTGGCAACGATTGCATCCGAGGCTTTCATGACAGATTTTTGTAGCCTGGTCTGGATCAGGTGTGAGAGATAATCCTGCTGGTGGTTTTCCAGATACTTACTGCTGAGGTCCCATTCATCCCGAAAGTCGGCAACCAGCGGTAAATTAAAGATTTTTTTCAGTTTGCTGGCCAGTATCAGGTTGGAATAGGGAGGGGCCGTTGCCAGAATGGCATCGTGGTGCAGATTGTTGAGAAGTTTTTTCCCGGCTTTTAACGCATTCGGATACCACAGGATTTGTGCATCCGGTTGCAGTAACAGGCCGGCGGCTGATTTGATCAGCTTGCGGCAGGCCGATTTCATTGGGGCCAGCAGGTTGGTTGATTGCCCCGTTCTTTTTTGAACTGCGATATTCTTTTTGAGAGAATAATCTGGTTCCCAGGTTCGCGTTTTTTCCAGATGTGTGTCTTCAGGTATGTCGACCAGCAGGCTGTTGTCAAACACAGGGACTGACGGATTAGCCGCCATTAATACACTGACATCCCAGCCAAACTGGCGCAGGTATTTCACAAACTTGACCGGTCTCTGTACCCCTGCGCCACCGACAGGGGGAAAATGATAGCTGACCAGCAATAGACGTTTCCTGTGTGCAGAACGACCTGCCTGAGCGCCTGAGTCTGATGTTCCAGTTGGCAGAGAAATGATTGTGGACATGGAAAGGACTTCCTCGGATTTATAATATCAGGCATGAGCCCGTTGATTGATAATGGATTGGTAACTTTTGTGTGGGAGCCAATGACTGGCAATATGAGATTGGATCTGAAAATCTGGATGTTCTGAAAGGTACTGCACTGCCTCGATCGCAAAAGGATGGTTGTCGTGCATTAAGCAGAAATTTCCTTCCTGCGGTTGATAAGTCTGACACCAGTCTATCATTTTCGCAGGGTCTGCCATTAAATAATCACGGGGGTCAATATCCCAGAGGACCACCGTGCGGCGTTGAAGCCAGAGCCCCAGCAGTTTTCCGATCGTCAGCTTGCCTTTCGGAGGGCGTACCAGATCAGGAGTGTGCCCCATGATCTGTTGCAGGAGTTGATCGGTTTGAGTGATTTCGTTCATAAACCGACGCGTTGATGTCTGAGATGGTTCACTGTGAGTAAAGGTGTGGTTTCCGACCTCGTGCCCTTCATCGATCATACGCTCAATCAGTTCCGGATACTGCTGTGCCTGCTGTCCTATCACAAAAAATGTACCCCGCTGGTGATATTGTTTCAGGATATCCAACAGTTGTGGCGTGTTTTCAGGATGAGGTCCATCATCAAAAGTGAGCGAGATGTTTATGACTGGTCGACTTGCTTGTGGCAGAAGGCTGGTATGTTCCGCAGCAGTGTTTCGTGAAGGCGTACCATGATCCAGAAGCAGTCGTCGCGGGGCGACCGCCGAGATTGATTTCTTGATGAATTGACGAATGGGGCTCATGATCTGGTGTTTCAACTTTGTTGCTGCGTTTTGCTGCTTTTATTTTTATAGGCTGATCGTGTTTTCTGTTTGTCCGTTAAACCTGCTGTATACCGAGTACTGCAATCAGAGAGAATCTGACTGATCTGAACGGCCGATTCCTTCCAGGAGTTAGGTTCAAAAATTCGTTGTTTTAATTGAACCGGACTGTCAATCATTTCGCAGATCGCTTCTGCCAGTTCGTCCGGCCGATTGGGAGCTACAAGTCGATCACAGCAGAGATCTGCGATTTCAGGTATCCCCCCCACACAACTGGCAACAAACTGCCTGCCACAGGAGATTGCTTCCAGTAGTACATTAGGAATTCCCTCTGAGAGACTGGGTAATGCAACTACATCCGCAGCGCGATACCAGTCCACCAGTCGGGATTGCTGTTGTGATCCATTTAACTGGAATATACCCTCTAATCCGTATTCTCTTGTTTTCTGGAGTAATGCGGTTTCTAATGAACCGTTACCTAAAACATAGCACGTAAAAGGAGTGCCCTGTTTACTTATTTTCTGGCAGGCGTCCAGAAGCACCGAATGTCCTTTGACTGGTTCCAGTCGGCCTACACTAACAATGATTTTTCCGTCCAGAGGCAAGCCGAGTCTCCGCCGGGCTTCCTGCTGATTACCGGGTGTAAACAGATTTCTGTCGACCCCGCGATAAACAGTATTGATTTTCTCTGTGCTGATTTTCATTTGTTTGACAGATTCCTGAAGGTCATTACTGACGGTGATGACGCCATCAGCTTGCTGTAGAACATTTCTGATCACACGTTTTCGTTGCCGGTTTTGCGTCAGTACTAAAACATCGCTGCCTCCGGTCATTACCACAACGGGGATCCCGTGCTCGCGTGCCGCAGTAACGGCGACCTCTCCATCGGGGTGCAGCCAATAAGAGAAGATAATATCCGGCTGGAATTTTGAAATTGCTTTATCAAGCGCCCGTTTAATCGACCAGTGCAAAAATCGTCCGTGATGCTGATGAACAAATTTTGGTAAATAATAGAATCGCGGGTAATCCACACTGAGAGAGTCAGAATTCTCAATGGGAGTCCAGATTCTGTTTAAACGCGTTTTGTGTTTGATGTAATGCGAAAGTTCGTCCATCCATGATACCGGAGATACGACATGGGTCTGGTGCAATTCTGACAATGATCGAATCATTGAACAGTTAAATGTACCTTTCCCCGGTTTGATTGAATTCGGAAATTCGTTTGAAAGAAATAGGATTTTCATATCAGGCCTGTTTTAAATTGATGACGAACCATGAATGCTGTCGTTGATGAATTATCTGCTTCCTAATTTCCCGTAACGGACTAACTGGCGAAGGGCCGTGTAAATGCCGGACGCTTTTAACATTTTTCTCATAGTACGATCGATAAAACATGAAATATTTAGATACCAGAGTAAGTTTTTGTTTTTCAGTGTGTTCGGAAACAGAAATACGGATCTGCTCTGCGTGATTTCAGAACAGTACCGCTGCTTATATTCCGCATCACCTTCGCCAAAATCATATGTATTCGGACTATCGTGTTGAATTAAATCTTCCAGTGTCAGCAGCAAGAGTGCTTCGCCGGGCGAAGTATTTGAATAATTCAGATCAAATCCGATTTCGAGATCACGGTAGACGCCTTTGTGCTGATAACCGACTTTGAAAGCGACTGGCTGGTCATCCTTCATTAATAAGTACGATCGAAGCGAGCCATTGATTGCCAGGAAAGTCATTTCCTCGAGCTCTTTTTCATCGTTTTTGATTCTCAACCCCAGTCGCTGGGACTGCCATGTGTTGAGTGATATCCGATGCGCTGCATACAGAAAATCGGCAACCTGATCTGGCTTGGTAATACGAACCAATCGCATTTCACTGTTTTGACGTAGTCGCTTGCGCTGCTTGATTTTGGATTTCGGCCGAAATTGATTCCAGTAATCTGATGGGGTTTCTGAAAATTGAATCAAACTGCGGTTTTGGAATCCGGTATTGGAATAACTTAAGAAACGGTTGGCGGAGCCGGGAATTGTTCTGTTAAGTGGTTGGTCAATGAACAAATCTTCCAGCAAGAGGAAGGCCGCTTTTTGTTTCTCACAAAATGAGACGGTGGTTGTGAGCAGATGGTTTAGAAACTTTTCATCCTGTTGATATTCTTCGTCTAAGAGAAAATTATTTCCGCATAAATAATAACCTTCCAGCAATCGGGCAGGGCCGACTGCTTTGAGCACTTTGGTGTTTGTGGTTTTGGGGAGCAGAATCCCTGCAGCAATCAGTTTTTCCTCTCTGCGGCATTGCACCAGCTGTCCAGGCAGATGCGGATGCGTTTCCCGGAATATGGGAAATAAACGAATCACATGATCCGGGTGTTGATCAAGAATGGAATGCTGATCATTTTGAAACAGTTGCAGCCAACTCTGGTACAATTCAGAAAACGGCTGCAGTTGCGCACTCTTCAATGGAGAAATTTCGATCCTCAGATCATTACAATGGTGATGCAATTCAGAGAATTCAAGATTCCGGCAGTCCTGAATGTCAGGTGATTCATTTTTCAGTTTTGTATTCATGGTGTTTATTTTTGTGTAGAAAGAAGCACATCCAGATAAAGAGTCTCATACTCTCTGATCATGGATTTAATATTAAAGTACTGCTCAACCCTGGCGCGAGCCTGTTGTCCCATTTGTGGCCAACTGGCCTGCTGAGCGCACATACGGATGATGCCCTCGGCTAGCTTCGCTGCATTCGCAGAAGGGACTAGAATACCTGTGTTCGGTTCTTGTACGATTTCGGGATTGCCGCCCACAGAAGTGGTCACGACCGGGAGACCTACAGACATGGCTTCCAGAAGCGTGAGAGAGATTCCTTCCGTCAGCGAAGAGGAAACATAAAATCCTGCCTGGCTGAGTAAATGGGGAATATCATTGCGTTCTCCCAGAAACTGTACGTGAGACTCTAATTGCAGAGCAGCCGATTTCTGTTCCAGTTTTTCCCGTTCAGGGCCGTTACCCACGATTATCAGTTGGAAATGGGGATTTGTGCTCACGACTATTTTCACCGCTTCGAGCATTGTGATCAGATCTTTTTCGGGAGACAGTCTTGAAACCGTAATCGCCGTCAACGCATCAGCGGGGCCTGTAAAGAGAAAGCGATCGACATCGATTCCGTTCCAGATACGTGTGACTTTGCTGTCCGGTAACCAGCCGATCTTTTTACAGCGTTCTCCCGTATCATCCGAAACGGGCACGACACGATTTGCGAAGCGGCTGGCAATGGCAAATTGCAGGCGTTCGCTGAAATTTGAGCCAAAGCGTCTCCCGTGACGGGTGTGAATGATGGCCGGTATTTTTGCCCGATATGCGGCAAGGCTGCCATAAAAATGCGGAAATGCATTATGCGTATGTAACAGGTCGTAATTTCTCAGGCTGAGGAAATTCGACAGTTGGCCGATACGGGCCAGTTTTCCGGGAGCCGTCAACGGATATTTCATGACAGTAGAGCCTAATTTTCGAATCTCTTCTGCCGGAGGTCCTGTTTCACCGAGCGCAATATATTCCAGTTCGAATTGTTCCGGGTTATGATAGCGCGCAAAATCGACCAGTAATCTTTCTAAACCCCCCGTACATAAAGTGAGACTCAGGTGGCAGACACGCAAACGTCTGCCACCGGTCAGGCTTTGATCAGAAATGTTTTTTTTATCTAACGCTTCGATAGTACTCATAGGGATGTGTTCCATGGGAAAATAAACGTATCTAAACTGTGCGTAGTTGTGTGTGTCATACTTCTGATTCGCGATTTTCTTTTTTGATCCCTGCCATCATTTGTTTAATATTTCTTAAAGCATTTAAAGCCGTGAACTTCCAGCGGGGACGCCGCATTTGAGCCCATGTTAAATAAGTATGATGCGTACTCATTTTCTGTTTATGATGACTGTTTCCTGCCAGAAAATCGTAAGCATCAAAACCCCGTTTGAAGCATTCTTCGATGCAAAGGTAATCGGCGATCACGCCCGGACTGAGTTTTCCCTGGTATTCTGCTGAACCACCCTGGTAACAGAGTACGCGATTACGGTCGATCAGAACCTGCACGCAGCCGATGACCTGGCCTTCGATTTTGACACGAAACAGTCCCATCTGACCTGTGGGAATCAGTTTCTGAATGAGCGTTTTGTGAAAGTTCGTAAAGCGGTTGCTCGCATACGAACCGGGTAACCCCTCTTTTTGCCAGCGCGTCTGGTGTAGTGAAACCAGATCTGCGAATATGGATTCGGCCTGCTCGATACTTTCCGCCCATTCCGTGGTCAGATTGCCGTAGGATTTCATGTTTTTACGCAGGTTTTTTCGTGTGGAATACCCGAAACCGGAAATCACATCCCGTTTTTCGTCTCGTATCTGTTTCAGATCGAAATAGTGACTTTCGACTTTGCGGAGGGAAGTATCCTGTTCGGAAAGTTCCCATGATTCCAGCTCTTCACAGGCAAAGCCATCAAACAGTAATGAATCCCATTCTGGATTCTGAGAAAGCATGTCGAGCAGCGCGGCGATGAAAGTACGTTGATCAACCGGTTGTACAAGCAGGGCATTGTATTCGACGCAGACGCTGTCTGACGTTGGTTCTCCCGCAGTTCCCAAGTGTCGGGTCTTGAGTGACAAGGGGCCGTCATATTGATCCACGCCTTCGGTCAGCAGGCAGATTCCACAGGGGACACTGCCTTTAGAAGCGACAGCAAAAGAGTAGGGGATCAGGTCCTGGTAATGGTCGATCCACGTTGATGTCCAGATATGAGAACACATCAAGGGGACATCCTCAAATCGTGCCTCCAGTGTTTTCCACAATTGCAGACAGTAGTCCGTCTGACATTTATCATAAACTTCGATTGTCAGCAGCGCGTTGTCATCACTGGAATCGATATTCGAGAGATCATCAGTTTGTTGATTTTGATATTGAATTGTCGTCATTAGATTACTCATAGTTTTGAATCAGTATCAATCATGAAAATTAAGTGTTGAGAGATTTTGAGAGAGAACGGTGCAGAAACACGGTTCCTTTTTCAATAATAAACCAGGTGCCAATCAGGAAGACTCCGCCTCCCGCGGCGACTCCTACTAATGTGATCCAGGAATTCTGAACTTGAATGAATTGCGGTAAGTAATAGGAATAGCCCAGTAGTACCAGTAAGGGAGCAAGGGTTGGTACAATCGCCGTCCGCAGAAGTAGTCCTGTGGAGATATTCAGCTTTTTCATGGCATAAGGCAGGATAATGCCGAGTTCCGCAATCAGAATCGGAATTGCCGTTCCTAATGCGACGCCGATCAAACCCATCGACTGAATCAGGATTAAAGATAGAATCAGGTTGGCAATTGCCTCACTCATGTAAATCAATGAGGGGATTTTGACATTTCCCATGCCGTACAGGACCGAACGGAACGTGGCGACGGGTAATGCCACAATACGCGCCCCCAGTAAAATCATTAACAGCAGATGGCTTTGTGGATATCCGGGACCGATCCAGGTTGTAATTAAAGTATTTCCAAAGAAACAGACTCCGATAAAAAATCCGGTCACCAGTAAAAACGACAGCGAGACCCCGTTTAAGACCAGTTTTTGCAGTGCCTGGTGTTCTTCATTCGCGTGCAACTCCCCTGCGCGGGGCATGAATACTTTCCCGATCTGAGAAATCGGCATGTTGATGAACTGTGTCAGTCGTAATGCGATATAGTAGGGAACAATCGCTGCCGGACTGAAGAAGATTCCAATCAGAATCGAATCGGTGGCTTCAATCATTGTCCAGGCGATGGCATCAATAAAAGCAAATCCGCTGAACGAGCCACATTCCTTAAGGATGTTCCAGTCCAGGTATCTGGTACCAATGCGAAATGTTTTGACCTGACGAAACGCAAAAAAGCATTGCCCCAGATTCTCCACCAGCGTGACCGCAAAAAAGATGACAGCAATTGTAAGTAAGCCCCATTCGGCTTTCAGGAACAGGACCGTCAGAACTAACCGCAGAATGCCTCCCGTCAGATTCACTCCGCGTTCGATGTCGAAACGCTGAATTCCCATCAACACACCGCCAAAGACGCTGCCCGCCAGTCCGACGAAAACATTCAGGCCGAGGATGAGTATGACAAGTCTGATTTCAAAAAGTGAGATGGAACCCCAGTCACTCAGGTGTGGAGCCAGCCAGGCGATGACTCCCGCTGTGATCAGCGCCAGGGCACCCATTCCCAGATAGATGGCGAAAATGACATTAGAGATGTGGTTCAGCCGATTCCAGTCCTGTTTGGCATGATAGTGTGCTACATACCGACTGATCGTTTGACCGAATCCCAGGTAGAGTAAACCGGAATAACCGGCGATGGCATTGATGAAAATCCAGCTTCCGTATTGTGCATCACCCAGGATATGCAATACGTAAGGCATCAGAAAAATGCCGATCACCAGACTCACTCCATGGTTGAGCCAGTTCGCAAATAGATTGGTTTTAATTGATCGACGTTGATTCATTTCCTGACTTTCAGTCTTTCATCTCTCGCTGAGGATTAGTTTGCGAATATCCGCACAAAAACAAAGAATGCGATGAGCATGCCGAAACTGACACCCACGAGGTAAATCAGATGCTGTTTATTCCAATAGATCACAGGAGTTGGTTTTGCCAGACTGGCGCCAGCCAGATTCAGATAGGCTGCTGAGACCCCGACAATCATATAAGTCGGGACGACATAACAACGGGAAAGCGACATCATTCCGCCGCACCAGGCAGCCAGAATCGCTCCTGCATAAGGCAGGTAGCGTTCCAGTTCTCTGTTTCGGAAGATCGGTCTGCCCTGATTGGAACTCTGAAAACGCGCCAGCCGATACAGGCCCAGACCGGCAAAGAAAAAACAACCGATAAACAGGGTACCGCCAAAGATTCCCAGTTCGGTGAAGGCATGCACATACGAGTTATGAGCAGCCAGGCCGGCCAGATCGGAATACGTTCCCTGACCAATTCCGAAAAACAAGTCGGCCGATTTCAAAGCGGACAGACCTTCGCGCCATAATACAATCCGGTCGTGACCGGTTCCTGAGTTCAAGTCGATATTGCCCTGGCGACCGGCGAGAACTGTCATTCCTGCCATGCCGACCAGTGCGCAGGCGATAGCTGCTTTTTTGCCGTACTTGGGTAACACAAAAACCATCCCTGCAATTCCCAATGTCAACAGTCCACCCCGTGATCGGGTATAGATCAGACCGATTCCCAGAATGACCATGCTCACGATCCAGAAGAATCGAAGTGGGCTGGCAGAGGGATCATTGAAAAAGTACAGACAGAGAATACCCGTCGTGACGATTAATACAGCAAGGTCGTTCGGGTCCTGGAAAATGCCGGTACCTCGCATCCGAAAGACACGCACTTCTTCACCGGCGTCGGAAACCCCATCCCGGTCACTGATATGTTTGATGAATTCGAAATCAAATATACCGGAATAATCAATCACGCACAGCAGAATCATCAGTGAAGAGGCAATGGCGACCGTTTTTAACAGCCCTTTTAATCGTTGAGGGGAATCGATGATCGAAACCAGCATCACGTAATACAGTATGATTTTTAAGAAGGAAATAGTTGAAGTATGAATACCATAAAAATACATGTGAGTCGCGTGGGATAAAGCGACCGCCAGAAGCACTCCAATGGCACATAACGTAATCGGCTGACGCTTGAGCATGGGAATCTGCAACGAGTATTTAATCTGATCCAGGGAGAAGAAAAAAGATGACAGGATCAGCATTTCATAAATCGGAAAATCTGCCAAAGCGGGCATCAATTCCGCTGGTCTGAGAAATAATGTGATATTGACCATTAAGAACAGAAAGTAAGCGCTGTTCGGGGCAGAACGGCCTCCCAGGATTGAGAGGGGGCGCTGGGGACGACGACTCTGTACGCGCGCCGTTGCGGGGGGGCGCGTAGTCTGGCTCGGTGCCGTCATCGATGGATGATCGGCTTCGCAAACAGAGACAGGAGTGAGATTCGCTTCATTCGCCATTACAAATCAGTGCTGGTAAAACAGTCTTTCTACGTGAATCTTCCGGGTATGCCGGGTTCAAAGCCGGAAACCCACCGAATTGCTTTAATTGAGTACACTTTTCTAAAAGATAGATCAGGAATAGAGGGCATGTAGTAGGAATTAAGGGTTTCCGACGCATTCAATGTCGTGATAATTGCTATAACCGGCATGAATCATCTAGCGCGGGGATTAAGATTTGCTTTGTCTGCAAACGCAGCACGGATGATCAATTGAATCATTTTCTGTATCCCGTTATCTTCTCTGTCCTCGTGTATACGAGCGACTAACCGAATTCCTGTTTCAACTATTGAGAAAAGTAATGGCGACCCTGATTGAAATATCAAGTGTGACAAAGAGTTATGGTGCTCAGGAGTTATTAAAAGAGGCATCCATTGCGCTCGCAGATGAGCAAAAAATCGGATTCATCGGGCGAAACGGCGCTGGCAAATCGACTTTACTGCGCATTCTGCTGGATGAAGAATCCGTCGACAGTGGTCAGGTGATTAGACATCCGACTCTGCGCGTCGGTTATTTAAGGCAGCACGATCTCTTTAAGCCAGGTGAAAGTGCACTCGATTTTCTGATGCGCGACAGTGGTCAGCCCGACTGGAAATGTGGAGAGGTTGCGTCAGAGTTCGAATTGAAAGGCCGATTTCTGAACGGACCGGTCAAAGAACTGTCTGGTGGCTGGCAGACGCGTGTCAAGCTGGCGTCTTTGTTGCTGCATGAACCAAACTTTCTCATGCTGGACGAACCGACAAACTTCCTTGACTTAAGGACGCAATTGCTGCTGGAAGATTTTTTAAAGCACTATCGCGGAGCCTGCCTGGTTGTATCTCATGATCGTGCCTTCCTTAAAGCAGTTTGTAACCAGACTCTCGAATTGAAGCGGGGCAAGCTGACACTGTATAACGGCAACGTGGATCAGTATCTCGAAAATCAGGAAATATTAAAGGAACGCGATCAGCGAACCAATTCGACGGTTTTGGCAAAACGTCGCCAACTGGAAACCTTCATTGCGAAAAATAAAGCGGGCGCCAATACGGCTTCACAAGCAAGAAGTAAGGAGAAGCAGCTGGCACGCCTGACGTTAACGGAGATCGAAGGGGCGGAATCAACGGTTAATATCGTGATTCCCCAGACCGAGAAGCGGCAGGGAAACGCTCTGGTCTGTGATCATCTGGCGATTGGATACCCTGATGTACGCGTCGCTGACAAAATCACACTTGAGATTGAGCATGGTGCACGGGCCGCGATTGTCGGTGATAATGGACAGGGAAAAACGACCTTTTTGCGCACTATTTCAGGATCATTAACACCATTGGACGGGGACCTGAAATGGGGGTATCACTGCAACGTCGCCTGTTACGCGCAGCACGTTTATACCTCTTTGCCCGATACGCAGACGATTCGGGATTACCTGGAATTAGCCGCCGCGGCCGGTACGACCAATCAACAGATTCTTGCTGTCGCGGGAAGTTTTCTGTTTAAAGAACAGGCACTGGACAAACCCATCAAAGTGTTAAGCGGGGGCGAACGTGCCCGTTTGTGCCTGGCGGGAATTTTGTTGGGCAGCTACTCGATTCTGATTCTGGACGAGCCCGGAAACCACCTCGACGTTGAAACCGTGGAAGCTTTGGGGAACGCGCTCGTCAAATTTCAGGGTACAGTGATTTTCACCAGCCACGATCGGCATTTTATGGGAAAAGTGGCAACGGATGTGATCGAAGTGGCCAACGGCAGCGTCAAAAGCTACGAAGGAAATTACGAGGCCTATTTATATCGTGTGAAAAAGGAAGTCGCTGACGGGCATCGAGATCAGAATCAGGTATCGATTGCAAAGCAGGAACAGAATAATTCCGGCCAGCGCGAAAAAGGGTTGGGAGGCAAAATTAAAAATGCGCGGAAGGAACTTTCCGCCATCGAACGAAAAATTGCACAGCTCGATGAGAAAAGAAATGAAATCAACGAAAAATTTCTGAAAGCCACCAGCCCGGATGCAGCCCAAAAACTCCACACGGAAATGCAGCCGCTTGTCGACGAGATCGGGGAACTGGAAATTCGCTGGATGGAACTTTATGAGGTTCTGGAGCAATAAATCGCTCTCGTCTCAAGTGTTATTTGGCCTTTTAGCATTATTTGGGGACCAGCCAGTTGCTGGTATTGGGGGGCACCGGGAGACTGCCGTTATCGCCCGCTTTCCAACTGATAAGATCTCGCGTCTTACTGCACTCTTTCGGCATCTTCTTTTCCTGTTCAGGAGCTTTCATTGCGTCTGAACTTACTCTGTTTTTGCAGGTTGCTTCTTCTGACCGGTGGCCTGATTGATCAGTACCCGTTGACGGACTTGATCCGAAACTGGTTTTCCCGCGAGAACATCTTCTTCTTTGAACGTTGCCATCAGGATCTTTTTATCGCCGGTACGTGAGTAATCGTAAATGATATAAATCGTACCGTCCTCACTTTGAACTCCATCGGGATAAGAGACCCCCGGTCGTTCATCCAGCAGCAAGCCTCCCTGCCAGGTTTTACCATCATCGCCAGAGAGATAAGCTGTCAGATCGCTGCGCGTTTTTCCGTTTTGGGGATTGTGTTTGACCAGTAATAAATTTCCAGAGTGTAATCTGCGAATAAAAAAGCGGGCATTGATATGGGGAATGGATGATTCTTTACCCGCTGACCAGGTTTTGCCCCCATCAGTGGAAATAGATTCTCCGATTCCATAGCTGGTTCTGACCAGAGTCCAGAGGCTCTTGTCCTTTCGTTCGACGACCATGTGTTCGTCAAATGTTCTCTGAGGAACATCGGTTTGTCCAAGAAGTTGAAATGACTTCCCCTCGTCCTTTGATATGAAAATATTTCCCCCTCGTTCTTCAGGTAAATCAAAACGATGCTCAATCGAGTCCTTGGCTTTCTGCTTCCAGATGGCGACGGGCAATAACCAGTCACCGTTCGAAAGGACCGTAGGTTTATTCATCATGATGCCGTTACAAATTCGCCGTGGTTTGCTCCATTTGGGATTTTCCTTGTCCGATTCATCAGTAGTAATGGCCCAGACGCCACTCCGGCCATCCCACCAGCGGTACGATTGAGCCCAGAAGACCCAGAGTCGGCCGGTGGGATCGTGCCAGATGGCAGGGTCATATGCGCGCACCGGGCCAGGAGGATCTATGACCACTTTCGGTCCCGACCAGGTTTTTCCGTCGTCTCCGCTGGTGACTAGAGTGACATAGTTTAACTCGCCTTCACCGGTTCCTCCTGCGTACCAGAGTGCCCAGAGACGTCCCCTGGCTGAACGCTCCATTCCCGGAATGCCTTGGAAAAGACGGGTCTGATCTGCGTAATCATCTCCTGGATCGGTATTCACCGGTGGTGTTTCAAGCGCAGGATCTTTCTGTGAGGAAGTTTCCTCCGCTGGACAGATTTTTGTGATACCCGGTATCAGAAACAGCAGAACAGGAATTGATAAACGCAGAAATAATGAGCGCACGATGTATACCTCTCCAAAGTTGCTTGAGTTGCTTTCAGGTGAATCAAATGGGAGGAGTCAACGACCCTCTGATAATGCTAACAAAAACCCAGGCAGGAGGCGAGTATTTCCGATAAACATCAGGAATAGTGATAATGTTTGAAGGACGTCAGCGAATACTCATGCAGCGGCTGAAAAGAATGTCTGGACAGACAGACATTTCTGACTTAGAGTATTCATACGTAGATTGATCTCAAGTACTTCTGAACCAACTTCAAACACTCACCTGAGAGAGTATAGGAAATCAAAGGCAACTCATGAATTTAACAGAATTGGTCATCTTGCTGATCGTCGCTGGTATTTGCGGAAGCATTGCGCGGGGACTGGCAGGCTATACCCGCGGGGGGTGCCTGGTTTCTATTGCTCTGGGATTTATCGGTGCACTGTTGGGAAGTAAAATCGCAGGTCTGCTGGGGCTTCCCGAAATATTTGCGATTTCACTTGGTGGCAGGGATTATCCGATTGTCTGGTCCATCATTGGAGCGTCGATCTTTGTCGCCATTCTGGGCCTGCTGACAGGGCGTTCCCGATCATAATTCCTGACCGAAGTGTTTATTTTCAAAGAACCTCTGCTTCAATGACTCGTTGAGAGGCACGAGCATTGCAGATTTCCGTTCTGTTGAACATACTATGCCAGTCTTCGAATCATTCCCGACTTTCACAGTCGGGTTTTTTTATATGAGTGTGACCGGAAGTATCGCGTTATGTCATTGTTGAGTTTGAATCAGGTTTCATTTGGCTGGGGGGGCGCTCCTTTATTAGATGAAATCAACCTTGAAATTAATGCGGGAGAGCGAATCGGCCTGTTAGGGAGAAATGGAGCCGGGAAATCAACGCTGATGAAAATTCTCGCCGGCGAACTCGAACCTGAAGAGGGCCAGCTAAAACGTGAGAAGGATCTGCGTGTTGCCAGACTGGTGCAGGAAGTTCCTTCAGGCTGCGCGCAACGCGTTCATGATTATGTGGCGGAAGAAGCAGCCCTGTTTTACGAACATGAATGGGAAGTTGAACATGCGGTCGAGCAAATTCTGGCGCGCATGAATCTGCAGGGAGATGTCACATTTGATTCGTTGTCATCCGGAATGAAACGTCGTGTGCTGTTAGCTCGTTCGATTGTGCAGTCTCCCGATATCTTATTACTGGACGAACCGACGAACCATCTGGATATTCCTTCGATCAGGTGGCTGGAACAGTTTCTGCAAACGTATTCTGGAACCTTATTGTTTGTGACTCACGACCGGATGTTTTTACAGGCACTGGCGACCCGGATTGTCGAAATTGATCGTGGTCATATCTACGACTGGACCTGCGATTACGACACGTTTCTCAAACGGAAAGAAGCATTTCTGGAATCGGAAGAAAAACAGAATGCCTTGTTCGATAAAAAACTGGCTGAAGAAGAAATCTGGATCAGAAAAGGCATCAAGGCAAGACGTACGCGAAATGAAGGACGCGTTCGCGCACTTAAGAAACTCCGCGAAGAGCGAAGCCAGCGTCGGGATAAAGTAGGCAACGTCAACATGCAGGTGGCAAACGCCAGCCGTTCCGGGCAACTGGTAGTCGAAGCCAAGGACGTTTCATTTTCCTATGATTCGGAAACGGTGATTCACGATTTTTCCACGTTGATCATGCGTGGCGACAAGGTTGGCATCATCGGCAGAAATGGTGCCGGCAAAACAACCTTACTTAAACTGCTTCTGGGCGAACTCAAACCGGATACCGGTACGATTCGGCTGGGGACAAATCTGGAAATTCTGTATTTCGATCAGCTCAGAGAACAGATCGATGAAGAGAAAACCGTTGTTGAAAATGTCGGCGAAGGTCAAGAGACACTTGAAATCAATGGCAAGCCCAAACATATATACGGTTATCTGCAGGATTTTCTGTTCACGCCGGAACGTGCCCGCAGACCCGCCCGATTTCTTTCCGGCGGGGAGCGGAATCGGTTGTTGCTCGCAAAATTATTCAAGCGGCCGACCAATCTGATGATTTTTGACGAACCAACGAATGATCTGGATGCAGAAACATTGGAGTTGCTGGAAGAGTTAATCAGTAATCATCCAGGAACGCTGTTGCTGGTAAGCCACGACCGCGCTTTTCTCAATAACGTGGTGACGGCGACACTGGTTTTTGAAGAAGATGGTCAAGTCAAAGAGTACGCCGGCGGATATGATGATTATCTATTGCAGTCGGAATACGGCCGGGCTACGCAAAAGAATACCAATGGGGCGAAAGGGAGAATCGAAGAAAAGTCGGTTAAAACCCCCAAAGTGGCAAAGTTAAGTTTCAAGGAGCAGCGCGAACTGGAGCAGCTTCCACACGCCATCGAGGAACTGGAGAAAGAACAGACTGAATTGCATGCCACGATGGCTTCGCCGGACTTTTTCAAACAGCCGAGTAATATCATTACGGAAACAACATCGCGCGTCGATGCGATCCAGCAGGAACTGGAATCGCTTCTCAAACGCTGGGAAGAACTGGATGCACGTGCTTAATAAGGGAATGTAGATTATGCGCTTATTTGAAGGAACTCCCTTTGATCGACCGCCACGTTGTGAAAAGTGTGATCAACTGGAAGAAGAATGCA
>CAXBFD010000007.1:0-103601 GCA_963974925.1 uncultured bacterium | reverse complement strand
TACCTGGAGCATAATTGATGGCAGTCGCAGATCTCCAAACGAAATTATTACAGGGTTTAGGCGGTGAATGGCCTGAGCCGCCTGCGTTGAATGTCAAACTGCGGGAAACGATTCAGAAGGATGGTTACCGGATCGAATCGCTGACTTACGAAGCCGCGCCCGGCGATGCGATTCCCGCGATGCTGCTGATTCCCGATACCGTGACGCCCGCGCATCCCGCGCCCGCCGTCGCGGTCTGGCATCAGCATGCGGGTCAATATCATCTGGGAAAAAGTGAGCCCGCGGGTCTGGCCGGGAATCCGATGCACCATACAGGCGTCGATCTGGCGCAAGAGGGATTCGTCGTCTTATGCCCCGATGCCCTCTGTTTTGAAGAACGTCAGGACTCCACCGGCAAACTGAAAGCGGGTCACTATGAACGCTTTGAATTTCTGCGGTATGTCGTCGCCGGAAAATGTATGGCCTGGAAAAATATTCTGGACATGAAACGGGCCATCGATTTCCTGCAAAGCAGGCCTGAGGTCATTGATGAGAAAATCGGCTGTTACGGTCATTCGATGGGTTCGACGCATACCTGGCTGGTCGGCCCCTGGGAACCACGCATCAAATGTCTGGTCGGAAACTGCTGTCTGCCCACCTATAAAGGCATTCATCGCGAGCACATGCTGCACTGTTTCCCCAATTTTATCCCTGGATTTTACGAGTTTGGCGACACCCCGGACATTGCCGCTCTGATCGCACCGCGGCCCTTCCATCTGAATTTCGGGGAACTGGACGGAGGCAGCCCGATTGAAGATGTTCGGGACGGTGTCAAAATAATTGCAAACAACTATGCTGCCAAGCATGCAGAATCGAATTTCACTTATTATATTGAAGAAGGGTCAGGGCATGTGCTTTCGCCTGTGATGTGGGACAAAACCTTATCCCATTTTCAACGTCATTTGATGTCTCAACAATAAACGATCTGATTTCGGAACTCATTCATGGATGCACTCAATTATACGAAGGAACTGGTTGCATTTGAATCGACCAGTAACCTTTCCAATCTCGCAGTCAGCGATTATGTCGAAGCAACCCTGAAGACTCTGGGATTCGAAATCGAACGTCTGGAATACAATGATGCCAAAGGGGTTCGCAAAGCCAATATCCTCGGACGCAGAGGACAAGGGCAGGGGGGCATGGCTTATTTCGCGCATACCGATGTGGTGCCCGCCGATCCCTGGTTCACGGATGAATTCAGCCCTTTTACTCCGACATTAAAAGGTGACAAGCTCTTCGGCCGCGGAAGCTGCGATATGAAAGGCTCCATCGCCTGCATGCTGGCTGCCGCGAAACAGTATGTCGACCGGGATCTCAAGCATCCGCTCTATATTACCTGCACCGCGGATGAAGAAGTCGGTTATCACGGTGCCCGTAACGTGGCTGAAAAATCGACCATGTATCGTGAAATGGTCAAGGGAGAGGCTCACGGCATCATCGGTGAACCCACGCGGCTTGAAGTCGTTTACGCTCATAAGGGAACTTATGGATTCCAGGTCATCTCGCACGGGCGCGCCGCACATTCAAGCCTGAGCACAGGCATCAATGCGAATCTGGCGATGATTCCGTTCCTCGTCGAAATGAAAAAGCTGTACGATGAGTGCATGACCGATGCCCGCTGGCAGAATCCCGAATTCGATCCTCCGACCAATGGCTGGAACATCGGCATCAATGACCGCACCAACGCTGTGAATATCACGCCCCCCCAAAGTATCTGTACGGTTTATTTTCGGCCGATGCCAGGACAGGAGCCGGACGAACTGGTAGAGCGGGCCCGCAGTGCGGCTGAAAAATGTGGACTCGAATTCCTGTTCAAATGTGGCGGACAACCGGTCTACACCGATCCCGATTCCCCGTTTGTCAACGAAGTACTCCAGATCGCCGGCAAGGAAAAGTCTCGCACTGTTTCTTACGGAACCGATGGCAGCCTGTTCCCTGAAATGAAAAACATGGTCGTCTTCGGCCCTGGAGACATCGGGCAGGCACACACGCACGATGAATTCATTGAACTGGAGCAACTGGAGCTGGGAACTCAGAAGTTCGCCGCGCTGCTCGAACACTGGTGCTGCTAAGCTGAAAACTGCAGATCAGCTTCGCAGAACGATTTGACTCAGGGATCGGTAGAAGAGGCACGGTTATTAAAGAGTGCCGGATCGAACGGGTCAATTGGTTTGGGCTGCACCATTTCCTCGATCTCCTGGTCCGACAGTTTTTTGGGTTCGAAGCCAGCCGTTAAAGAGATCTCGCCTTTTAACGCCGCTGGTTCAACTTCCATTGCAGTCTGTTTGACCGAAGTTTTTCCCCAGTTGGGGTCCAGCAGATTCTGTTTGGCCTGACCATGCCGGTGTTCCGCGCGACGGGCCAGTCGCTCCGCCCTGAGTTTGTCCTGCTGCATCCGATCCGCTACCACATCCGCCACCCATTTCTGAATGAGCTGCTGCTGTTTTCGGGCGGCGGAACCGGAAAACACGATCATTCCCTGCTGCGGATGCTCTTTTTCCGGTTTGAACAGTAACTGACTGCGAACAGGATCTTCCAGATCGATCCAGCGCAGGACTTCTGCCAGATTTTTTTCTGCGTACACGCGATGATTGCCATAACGGCGGGTTACCTGTGTTAACTGGAATTCGGATTTCGCCGCACTGCCATGACAGCTTGCATTGCCGCATTTATTCAACAATACGGGCTGAATTTTTCTGACGAATATCGCCGACTGCTCCCGAGAGATGCCTGTCAACGAGGTTGCTTCCTCCGAGCGGGACATCTGTTTGCTGAGTATTGCTTCCTGGATTTTTTCATTGACTGTAGGCTGGTTATCTGAAGTATTTCCCATCAATCGCTGCAACATCAGTTGAGGTTCCGACCGTTTCGGTTCAAGCCTGATGGCATCCCGCAGCTCTTTTTTTGCCTCTTCGTAGAGTTCATTGGTGATGCACCAGCGTGCCAGATCCAGATGTGAATTCGCCGTGGGAAACTTCATCGCATTGCGCTGCTTTGAATAAATTTCCTGGATATTCTTCGCTTCGAATAACACATCACTGTAAGGAACCACCATACTCCCGGAGGGATTCTTGACGAGATAACCCCCCGCGCCTTCGCCGATCTGACCGGAAACGATGCGTCCGCTGCGCATCATCAACAGCGATTCAGTCTGCGACGAAATCGGCTCTTGCGCTGCAAGCTGTGGAACATGCCACAGTCCTGCCAGAACCAGACAGAGAAAAGTCAGCGTCCGCTTGATGCCGGGTACGAAATGAGAGGGCAAATACATCATGTTAAAAGCGTAACTGGTGTAAGAGAAGGGGATGTGGTGAAATGACTCAGGCAGTCGAAAAACAGACCTAAGTAAAACGTTCACCAGAACTTAAAATAAACTGTGAGAGAATGAATGGCTGCATCAGGAGAGGAATCACGATGAGAATCGTTGTCATAATTGATTCCCGGCTTGAGGTCAAGCTGATTTTCCGAGGGGGATCACTGCTGAAAATGGTTCGCCTGAATTACAATGCGGGAAGAGACAGCCTCTGCCTGGTTGATTTCGAAGAGAAACGCGTCAAAATAGGTTTTTGAATCTCTCTCTGTTTTCTTTAATTTGTCGGATGCTTCCATGAGTCATAAAAGCCACTATTTTGAACAGCTGATCGGAAAGCCCGTCGTGATTGATCTTTCCAGCCTGTATGTGATCGCCGGCACTTTAATGGGACAGGACCAGCAGTACCTGTTTCTGGAAAATGCAGACGTCCATGACTTGAGAGACACCGCAACAACCCATGAAATGTACGTGCATGAAATCGGCTTACATGGGATCGCCGCCAATCGGAGCAGAACGCTGGTTTCCAGAACGGAAGTGGTGTCACTTTCTGCGCTGGAAGACATTATCTGTTAAGCAGGCACATTCATCCCTTCGGACAAACAAAAACCCCCGCAGAACCAGATCCCTGCGGGGGTTTTCAAATTTATATCTCAAACGAGAGATTCCAGCTCTAAAGTGACCACCCGTCACGGTAATCACGACTTAAAAACTTATTCGCTTCAGGAAGATTCGTGACCTCCATTTTCTTGGCATCCCACTCGATTTTCTCACCGGCACGAATGGCCACATTGCCGAGCAATGCTGTTTCGGTCAAACGGCTGGCGTAGTTGAAGTTGGACATCGCCGGGTCTCCGCCTTTGCAGGCCACGACAAACTCTTCAAAGTGGCCCGGTGATCGAGGCAGGCTTTGCTCAGGTTTTTTGAAATCCTTGAACTTGTCTTTCGGCAACAGTATATATTCCGCACCATAGTCATCCGGCGTGTAGAAGTTGCCTTCATCGCCTACCAGAACAACCCCGCTGGATTTCATTTTCTCGCCCATCAGAATTTCTTCAGGGGGCAGGTTACCACCGTCATACCAGGTCAATTTCATCGGGACCAGCTTGCCGCGCTGTCCGAACTGATAAGTGATTTTGGTCGACTTCGGATAGGTTTCGTTTTCGATCATCCCTTCCTGTTCTGCTTCCACAGTCAGAGGATCAAACAGATCCAGCGCCATCACGTGCATATTCATCGTGTGACAGGCCATATCTCCCAGAGCGCCGGTACCAAAATCGAGCCAGCCACGCCATTCAAACGGATGATACAGCGTACTGAATTCCCGATAGGGAGCAGGGCCCAGGAATAAATCCCAGTGAATGTGTTTCGGAGCCGGTTCGCCTTCAGGGGGACGCTCAACCGATTTTCCCCAGACAGGACGGTTCGTCCAGACGTGTGCTTCGCGGACATTGCCGAGGACACCGGAGCGAATGACTTCGACGGCTTCGCGGAATCCGTTGTAAGACGTCCCCTGATTTCCCATCTGCGTAGCCACTTTATTTTTATTAGCCACTTCACGCATGATGCGTGCTTCCTGGACCGACCATGTTAACGGCTTCTGGGTGAAACAATGCTTACCGTTTTTCATCGCCATGACACTGGCAGGAGCGTGTGAATGATCGGGAGTACTGACGGTGACTGCGTCAATCTGATCTCCCATTTCCGTGATCATTTCCCGATAATCATTAAACTTTCTGGCTTTCGGGTAACGGGCAGCCGCTTTTGCGAGATGCTTATCATCAATATCACAAATGGCGATCAGATTTCCATGCTTCGCGGCTTCGGCAGAATCGCTTGACCCTTTGCCGCCCACACCGATGGCAGCGAAATTCAGCCGCTCAATGGGGGATTTCTCTTCTTCAGCCAGCAGATTCTGACCGCCTACCCAGAAGGCGGCGCCTAAAGCCGAGGTTTGCTTAATAAACTCGCGCCGAGTTTTACGTTGACTCATGAAGTGCTCCTGTTTGAATGTTCTAAAGTAATCTTCTTACGTCATTTTACTCTAGTCGGTTAAAATGTTTCTTAACTTTTATGAATCTTATATCAGGAATATTTTATTTATTGTAGTTGCTGCCTGAATGAAAGAAAACAGAATTACGCCTGAAAAGGCAATGATCACCAAATCTGAACCGCAGCCATTCTGCCGGAGTGAGCCTTGATTTATTTTGAATTTTTTTCCAAAGAGACTTTTCCCCCGCCCCTGAAAATGTCAAAGTAAGCTGAAATTCAGCGTTCCCCCCGTGTCACTCCTCAAACTGAAACAAACGTGATCCATGAACACCAGCGAATCCTCCCCCCAAAACACAGATTTTGATGTTTTGATTCAAGGCGGCACGGTCATCGATGGCACCGGCGCTCCCCGGTATCGCGCAGATGTCGGCATCAAAGGAGACAAAATTGTTGCGCTGGGAAACCTGGAACAGTCTACCGGCGCGTTCCGGATTGATGCTCAGAATAAAATTGTGGCTCCCGGTTTTGTCGACGTGCATAACCATTCTGACAGCTGGCTCCTGAACACACCCAACTTTATTTCAAAAACATCACAGGGGTTCACAACAGAAGTCATCATGGCCGACGGAATCTCTTATGCTCCCGTCGATCAGTGTACCGCACACGACTGGGTTTATTATTTGCGTTCACTGGATGGCCTGAGTCCTGAAGAATATACGGGCTGGGAAACTCTACAGGACTACATGAACCTGCTCGACGGGAGAAACGTGCAGAATGTGATGACACACATTCCGTATGCCAATCTGCGTTCGATGGCCTGTGGATTCGGTCGTCAACGGGTTGACGATTTTCAGATGAAACAGATCTGCTATGAAGTCCAGAAAGGTATGGAAGCAGGTGCGGTGGGGATCTCTACGGGCCTCGATTATATCTCACAATGTTTTTCTCCGACAGAAGAAATTGTCGAAGCCTGCCAGGCGATGGCCAAGTACGACGGTCTGTATGTTTCTCATATACGGTATAAAAAAACGCTGATGCCGGCGATTAAAGAACTGGTCGAAATCGGCAAACGGGCAGGGGTCAAAGTTCACATTTCGCATATGAAGGGGCAATATCCGGGTCAGGCCGAAGAAGCCCTGGAGTATATTGATCAGGTCGCACGCCATGAAGTGGACATCTCGTTTGATGTTTACCCGTATCAGCCAGGCTCAACCATGCTGCACTTTCTGCTCCCTTACGAAGTTTTTGAAGCGGGCCCGCTGCGTGCCATCGAAAAACTGAAGACGCCTGAAATGCGGCAGCGGTTTCGTTATGGTCTGGAAAACTATCTGCTGGATATCTCTGCGATTCAGATTGCCTGGGTGCTGACGGAAAAAAATAAACAGCATCAGGGAAAATCGTTGAGTCAATATGTAGCAGAAACCGGTCTTCCCAAAGAAGAAGCGCTGATCAATCTGCTGATCGAAGAAGAAATGGCGGTGCTGCTGGTCTTCAACATGGGGGATGATCGACTGGTTGATCCTGTTCTGCAGCATGATTTGTACATGATGGGCACGGACGGCATTTATATGGAAGGAGCGATGATCCATCCCCGGCAATTCGGCTCTGCAGCGCGTCTGCTCGGGCCTTGCGTCAGAGATCACAAACTCTTCTCGCTCGAAGATGCCGTTTATAAATTGTCGGGGGCTGCTGCCAAACGGTTTGGACTTGGTAAACGGAGTCTGTTGAAGGAAGATTACTTTGCCGACATTGTCGTGTTTGACCCGCTGACGGTACAGGATCATGCCACCTATCAGGCACCACAGCAGTTTTCATCCGGTATCAACCATGTCATTTCCAATGGGGTGCCCATCGTCCGGGACAACGTTCCGTTAAAGATTGATTCAGAAACGCTCCCCGGACGTTACGTGCGATATCAACCCAGATGAGGTTCTAATCGCGACACGGTTTCCGGATTCCGGTATTCATTCTTACCAAAGCCATACTCTGCCCCCGCTTCGACGGCTTCGTCCTGATATTCAGCGAGGTTGGAGACCAGCATCAGCTTGGATGGGATTAATTCGGGTGTATGCCTGATTTTCCGGATGAGATCGATTCCATCACTGTAGTCAGCGTCCAGTTTCCGATTAATCATCACAAGATCGTATGCCTGGTTTTTTAACTTTTCCAGCGTATCACCTTCCACGTCAGACTGATCAATCTCTACATCAAAATGGCTCGTTAAAAAGCGAACCAGAGAATTTGTATCTGGTACACATTGTCCAACGCTTAACACTCTTTTCGTCATTAAATTGATCCTCTGCAACAGTTAAAAGTTATCGATGACACATTGGTGATTCAGTCACACAATCTGGCGAGTTCACGGATCGACTCCAGCGCCTCTTCCAGATCGGGCACTTCGACGCCTGGCTCGCGCCCGGCGTGATCACATTCTTCCAGTAACAACAGATCTTCATAGTTTTCATTTGCCATTAATCGCCGTCTGGCACGCGCTCCTATGGTCCCTGCTCGGATCGCGTGTGCTTCCATGTGATGTTCAATCAGCCAGGCCGTGCGTTCTGTGATAAAACTTTCCAGCGCCTGCAGGCCGGCTTCCACATGATTCTGGTTATCGATGGCTTTCCCCACATCATGCAGCAGGGCAGCCAGCTGGAATTCTTCATCGTAAGGCAGTTCGTCACACGCCAGATCATAAACCTGCAAACTGTGATATAAGGCATCGCCTTCCGGATGATACTTTTTGGATTGTTTAACGCCCGCTAAAGGCAGCAGCAGCATGCGATAAATCTGAAATCGGTCCACGCTCTCTTCCACCTCTGCCAACTGCTGATCCAGGTCGATCGCCGGGTATTCCTTCCCGAGCAGTTGTTCAAACTCCGGAAGTGTCGCCCGATCGATCCGTTTGCCAGTAATCGAACATTTAAACCCGTAACTGGAGCGTTCTGTGGGATAAAGCGTTAACTCCACCGAATATTCGTCCTGCACATGGATATGCGTAAAAACCCGTTCTTCACCATGTTTTTTAACAGTTTTATGCTCGACGCGATAGTCAGTTCCCTCTTCATCCAGCTGCGCAGTCACCGCCTCGCAACTGTGAGAGAAAACATGAATATCAATATCCGAGCCCCGGCGGATGTGACCTGTTAAGGTACTGCCGATAAGCTTGGGACGAAAGGCTTTCAACAACCGCATAAAACGCAGTGCCTGCATGCGCATGGAAAGCAGATTCCCGGTGCGACTGTCGCCTTCAAACGTGCAGGCAAACCGCTGGATTTCGTCACGTATTTCGCGATTACTGGGCAGTTCGGAAGGTTTCACCCAGCCCTGACAGACTTTTCGGGCGGCCTTCATTTTGGCCCGATAATACTCAGACTCCTGGCGGGAATACATCAGTCGTGCCGCTTCGAATATGATCTGGCGGCGCAATTTGCTGGCGTTCATTCAAAAATCGGTGAACTTTCTCACCGTCGAATCGAAGAAAGGAAAACGAAGCTTATTCCATAGACAATCATGAACTGAAGCTCATCCGAATTCTAACGTCTTAATCCTGGAAATCAATTCCTGTCTGTTTCCAGTTCTGCTATTTCGCTTCTGCCACCTGTTTCTGTTTCCATTCGTTATACAGAATACTGCTGCGAAAACGACTGTATCCGGGACCTGCTCCCACACTCGCAGGTTTAGCCCCTAAATCATATTGGCGGGCAGCGACCTTGGAATCTTCGGAAAGATCCCAATCGTCAGGTTTATAACGATGATTAAACGAATTATTCGCACGACGCGATGTAAAAGTAAGCGTCTCCTGTAACGATGTATCATCGGTATTCCCCCAGAAGCGGCTCCAGCTTTTCACATCTGTCACATTCGCTTCCGCTTTGCCTCCCAGTCCCAGCCATTTCTCGACGTCATACACATTCCCGTCGCCAGCAAAAGAACGATTCTCTTTTGATGACTTCGAAGACAACATGGAGAGACCCAGATTTTCGACTTTATAGGCGGTATGGTCACTCTTCACATTGATGTCTTTCACAAATCGCTCGAAATCAAAGGCGTCTACCCCCTGAATCGTGCAGTGAGAAAGATTGAGATTAATACTCCCACCGGCGGTGGGCCCGGAACTTTTAAGAATCGAGAATATTTTCTTCGAAAACAATACGGAATCATCGATAGTCAAAGTTTGTTTTCCCGCGCCTTCGATTTCAAAGACAGCCCGTCCTCCTACGAAAAAGCAGTTGGTAACCGAAGAATCGGTGGGCTTTAACAATTGAACAGCCGCCATGCCTTTATTGTTCTGTTCTGAGATGGAACAGTTCAGCATACGCAGGTTGCCACCGTTAACGACAATCGCCGTCCAGGGGACGTCTTTCCCCACTTCCGGAGGATCAAACTCGAAGGCGATACCTTCCAGATCCAGCGTGCCTTTCGAAACACGTAAAATATGACGCACGTTCGGATCACGTTCAGGACGGGCCCGCAATCCCAGTGTGTTGCGTCCTCTTCCATAAACGAAAACCGGTGCATAACCGAAGCCCGCTTCGATGCTCAAATCTTTATCAATTTCCACGTGTGGTATCGTGAAAGGACCATCACCATTGACACGGATCAGATCGCCGGCTTTCGCCGCTTCCACAGCCTCTTCAAGACTGGGAAATTGCGGCTTTTTCTCTTGAGTGACGATTTGAAATTTCTTTTCCGGTTCACCGTTTAACATCCGGGAAATGTCACTTCCCAGATTCGCTTTACGCAGAAACAGAACTGCAAAAGACGTATCTGCCAGTTTCCCCCGCGAATCCTCCCAGCTTCCGTCTTCTTTCTGTGTTTTGATCAGTACACCGGCGCCTTTGGAAAACCACTCGGTATCCCCCAGTTTTTCAAGCCCCAGCAGCACTCCCACGCGTTCCGTTGACCAGAGAAAATAGCGGGATGAAGAAGCACTGATTCCCGCTGCATATTTCCCGGCCATTTCCAGCCCTCTGGAAAAGATCGGATCGGAGATCAAAGTATCTCCCTCTTTTTGCTCATCGGTTTCAGTTGTGGTTCCCAGGACCTCCTTTGCGGATCCTGATTCTTTCGCTTGTTCCTCTTGCATCGATCGAATTTTTGCGGCACGGGCCACGGTCAGGCAAAACAGACCAGCCAGTGTCATCGAATTGCTGGAAGGTTCCGGCATCTCTTCTGTCGGCAGCCTGTAAGACCAGCCACCATTTTCGTTCTGAGTCTCAACAAATCGTCTGGCAACCCCGATCATCGATTCATCGATATCGATGTTGGAGCGGGAGGCAGTCCACAAACCCAAAACGGCAAACTGCGTACAACTGTTGTCGCCGGGTGAAGTTCCCAGTTTGGGACGCGCTCTTGGATTATTGAGTGAACTCGACGATGCCAGCGGACAATTGTAGCTCCAGCCACCTGTTGTCATCTGACCGGCAATCAGTCGCGCGGCATATTTTCGGATCATCGCTTTGTCTTCGCGGTCGCCAATGCGGGAAAGCAACAGCGTTGCCAGCGCAAGATCATAGGTCGATTTGAGTTTCTCTGACTCTTTCAGGACAAACAGTCTCCCTTTCTGAATCAGAGGTTCATTGACCGGGACGCCGTTTTCAAGCAACGCCAGCGTACAAAGCGCCGTTATCCCCACCGGATGCCCTTCGTATTCCCAGCTCCCATCCTCTTTCTGCTGGGATTTCAGGAACTCGATTCCTTTTAACCGGGACGCGGTCACTTCTTGATCGGTCTGGGCCTGTATACCAGCGGTAAACACTGCCACAGATAAAAAAGTCAGGCAAACAATAAGCAGCTTTTTCGAGGCGCTGAAAAACATCACAATCTACTCCAGGTGGGAAGAAATAGACCTTATTAGATCTAAATATCTTTAATCAGAATTAACCTATTATAAATACGCGGTTTAGGAAAGAGAATGGGAAATTCATAATTCTGATTATTTAGAATAAAACGACGATCTATCGTAGCCGTTTCGAGAGGAAAACGGGCCTGTTGAGGAACCGCCCCCTCTTCAATCATCCAGAGCAGCCGCTGCCTGTCGCCACACCGCAAATCTCTCTCTGCAATTCTGGTTATTTCGCTGCCTTACGTGCCAGCTCCGTCAATTCCTGAATTTTGGTAACCACGCGGTTTTCCACGGAATCGGTAAAAGGCCCCGGATAAGCCGAATAAATCATCGCAGTGGCTCCTTCATAACCACCTTCTTTTAATACCCGCAGGCTTGGCAGATAACCAAACACATGATTGGAATAACCGGCAACCCAGATGACCGGCTCTGAGTCCCCGCTTGCACCAAATCCCGATTTCAGTTCTTTCTGAAATCGAAGCGAGTAATCAACGACCGTTTCACCACAGATCGCAACAAGGGTCAGATCATTTCCAAACTGAATCACCTGAAGTGGAAACGCATAACGTGTCTGAATGCCGCCACGTTCTTCCAGCTGTTCCAGCAGACGTGTCGCGTGGCTGTTCTGGTATTTATTTCCCGTTTCCTTGATTTTGAGCAATTCGGCCCTGGAGGGAGGCGTCGCAAATTCCAACTCAACATCATCCATGGCGATTCCCAGTTTTCCCTGAATCAGGCGAGGCTGTTTGACCTCCAATGCG
The DNA here is from genome assembly GCA_963974925.1 of uncultured bacterium. GTDB lineage: Bacteria > Planctomycetota > Planctomycetia > Planctomycetales > Planctomycetaceae > Gimesia. The sequence goes on along the minus strand of CAXBFD010000007.1, from coordinate 91,654 downwards.
ACTTCGACTGCGTTGGCAAGGGCCCGCCCATGCTGTTTCGCAAGATCCAATGATCGCCGCGGGTAAGGATTCTGATCGCCACCACAGCCCATCATGAATAAAGCAACCATCCCCGGATGATCGGCTTCCAGGTATTCCTGAGCAAAGCCGGCATAGTCTCCGCAAAATTGATAAAAGCTGAGCGTAGTATTATGACAGGCATAGCCAAAAAGTGCCGCCATCAGAGAACCATCAGGACGTACGATACTTAACACAGGCACCCGCTGATCGACGGGCCCCTCAGGATGCGGGCTGTTGATCACTCCCTGGGGAGTAGGCAGCCGTCGATTCATGGAGAATCCCGCCCGGCCATATGAATATTTTAATGTGGCCGGTTCGAGCTTACTTAACGTCTGACCAATCGCTGCGACAATTTTTCTGCTCAGCGCCTGGGTATATTCACGCGCTTCCGCTCCACGATCTCCTCCCAGCCCCCGGCGGGATGCTTTGTCCTCCCGCAATTCCGGGCCGCAGTGTGTATGCGAGGCGTTCATCAGCAAAGCAGCAGCGGGAATTTTGAATTCGGACTCCAAACTGGCAGCGATCGGGTCTCGCAGAGCGGGTGTAATCCCGATTAAATCGGTGGTCACGATGACCACTTTTTGCCCTCTGGCATCTTCGATGATCAGCACTTTGGCATAAAGATCGTGGACCTTGCCTTCCGAAGGTTTATCCCGGGCCGCGTATCCTGACATCCACATCGGTTTTTCCGGTGTGATGACAACCGACACAGCGGCGGCGCGCCACTCTGGTTTCTGAACCACTTCGGCTGACAGCAAGCTGCTCCGGGCGCCGCAGGCTATCCATACCAGCAGTGCGACAATACAAACAAGCGGACGGTTCTGAATCTTCATGATTTTTCCTCGATTTTGAAATCAAAAACTAATGAGCCTGCTGCCCGCAGACGGGGCAATTTTTTCGACGTTGAATTGTATTGCGCTGAAAGGTCATGTCGCGCAGATCGAACATCAACAACTGATTCATCAACGGCTCCCCTAAACCGGAAAGCACCTTGATCGCCTCCATCGCCGCCATACATCCGACAGTTCCGGACACAGCGCCGAACACGGGAAATTCGCGTTTCCACGCGGGCGGGTCATGCGGATACAAACAGGACAGACAACCGGTCTGCCCCGGAATAAACGTGGTGAGCTGTGCTTCCAGGTCATACATGGCACATTCAATTAAAGGCTTCTTTTGCAGGACTGACTGGCGATTCATCGCATATCGTTCCGGGAAGAGCGGGGCACAATCGACGATCAGATCGACCTGATTCACAATTGATTCCGCGTTGTCTTCACTGATGTTTTCCGGGATCGCAACGATTTCCAAACGGGGATTCAATTCTTTCAGCCGACGCTCTGCCGATTCAACCCGCGGTTTCCCCAGCCAGTCATGAGTCATGAGCAACTGGCGGTTTAAATCACTGTGTTTGACATTTCCCGCATGGGCAATCACGAGCTTGCCGATGCCTGCAGCCGCTAATTCGTAGGCAACGACGCTCCCCAGTCCGCCGCAGCGTGAAATCAGAACGGAGGCATTTTTCAATTTTCCCTGACCGGCTTCACCAAATTCCGGCACCCAGATCTGCCATTCGTAGACAGCTCGTTCTTCATCTGTCAGGGGAGCGAATCCGGACATGATAACTCCTGTATCTCGCGTATTCTGGTTTACTGAAATGATGTTCTTGCCAGTTGCAGGAATCAACCCCCGGAAATAGGCGAGAGAATCGTCACCACGTGATGGGGCTCTAACGTCACAGGTTCATCCCACAACACCTGCTCGTTGGAAATAAATAACAGGATCGAGGGATGCAGCTCTGTCGAATCGGGGAACAGAATTGATTTCAGAGACGGGCCGTGCTGTTCAGCAATCGCTTTCACGAGTTCCTGCAGAGTGCTGCCCTCGTTCATCTCAAATTCTTCTCTGCTCAGGCCGGCGGCTTTTTTCACCTGCGCGGTATATTCCACTACAATTTTCATATCACTCGGCTTTCATCTTCGCTGATTTTTCGGAGGTCGCTCCGGTCTCCTGACTCTTCTGACCAGTCAGATTTGCAAATTCTCCAGCAGTCTTTGAAGACAGCCGCTGAACTGCTCCCTCCACAATTTGAAACTTCATGTCTCCCAGACGATCCGACTCCGAAACGTTATGCGTAATATGCAACGTCGTCACGCGCGTCATGCGCTGCACATCGCGCAGTAAAACACACATTTCGTCGCGTGTGCCTTCGTCTAATGCACTCAAAGGTTCATCGAGACACAATATCGCCGGTTTCGCCGCCAGCGCCCGGCCCAGAGAAACACGTTGTGTTTCTCCGCCACTGAGTCCATACGGAGTACGATCCAGTAAGCCTGTAATTCCCAACAGACTGGCCAACTCATCCACACGATCATCGATCTGCTGTTTGTTCCATTTTCGTAATTCTAAAGAAAACGCCAGGTTGTCTCTGACTGTCATCGTATGAAACAAGACGCCATCCTGAGGAACATAACCAATTTCGCGTTCAGCCGGCTTCGCGTGTGTGACGAATTTCCCGTTCAGCTGGATCGTCCCGGAAAGCACTTTCTTCAAGCCGCAGATGGTCTCCAGAATGGTGGTTTTGCCACTCCCCGTTTTACCCATCAATACGGCATAGTGCCCCTCGGGAACCTCAAAGCTGATTTCATTCAGTTTGAAATCACCAACTTGTACACAGAGTTTATTTACTGAAATCATGACATATCAAATCAGACAGTAGACTGCCACTACTGTCAAGCATATTACTGTTCAAACAGGATTCTAAATCCCCGTGCGCGTTAACCCGAACATCCGGGCAATCACCAACACGAACATTGCAGAAACGACCATAATTAATGAAGCGGCAACCGCGCCTTCTATATTACCAACAGTGAGCTCCAAAAACACTGTCGTCGGCAGCACTTCTGTCTTCATGCGCGTTGCACCCGAAAAAATCAGGATCGGTCCGAATTCCCCCAGAGAACGGGCCCAGGCAAGCGTCCCGGCTGCCAGCAGCCCGCGATAGGCCTGAGGAAACACCACGCGCCAGAATGCCTGACCCCGATTACAGCCTAACGTCAAAGCAACCTGCTCATAACGAGGTCCGATCTGATCGAAGGTCACACGCATCGTTCTGACTGCAAACGCACAGGCCACCATAAACTGGGCCAAAATGACACTCGGAATTTCATAGGTGACTCCAAAAGGTTTTCCAAATAACAGACCCGTCGTTTTGCGAATCATGTCATCGACGGAGTCCCCTTGGGCAACAAAGAGTTCCTTCCCGAACAAGGCTCCTGAAATTGATTTCAGCAGATTGTTCACCCACTCGATCTGCGGCACTTCCACCTGAAACATGATCAACAGGCATAACCCAATTACCAGCGGGGGTAAGACAATTGGAATATCTAAAATCGCATCAACGAGCGTTTTTCCCCGAAAATCGTGGCGCGACATTAAATATCCTATCGGCACCGACACCCAGAGCGAGAGGACGGTTGTAATGGCGCATGATACGAGGCTGAGCCAGATCGCATAACGGATTTCCGGCTTCGCAAACGCCCCCCAGATATGATCGGGGGTCGTATAGGTCGTCTCTGCCGCCAGCATCGCCACGATCAGCAGAACATAAATGGAACTGATGATGATAAAAATCGTGTAGAAGGGGATATCAGAGCGAGATTTTAATGTATTGGCATGCACCGCAGTCGTCTGCTCCGTCATAGTGACTCCGGAGTGATGCGCCAGCGAAATCCTCTGGATTCAAAAATGACGCGCGACGATTCCGATGTCAACTGATCTACCAGACGCTGCATCAGGTTCGGGTACTTTGTCGACTTCAAAACGGCAATCGGCTGCTCTGCCAGTGGACGTCCTTCTTTGATCTCAACGACATCGAGCTTATCCGCGACTTTGGAAATATTCGCACGATAAACGATCGCCGCATCCAGCGAACCGGTTCGCAATTGATTGACCAGCAGGTCAGCCGTCGGTGTATTGGTTTTGACATTCGGCTGGATTGCGTCATATAGACTTTGATCGTTCTGCACCAGTGGACCCAGTAATTTTTTGGTCAAAGCGCCCAGGGCACTTTGCTCGTGATGCGCAATCCCCACTTTGATATTTTCACCAGCCAGATCAAAGACAGATTTGATATTCTTGGGATTGCCTTTCTCAACAATGATTATCATATCGGTTTCCGCAACGGTTAACGGCAGAGCAAACATCGGTTGCACCTGCACCATGTAAGAGGTATCACAGGCAAAATAAGCATCCGGGCGCTGCCCGCTATTAATTTGCCCGACCAGAATCCCACACCCGTTATAGACCACATTAATGGAAACGCCTTCGCGCTGTTCAAACTCCTTCAGCGTATCCTGAATCGCCAGCCGGTTCACACCGCCGCTGAATAACAGAATTTGCGGATGCGGGTCCCAGGCGTCCCCTTTGACAGGTTGATAACCCGTGCTGGAAAAATGTTTTTGTCCTTTTTCGGAAGCCTGCAGATAGCGGGCAAACCTTAAAGCCTGCTGAGGTTTTCTGGAGGAATTCAAGACGCCGACGGTGACATTTTTTATTGCCTGTGCGAACTCGGGAACCTCAATCATTTCTGCCTGATCAGAATGCTGATTCACGGTCGCATCCCAGACAATGCCGGCGTCAACCGCTCCCAGCAGAACATCGTTGGCCACTTCCGATACGGTCGGTTTGAAGACACGTGCCGACTTCGACAGGGCATCCCACTTTTTGACTTTTTCCAACTCTTTTTTTGTCAGTTTTCCAACCGATGCGGCGTCAGGATTTGCCAGTGAATAACTCACGCCTTCTTTTGTCAGATCATCAATCGACTGTATCTTTTTCGGGTTCCCTTTTTTGACCATGATGACCGGATGCATCTGTGCAACCGGGATCGCTTCTCTGACAAGGTTCTTTTCCCGGGCAATTTCAATATAACTGGTATCCGCCGCCAGATATAAATCCCCTTTTTTCGCCACTTGCAAATTGCTAAGCAAGGTACCGGAACCACCGTACTGCAGATGTACGGGGACACCAAACTCTTCTGCTGCAAACTGCGCTGCCGCAGCCGCAACCGGTGGTTTAATTCCTGCCGCACAGTACATCAACAGGGACTCATCTTTGCTGTTTCCTGATGCTTCTTCGTCATCGCCAGTTTCTGTCTGCCGGCTGTCAGAATTCTGCTCTGTTTGAGCAGATGTTTCCGATGTCTCTCTGGGAGGAGAATAAATCAGTATTCCCAGCATGACGATCAGGAATGCCAGTGAGCCTGCCACAAACGCCATTCCGCTGCTGAGCTTCCCGCCTGGAAACAGGTTCTGTTCTCCCTGATCCCACTGATGGCTGCGAATCTGTTTCATTATCTTTTCCCGATTATTGCGATTCAGATAGATCTGCTTACGAATTCATTAACACTTCTGTTTCGGTTTCTGGTGTTAAGCATCCCGCTTGAATCCCCAGTACCCGCTGCGCGGAATTGACAGCCTGGTCATCGTGCGTGACCATCAGCACGCATCCCCCGTCTCCGGCGAACTGACGCAATGCGTTCAAGACGATTTCGGAGTTTTCCGAATCCAGATTTCCGGTTGGCTCATCTGCCAGCAGAACTTTGGGTTGATGGAACAAGGCCCTGGCCAGAGCCACACGCTGCTTTTCGCCGGTACTCAATTCCGCAGGCGTGTGCTGTAAACGATCCTCTAAACCAAAATGGGAAATCAGTTCACGGGCACGCTCTTTCGCATGCGGCAGATTCGTCGCCAGGGCTGGAGTCAAAACGTTATCCAGCACGCTTAAATAGGGAACCAGGTGAAACTGCTGAAATACAAATCCCAGATGTGTCGAACGAAACCGGGCTCTTTGATCATTGGAGAGCTGGTAAGGATCAGTACCTTCGATGATCACCTTTCCGGATTCAGGGCTCAATAATCCCCCGACCATTAACAGCAGAGTGGACTTTCCACAGCCACTGGGACCTTTGATGGCGACAAATTCCCCTGAATCGACAGTCAGACTGATCCCGTTCACGGCTTGAACCCGTTTTGATCCGGACTTGAATGACTTAGACAGTTCTCTCAGTTCCAATAACATATTTTATCGATCACCCTTCCTGCAGAATCGTGGCGGGGTCCTGTCTGGCGGCCAGTAGTGCGGGGATCCAACTGGATAAACTCGCTAAAACTGGTGCGAATATCAAACTTAACAATAACCATCGGGCTGAAAACAGTGCTTCTTCAGGATTCACCGATGCAGGCAGATTCCCCCAGACGATCCCGATCGCGTATCCCAGAAAATAACCGATCAAAGCGCCGATTACGCCAATCACAAATGCCTTGATGATAAAAATCCCGAAGACCTGGGTGGAACGCACCCCGATCGCGCGCAAGACTCCAATTTCCGTGGCACGACGCCTGACATTTTCCAGAGACAGAAACCCGATCCAGGCGCCACAGCCGAGCACAACCAGAGGCACCAGCACCGCTGCAAAATCGGCATGGCGTTTAATCATCTGTACGCGATTGGTCTTCTCCTGTTCGAGGGAAGCCACCGCGCTCGCATGGGCCTGATTACGGGCTTCCGCACGGGCCAGAGCAGGGGGACCGCGTTCAATGACTTGTGTGCCGGGAAGAATTTTACTTACGTCATTGCGTATTTGAGCAACTCGATCTTCCGTTTCACAATTACATTCCAAAGCCAGGATGGCATTTACGAGATTTTGCATTCCCAGCAATTCCTGAGCTTCTTCAAGATTAACCCAGACCGTACTGTCATCTGCCGTGCCACGTTCTGGATAACAGAGCGTGACTTTGAATTTTTTCCCCTTCAGCTGAACTTCATCACCAGGTTTTAAACCCAGTTTTTTCTGAATCTGAAAGCCGGCGATCATGGTTCCCCTGGGTACCTGCTGCTGAAGGGGTTTCTTCAAGGCGCGATGCAGAATAGGAACTTCGCCCCGTGTTCCCGTTAGAATCACTTCACAGTTTTTTTCAGGCCAGCTGATTTTTTTCGCGACCATCGGCAGCAGATGATTGACCGTCACGATTTTCGATTCTGCCAGAATTTTGACGTTTTCTTCAGGCATCGTTCCAGAAACGATGCCGTTCAGATGAAAGTCGTTCAGGTCCTGGTTCGCGGGCAGGATCAGGATATTAAACCCGAGTCCCTTTGTGATTTTCCGCATGGCATCTTCAAGCTGAGCGCCTGCTTCCTGCACTTCCTCAGCCTTTTTTTCCAGAATGAAGGCCGTCTGGATCTCATCCGCCTGCAACAAAGTTAAAGCAGCGATCAGGCAAGTCACTGCGATCACAACAGACGACAGTCCCAGCAAAAAATTCATTTTGCGATGCTGCATTTCCTGAATGATCAAACGGAATAATGACATGAGCCGGGCTCTTTTTAATCAAAAGGTGAAAAGGACACTTTGTTAAATCTCGATCTAAAACGATTTACTTTCGTGCCATCAATAAATAACTTGCCCCCAGAATCACCACGATCACGAACGAAGCCATGATCAACAGATTTCGAAGCAGAGAACTGCCTTGAGTACTTTCAGTCGCCTCTGATTGATTCGAATTCTCTAATGCACCTGACGCCAATGATGAGACAGTACTGTCGCCTGTTTTTGCAGCGGTGGTGACTTCAGACTGAGCGAAATTCTTCCCGGTCCCCGATTCGGTCTTCTCAGAACCGGCATTGCTCTGGGCCAGATCATTTTTCAGAAGATCAGGCATATTGAGCGTTTCTGATTTTTCGTTTGATTCTTTTGAAAAACCAATCAGTCCTGTCAGCGGCGGAAGTTCCTTGTCATCCTGTGTTGAGGGAGTCACGAGTTTTTCCCAGTTGACAGCCATCAGCAGATCGGTTCCCGGATTTTGATCTTTGACCTGACACGTGCAGGGACCGGTTAAATCCCGGCATGCCTGCTCAATCGTGCCGGGATTAATCCCTTTACCGATCAATGCATATAAAACACGACCGCGTCCGAACACCGGAAATGCCATCGGTTCAGCGTTAAAGTCTTTCAGGTCGTTTTCCGTCGCAAGCAGCATGCGTGTGAAATCGATTTCCGCCGAATCTTCTCGAGAGCATTTTTCCAGACTGAATTTCAGCTTTAAACTATCGGGCGCCACGCTGACCAGTCCCTGCTCGATATCGGCCTGATCGATTTCAGGCAGCTTCAGCTTTTTCTCCATCTGCTTGAGTTCTCTGGTCAGCAGTTCCAAAGCCGGTTTATCTTTTTCGGGGTTCCCACTTTCCAGAAAAACCCAGACGGCGGTCTGGCCGTTGATCAATTGTTTTGCAATATTCTGACGCAGCGGAGAATCGATTAATTTCGCAACGTGGTCTTCACTTAATGCGCCAGACCAGAAACCTTCGGGCACCGGAGCGGGCAGGGGAGTGCGCACAACCATTAATGGCAATGTTTCCGATTTTTGTTTTTTCCAGAGCGCCACGTCTTCCGGCGCCGGTTTCGAGTCCAGATCAATCAGTCGCAGTTCCACATTGGCTGACTGCTGGCCGATTGCTCCCGCCTGATTGAACTGTGAGACAATTTTCTGCTGCACCGGATTCAGTTCACCACGGTAAAAAACCACCACGCTATATTTGTCAGCCGGCCAACGCTCCAATGCGTAACGGAACACCGGAACCGAACATGCCCAAATCAGAGTTGATGTCATCAGAACACCAACGACAGTCAAAGGGGTTATAAACCGTCGCATGAAAAAACCTTTCGAGGAGGGTAAATCGGGCGGGTAGCAAAATTCGATTCTCTCTCAAATCTGCAAAATCAGAGATACAGTAAAACGAATCTACATACTATGATGACAAATTGTTTGCTTATTGTGAAGAAAAGATGTTTTCAATAAGTATCTTTTATTAGAAGTGAATCCAGGCGGAATGGGGCAATCGTAAGCTCGCGAACCAATTCAATTCTGTATACTGCATTCTGATTTTGCTCATCTACAGGCAAAAACGAGCGAATTGCCACGAATGGCGTCCCTACTCGCCGGGATAGATCCACATGGGTCATCCTAATTTGAGTGCAGAACCGGAGAGGAAAGCACTCTGCGATCAGCCCCGGGAAGACCAGTTCAGCCAGAATTGCTGAATTCGGCAGCGAGGGAATCAGCTGAAATCACCGGGAGATTCATCGCCCCCAGGCAATGAACAGCAGAAGCGCTGAAGACAGGGCAAACAGCAGCATGGAAGCACAACCTGACTTCATATTGATCTCATACTTCTCAATCAAGGCGTCAATCGCCTCTTTTGACTCTTTCAAGCCGGTGCCTGTGGCCTCCCGGTAGTCTTTAATCGCCTGAATCTTATTGCCTTGCCGGAGTGATTCCACGATCTGCACAACAAGCTGAGATTGCTGATCGGATTCTTCGTTCTCTGGCTGCTCGTTTTCCAACTCGTTCATTTCAGCCCTCCCTGGGGTAGATAAAAATGGTAGATCCATTAGTTCTACCACCAGGGGCTTGAGTTGTTCAAGAATTATCTGGCTCAGTTCTTTGAATTACTCGGATTCGTGTGAGAGTCTTCACTTTAAGAAGCAATCACACAATCAGAAACGCGTCGATTCCGTTTTTGCGAATCTCCGCTTGCCCGTTGCAGGCAGACAGACGCCATCAGTGTTTTCATCTCCGCGAGAGAAACTTCCTGTAAATCGATATTCAGTTCCAGTAATCGATCAACGACGGCATTGACCAGTTCCGCACCATTTGCCGCTGGTGCCAAACCGTTCCATAATTCTTCCATGACCTGCTCTGACATGACCCTCTTCTCCTGCTTTATCAATTCATGACTGTTTTGTTTTCGTCCATTTCACAGCCTCGAATCCGCTGATTCGAAATATGCTGCTGCTCCTCACCTCCGGAAAAGCTTAATGGCTGAGAGAATCGCAAGGACTGTACCAAACTGACCGAAAAAACGGTTTCACGAACGCAGCAACTGTAAACGCTTACTGAATCTGAACCTGTGATGCCGAATCGTATTGGGAAGTTTTACAAACTGAGTTTCTGCTCTGCAGTTACTGTCGTCATTTTGCGACATTCTTACATCAAGATGATAAATCTTACGAATTGGCAGAATTGCTGTATTTTTCCCTCAAGTTCCAGCAAGCCCCGTAGTATTACCCCTCTTACAGTTATGACAACTCAAGACCGAACTGAGTTCGCCTGTGAATGGATCAAAAACTGCACCCGAGCGGGTGAATACGTGCCGCGGCATCATCCCCGAAAGGAATCAGGAGCGTGTTTGTTGAGCGCACCGTATTGTGCCACCGGAAGAGCAGGGCGGGATGACAGTTTCTGGTCCCACCACTGGATTGCCTGTTCCCGTTCTTCAGCCGTTTCCTGCAACAGCAAAGACAGGAGTTTTCGCTGGCCTGCGCTGAAGGTCAAACCTCTCCGCTGCATTGTGAATTCAGCCAGTTGAAAAAGATCTGAAATATTAATCTGACCGTCGATCCGCCCTAACCAGAACCGCGAAAACGAGGGGATATGTTTAGGCAGCAACTCTCCGGTCGGCAGCACCATCGACATCACGCCAACAGAAGTGCCGGTATTAAACAGGCTGTTCAATCCGGTTTTTGTGTGATCGCCTATAAAACAGCCAACCTTGACGGTATGCGTCTCAATCGGAATTCCAGACAGGGGAACTTTGACTTCTGAGTAATCGTTTTTGAGATCACTGTTACTGGTTTGGGCGCCCAGATTAACCCAGGGGCAAATATAAGAATGCCCTAAAAATCCTTCATGATATTTATTCACGTATCCGTGAATAATGGATTCTTCAATTTCCCCCCCCAGTCTGCAGTGTGGCCCCGCGGTGGTGCCCGCTCTGATATTTGCGCGAAAGAGCTGAGTCCCTTTCCCGATGTAAGCAGGTCCTTCGATTCGCGTAAAAGCCTGGATTTTCGCATCTTCATCGATAACGACCGGACCATTGCGCGTATCAAGAACCACAAACGGGTCGATCTCGGCGGAAGCAGACAACTTCACCAGGCCGGGCGAACCCACAATGGTCAGATTCTTCGCATCTCCGGTTGCTTGATCAGATGCTGTGCAAAGAGAAAAATCGGCCAGTAACTGACGGCGGTTTTGATTCACCAGATCCCAGGGGTGCTGAAGCTCTACGCCTTCCACTTCCACCGCCTGCCGGGTCTCTGCAATTTTTTTGATCGCGTTATCCCAGGCTTCAGTTGTCAGCAGGGCGGACTCATCAGGATCCAGAAGCAAATACGCAACAGAATCCCCCATCACTCCAACAATATCCGCTGAAACTTCCGCCAGTTGACTGATCTCGCGATTCGAAGGCAACCAGCGTGCGTTAATCAACAGGGTGGAATCTTCGCCTAACCAGACCGCGTCATTAATGCGTGCATCCGGGAACTGTTCTGCGTAGACTTCAGTGAGTGCAGGACGAATCAATACGCCCCACTCATCAACGGGCAACGATTTTAATAATCGTTCTCGAGAAGTAAATTGTCCGCACAGCAATTCGAACACCGGCCTCATCAATGAAACCGGAGCAAATTGCAGAGCAAAATGATCCTCGAAGATTGCCAGCCGCATTGCCATGCACTTCCCTGTGCGATATCAAAAGAAATCGATCAATTTAATCCATCTGAAACAGAGACAACAATGGTCTCATTCTGGTGAACTAATAGCAGAAATACACAAACAGGGGAAGTGCTTTTGACCTCTAAAATAGAGGCCTTACGGCATATGAGAGATCAGAATATCAGTCTTCTCCCTTTATGCATGGCTCAACCGGAATCGTTTTAACTGACTCCCTGTTTGACCCGTGTATGTCCAGCCAGTTGATAGATTGCTGACTGACACCCGGACAGTTTGCAATAACTGTCCGAGATTCCCAGTACGGTTTCGGCAGCCCCCAGTAACAGAACCCCTGACGCATTCATTTGATTTCTGACTCGATCCAGAATATTCCGCTTCATCTCCGGCTCAAAATAGATCAATACATTTCTGCAAAAAACGATGTCAAACATTCCCAAATGCTGGAAATCTTCAAGAAGATTCAAATGTTTCCACTGAATATTCACGTCTGGATCATGTTTTATTTTCCAGCCTTGCTCACACTGCTCAAAATATTTCATTAAAAGCTGAACCGGTAAACCACGTTGAACTTCAAATTGGGAATAAACTCCCATTTCAGCCCGCTTCAATGCTTTTGTGCATAAATCGGTTGCCGTAATTTGAATATTCCAGTTAGCCAGTTCTGGAAAATTTTCCCGCAAGGCCATCACGATACTGTAAGGTTCCTGCCCATTTGAGCAAGCGGCGCACCAGATTCTTAACTTCTGAGTCATTTTTCGATCGGCAATGATATCAGGCAAGATCGCTGTCTTGAGCTCGTCAAAAGGACGTCTGTCACGGAAAAAGGAAGACTCATTTGTTGTCATTGCTTCCATGACTTCCTGCTCCAGACTTTTATCGCGCCGCGATCTTAAACTCTGGACGAGATCCTGAATCCCGTTCATGCCGTGAACCTGAGCGATCGGAATCAGCCGGGCTTCCAGCAAATACTCTTTATTCTCGCCGAGAGAAAGTCCTGTCGTATCCAACAAAAATTTTGTAATAAATTTATAATCTTCTGGAGACACCAGATCACCACTTTCTATAAAGAACAAAGCCGGGCTAATTCAGGAGCAATATTTCTGAGAGGCAACACCTGATTGGCGAGCCCTGCGTTGGCAATTGCACCAGGCATGCCCCAGACAACACTACTCTGTTCGTCTTGCGCGATAATATAACCTTTACGCTCACTAATCGATTTCGCTCCTTCAATCCCGTCGTCCCCCATGCCTGTCAGCATGACAGCCAGGACAGAACTGCCATACCATTGTGCAGCAGAGGCATACAGCGGATTCACAGAAGGCCGGCAGAAATGCTCGGGCGCGTTTTGATTCAAACGGATCACCATTCGATCATTCTGTTTATCAATCACCATATGGTAATCACCGGGGGCAATATAAATATGGCCTCTTTCTATCTGAACGCCATCAACGGCCTCCGCTGTCGGACGCTTTGTTTCCCGTTCGATGTGCTCAGCCAGCGTTCTCGTAAACAGAGGCGGCATATGCTGCGCTATCAATATGGGTATCGTAAAATTCGCGGGTATTGCGGTTAACATCGTCTTTAACGCATTCGGTCCACCAGTGCTGGATCCAACGACTAAAATCATTGGAGTTTTTACAGGAGATCCTACCGCATTTGTCTGGAAAGCTGTATGACTTGAAGAATCCGGTTGACCGATTCGCGCTAATGCTTTGATTAATGGAACCAGATCTCGAGCGACTTGTGCAGTCGCCTCAGTTACATTTGTCGCGACAGGTTTTGGAATACAACCTGCAGCGCCAAGGTCAAGTGCCTGTAAAGTTACTTCCGCTCCTGCGCGAGTCAGAGAGCTGGCCATAATAACCGGAATATCTGGATAATCCAGTTTAAGCTGCCTTAAGCAACTGATCCCATCCATGACCGGCATTTCCACGTCAAGTACAATCACATCAGTCTTATTTTTTTTAAGCCAATTCAGTGCCGACAGACCATGCATTACAGAACCGACAACTTCGACATCGGCATCCAGATTGATGGCTTGAGTCATTAATCCCCGGATCACAGCAGAGTCATCGACCAAAAGAACCTTGATGATCGAACGACTCACAAAACACCTGTTTCTTCCAGTTTGTCACGGACAATGTCTTCGGTAAACGGTTTCATAATGTACTCATTCGCACCAGCCTGCATGGCCTGCACGATTTGAGGCATATCATTTTCCGTTGTACACATCACGACAATCGGTTGTTTTTGTCGATCATCAGCCCGCAGTGCAGTTAAGAATTGCATGCCATCCATAATGGGCATATTCCAGTCCAGCAATACAGCATCCAGTTCAGGATTTGCTCGGGCAACTTCCAGAGCCTGTTTGCCATCTTCTGCTTCCAGAACGTTCAGTCCAAGGGTCCCCATCATACGCCGACCGACAAGTCGAACAGCCCGGGAATCATCAACTAGTAATATCGTTTTCATTTCCACCGGTCTCCCAGTATTTAAAATTATCGCTTTGTAAACAGCCGTTAATTCAGGAAGTCGATGTAGCATCTACATTTACCTGAAATGTTTTAACGAGTGATCAAACTCTCTTTCGAAGTCTAGAACATGATTCAGCAGGATGGCCGATCAAACTGGATATTTCAGATATTTCGACTGCTTTGAGCCTTATCCCTCAATAAATTCCTGCTTCATCACGTAAAAAAGCCGTCAGTTTAAACCCATGCTCATAAACATATGCTTATCCTGACGGCAGTTTTCTTGAATATCATATCTGTCTGTTGCTAAACGGGTCGCAAACGATTACATCGCTCTCATTCGTGCGAGGAATGAGGTAGCAGCTTCGTCCAGTTTGACAGATTCCTCTGTCAACCCTTTCGCCGCTGCCAGCATGTCGCCCGATGCTGTACCACTGTCGGTTGCAGCCTGAGAAACACCCGAAATATTATTTGTCACTTCAGCCGTACCACGTGCGGCTTCGGCAACATTGCGCGAGATCTCGTTGGTTGCCGCCGTCTGTTCTTCAACAGCACTGGCAATGGTAGTTGAGATTTCGTTGATCTTGCGAATGCTCTCTCCGATCGAACCGATTGCGGTAACGGCAATCCCCGTCGATCCCTGGATGGCATTGATCTTTTCGCTGATCTCTTCTGTCGCACGAGCAGTCTGGCGAGCCAGTTCTTTCACTTCGTTCGCAACAACAGCAAAGCCTTTTCCGGCTTCTCCCGCACGGGCAGCTTCGATAGTTGCATTCAAAGCAAGTAAGTTGGTCTGCTGAGCAATCGAAGTAATCACTTTGACAACCTGACCAATTTCTGTACTCGCAACACCAAGCTCTTTAATCGTAGCGTTCGTGCTGTCAGCTTCTTTCACGGCCTGTGAAGTCATGTGTGACTGATCCTGAACATGACGGGCGATTTCGCTGATCGAAGCACTTAATTCTTCTGCGGCTGAAGAGACCGTTTCGACATTCCGTGTCGCTTCTTCGCTGGCTGCCGCTACGACCTGAGACTGGCGGGCAGTATTATCGGCCATATCAGACAGACTCTTGGAACTGGCCTGCATTTCGGTGGCAGAGGAAGTCACCACACTCACAATGCCCTGGATTTCACTCTCAAAATCGTTGGCCAATTGTACCTGACCTGTGACCACAGACCAGGAAACCATCGGACCGATATATTTCTTGTTTTTATCGAAGATGGCAGTAGCCAGGAGATCCAGAGTTTCATCTCCCACCTTAATCTTGGCCCGGTGAGGCAGATTTGAGGGATCACTCAACAGACGTCTCTGCATTTCCGGATTTTTATGGAAGATGTCAATGCTTGATCCGATGAGCTGATCTAC
This sequence comes from uncultured bacterium, assembly GCA_963974925.1. Lineage (GTDB taxonomy): Bacteria > Planctomycetota > Planctomycetia > Planctomycetales > Planctomycetaceae > Gimesia. Next base: position 76,184 of record CAXBFD010000007.1, on the reverse strand, counting down.
CGGTTTTGGCAACAAGTGTTCGAGTTCTTTTAATTGTTTATACGAAGCAGGGTTCATATAAACCATCTCAAAATCGGTATTCGCCAACAGCACATTGATGGGAATCGTATCCATCATGTTCTGCACGCGGACCATATCATCTTCGGCTAATTTTTTCGATGTGATATCGGACGCATATTTGACCACTTTAAATAGTTTGCCGGCCTGGTTTTTGATGGGATTGTATGAGGCAGAAATCCAAACTTCTTTACCCCCTTTACCGATCCGTTTATATTCTGCAACCTGGTTTTGTCCTGCATTCAGGCTTTCCCAGAACTGCCGATACTCATTACTGGTTTTGTATTCCGGTTCAACAAACAGGCTATGGTGCTTGCCTTTGATTTCATCCAGCGAATAGCCCAAAGTAATACAGAAATTATGGTTCGCGGTAATAATTGTGCCATCCAGGTTGAACTCGATCACAGCTTGTGCTTCGCTAATGGCACTGAGTTGCCCCGAATAATCACAATTCATTTCTTCCAATTTCACATTTTCAGTGACGTCTTCCCAGCTCAACACGGTCCCTACCGAGTCTCCATTCTCAGACTTGGCAGAACTCAGAGTGATTTCAACATAACGCTCACCCAAGCGGGCAGTGATGGTTTGCTCGCCATTCAGACCTGTTAATGTTGTCTGTAAATTAGGAATTTTCTGAAACAGTTGATTGATCTGTCCGCCAACAAGCTGCTTAGGTCCAATTCCTAAGTCACTGCTCAGCTGTTGAATTAATTCCTGTCCCTTGCGGTTCAGATAGGTAACGGTTCCTTCTGTATTCAAAAACAGAGTGGCCTGGGGACTGTATTCCACGATCCCATAAAAGTGATCGAGATTCTGCGACTGATCAGTAGCCGCGCTCTGTCCCGTTTTCTGTACTGAATCAATCGACATATCACTATTCTCCTTTGAATGGTTGACCTGATCTCCAGATCGTAAGGGTAGTTCGGTTAAGGGGTTATTTTTTTCCTCTGAGAAATGTGATTGATCCTCTACGGACTCCACATCTTCGAAGCCGGCTCCCTGTGAGCCTGATACAACTGCCGACTGAAGCTGTTTTGCGCGACTTGAGTCTTTGGCACCTTCAATCATAATTGTCGCTACTGATTCGAGCGCCTGACGCCAGGTCTCTTCTAATTCTTCATTCCATGCTGCTCCGGCATACTCGCCTAATACACTTAACAGCGTATTGGTCACCGGTGGATAATCATCTTCCTTGATTCCCATTTCTCCGTGCTGTCCCCCCAGCTGGTGTAACACCCTGGTGAGCGCGGTCGGATTTTCAAGCGATTTCAATACAAGCACGAGTGCCTGAATCAACTTACCACGTTGTTCTGAAAAATCGGTATGTGTGAAATAGCGCAGTAAATCTGGATAGTCTTCAAATAACTTCTCATAAAAACGTTCTGACAACTGATCAGCACGAGGTGCTACCAGTTCGAACGATTCTCGAAGTGCGGTCACATTTAAATCCACGAGCAGGACCCTTAATAATCAGCCGAATACCAGAAAATACTCAGTCAAAATTCAAAATCGTTCCAACATCAAGTATGACAAACAAGCCTTCTTCCAATTGGAAGACACCAACTGTGACAGACCGCCAATGTGGATCCAGCGTTCTTGGAACGGGCTCCATGGATCGTCCTGAAACATTAATCACATCACCCACCTCATCAACCAGCAGGCTGAATGATTCTTCTCCCATCCGGGTGACGACATTCATCGAGTTGCCTTCTTTCAGGTCAGGCAGCCCGAGGCGTTTCCTCAAACTGACCGCCGTCACAATCTGGCCTCGAAGATTTAAGAGCCCTGTAATTTCAGCCCGCGCCAGGGGTGTAGGCCAAATCACCTGTTCGGAGAGCACCTCCTGAACCATATTGACCGGCATGCCGAGTAATTGACCATCAACCCAGAACGACACATATTGACTTGTGTAATCCAATTGTGATTCCATACCATGATTCGAATCCATCATCGTAGCGCTCATACATTGACTCCTGCATTGTGTTTCATTCTGGCAAAACACCCATCCAGACTGGAAATGAGTTCCTGGGAATTGAATTTGACAAGGAATTCATCAAAACCAGCCTCACTTGCCCTTGATCGATCAGCAGGGCTATGCGAAGACGTTAATGCGATCGAGAAAATATCCTTGGTATTTTTCTGCTCTTTGAGCCATTCACAAAACTCAAAGCCATCCATCATCGGTAAATCAAGATCAGTAATCACCGCATGAAACTTTGAGTCTCGCTCCAGGAGATCCACTGCGGCCACACAACTGTCACAGGTAACAACGGAAAACCCTTCTGTTTCCAAAGCGGTCGCTACCAGTTGGCGGAAGAACATGGAGTCGTCAATGACTAATGCTCGCAAGGCACGTTTATCTTCCACTTTCTCAAACCAGTTGGGCATCGAACGCGTGACGTAATACTGAGTATCAATGACATCAACGGCATTCTTACCAATGATGGCTGTCCCTAAGACGCCGGGGCGATCTGACTGCATTCGAATCACGAGCTGTTCGTCGATGATATCTTTGATTTCATTGACCATGAGTCCCATGGAGCGGCTGTTATCAGAAAAGACAATTACAGGCTGTGGATCGATCGGTTCGGCATTTCCATGTCCGGCCCCTTCAATCGAGAGCAAGGGGAGCAGATTGTCACGATACTGAACCACTTTTCGACCACCGTTATGTTCGATTTTGTTCTGTGGAAATTCTTCCAGCCGGGCAACCAGCGATAAAGGAACGGCCATCACGACATCTTCACTGGCACCAAACAGCAGCATGCTGATGGTATCGCGATTCGAACCCTGAACGGATTCATCCGCCATTGTTTGAGTATGAGGCGAAGTACCACATTTATTAAAGATCCCGGCCACATCAAGAATCATCACAACGCTGCCATCACCTAAAATTGTCGTTCCCTGATAGAGGCCTATATTTTTCAAGAGACGTCCTACCGGTTTCACCACAATCTCTTCGGTGTCAAAGATTCTCGACACAATCAACCCAAATTGGTCTTCGCCCACCTGCACGACGACAATATTGGTATCCTGCATGTCATCGTCTGCCAGTGGCTTCTCTTCGAGCTCAAGCACTTCGTTCAGATGAACTAAAGGCAGTAACCGATCACGCAACCGGAAAACTTCCTTATTATGAATGGTTTCAATTTTCTTCCGATCTTCTGTTGTCAATCGAACCAGTTCCACAACTCCTAACTGAGGAATCGCGAATGGTTGCCCACCACTCTCCAGCACCAGTGCAGACACAATCGCCAGAGTCAATGGAATTTTGATTCGAACGACAGTCCCTTTTCCCATTTTGGAGGAGAGATCGACCGTGCCGCCAATTTTTTCAATCTGAGTCCGCACGACATCCATCCCGACACCACGACCGGAAATAGAACTCACTGTCTCTGCCGTTGAAAAACCGGCTTGAAAAATCATCGAAAAAATATGACTGTCCGTGACATTCGCGGCATCTGCCTCTTTAATCAGTCCCTGGGCAATTGCTTTTTTCAGAACTCTATCGCGACTGATACCCGCCCCATCGTCCTGAATTTCAATAATCACATGCCCCCCCTCGTGGTAGGCATTTAAATGAATCGTTCCGGATTCCGACTTTCCGCTTGTTTTACGTATTTCCGGTAGTTCGATTCCATGATCGGCCGAGTTCCTGACCATATGGGTCAGGGGATCCTTGATGGCGTCCAGCACAGTCCGATCCAACTCGGTTTCTGCTCCCGTCATGACTAATTCGATATGTTTATTTGTGACCTGCGATAAATCGCGAACCAGTCGGGGTAATTTATTCCATGCATTCCCAATCGGCTGCATTCGAGTTTTCATGACTCCTTCCTGCAGATCCGTGGTCACTCTATTCAAGTGTGCGATTGGGGCCGCATATTTCGATTCTTCGTCTCCTCGCGCTAACTGTAATAGCTGGTTTCTGGTTAAAACCAGTTCCCCCACCATATTCATCAAGCTGTCAACAACGTGCACGTTCACACGAATCGAGAGGTCAGCCACACTGACTTTGGATGACTTGGCAGCGATCGGGTCCCCATCGGATACGCCCGCCGCAACTGCAAGCCCTGTAGACTCTGCTTCAGTTTCCAGACGAGGGACTTCAGAGGTCTCCACTTCTTCTTTCAGCGGCTGAGGTTCGCTTGCGATACTTTGAGCCTGTGGACTGCCTGCGGCATCCTCGGCAGGGGCTTTTTCAACCACGTCTGCTGGAGCAGAGGCGGGTTGAGCATTCGCTTCGGCCGCCTGCTTTGTCGCGTAATCGGCCAGTTCGTCTAACATGGAAGTTAATGAGGAATGATCGACCTTGGGTTCTTCACCTGTCGCTTCCAGCCCCTGCAACAGTTCCTTGATCTGATCAATCGCCTCCAGGACCAGTGAGATCGCCCCGGGAGAAACATCCAGAATGCCCTCTCGCATTTTACCCAGTACATTTTCAGCAGAGTGAGCTACAGCGCCCAGATTTGCCAGCCCGAGAAATCCACAAGTCCCTTTAATGGTATGTATGGTGCGAAATATGCTGGCAATCAGCTCCGCATTCTTTGGATCTTTCTCAAGCTCAACAATTTCCGAATCCAGTTGACCTAGATTCTCCCAGCTTTCTGCCAAAAACTCCTGCAGAATGTCGTCCATCAGCCCGTCCTGGTGATAAGGGATCGAAATAGGTATATTTTAAAGACATTATGAAGGGATTTAAGTCGCTTACCCGCAAGATCTTATCAACAAGATTTTATGCGTAATCTGTCAATACATTCCCCCTAATCAGAAGCGTTCTCCCCAGAATCACTATCGTCATTTCTGTTGATGCCCCTTGAGGATGCGTTACCCTGAGTCCACTAAGGGAGGGGAATCCTAGCATGTTTTCCACGAAACAAAACATGCGAACACGACTCATTTGTTCACACAATTGCTTGATATGCCTGAAGTTCCTTTTGCCGCCCTCAAGGGCCATCACAAAGAGACAATATTGTTAAGAATATTCAATTATTAAGAAGTGAAAGTGGAACTCTGCCTTCGGTTGTGTGGTTACCCCTCGCCTATTACAATCCATCCCGATTAAAAATCAGCTGGCGACTGCAATGAAATCTACAAGGAATCGTTTTCCTTCGCAGTTGCCTTCTATATAGATGAGATATAAATATTCTTAGAGCAAGGAGTTAGTCCTGTGGCTGCTGTCAAGGTTGGTATTAATGGTTTTGGGCGTATTGGGCGTATTACATTAAGAGCACTTGCTGCTCGTCCTGATGAATTCCAGGTTGTTGCGATCAATGACCTGGGAGATCCCAAGAAACTGGCGTTACTTTTAAAATACGATAGTGTGCAGGGGCGTTTTCCCGGAACAGTCGAAGTCGAAGGCAATACTCTGATTGTCAATGGCCAGAAAATTCAGGTCTGTGCCGAACGTGACCCGCGCGAGCTTCCCTGGAAAGAGCTCGGAGTGGATGTCGCCCTGGAATCGACCGGTTTCTTTACAAATCGCGAAGCGGATGGCAAACCAGGTTATGACAGCCATCTGACTGCAGGAGCACGTAAAGTCGTAATCTCTGCTCCCGCGAAAGATGCTCCCGACCTCACAGTTGTGGTCGGCGTGAATGACGATCAGTTAACGGCAGATCATAAATGCGTTTCCAACGCAAGCTGCACGACAAACTGCCTGGCACCGATGGCCAAAGTCATCCATGAAAACTTTGGTATTGAGCATGGTCTGATGACGACAGTGCATGCTTACACGAACGACCAGAGAGTATCAGACCAGCTTCACTCCGATCCACTTCGGGCACGCGCTGCCGCAATCAACATCATTCCTACCACAACAGGCGCTGCGAAAGCCGTAGGACTCGTTCTGCCGGATCTGAATGGCAAGCTGACGGGACTTAGTCTTCGCGTACCCGTTCCCGTAGGCAGTATCACTGACCTGGTTGTCACTTTAAACAAAAATGTCACTGTCGAGGAAGTCAATGCAGCGATGAAAGCGGCTGCAGAAGGACCTCTCAAAGGCATTCTTGAGTTCAATACAGATCCGATTGTCTCCAGCGACATTATCGGAAATACTCACAGTTCAATCTTTGACGCCAGCTGGACCACAGTCATTGGTGGAAATATGCTCAAAGTCTTAAGCTGGTACGATAACGAATATGGTTACTCAAATCGAACAGCAGATTTGATCGCCCGTTTAGCACAACTGTAGGCTGTTTAAAGGCTTACCTGGTTCTTAATGCACGATTTAAAATGAAAAACTCAGCCGGGATGGATCGCATCTCGGCTGTTTTTCCATCCCGGCAACCACTGACCACATAAACAGGTGTAATTACTTTCGACTAGACGTCGCTTAACAAGGTCGTCAAAATGTCCCGCTTATCCTTTAGCAAATCCATGCATATAATCTCTGGCTAACCCATCAAAGATTCAAAGCAATTGATTTTGACTTTGAATTGCATATGATTCCTTAAAATCTATGATCAACTCCGACCTGCAACATAAACTCAAATCTCATTTACCCGTGATTGCCCCGTCGATGCTGAAGTGCGACTTTGGCAATCTTCACAGGGAAATTGAGCTATTGGAAGCGTCTCAAGCCCCGGTACTGCATTGGGACGTCATGGATGGGCATTTTGTCCCTAACCTTTCATACGGGGCCCTGTTAATTGAACGCGTCAGGCCTTTAACTCAAATGTTCTTCGACGCTCACTTGATGATCAGCAACCCGGAAAAATACATTGACGAGTATATCAATGCCGGCTGTGATTCGATTACAATTCACATTGAAGCCGTTCCCAACCCGCAAGATCTTTTGGAACACCTCAACCAATCTGGTGTATTACCTGGCTTAGCGATCAACCCGCAGACTCCTTTAAAGCAGGTCGAACCCTATCTCGAATCTTGCGGCTTAGTTCTCGTGATGAGTGTCGAACCCGGATTTGGCGGTCAGTCATTCATAAAATCAAGCGTACAAAAAATTAAACAGCTTAAAACGATGATTTCCAGTAATACGATTCTCTCTGTTGATGGGGGAATTGGAATGGAGACGATTTCTGCAACGGCTCAGGCTGGTGCTGACTATTTTGTGGTAGGCAGCGCACTATTCAGTCAGGCCGACTATTCTATTGCTGTCCGCGAACTGGTGCAAAAAGCCAGGAGCGAAACAGCTTCCTTCACTTAAAAGAGATTTGAAACAATGCCAACTGTGGTACTGATCCGTCCTGGTTGTACAGATTTTGATAGAGATGAACGAATTCAAGGAACTTTGGACCTCCCACTAAATGCGGAAGGGGAAGAACAGGTTAAAAATCTTGTTGCGAAGATTGAAAACTCCGGCATTGAAACCATTATTACGTCTTCTTCCGAGCCCGCACTTTCCACGGCCGAACATTTAGGTGAAAATCTAGGCGTCCCTGTAAAAGAAAAAGCCGGCTTAAAAAACCTGAACCAGGGACTGTGGCAAGGACTGGAATTTGAGGAAGTTCGACGAAAGTACCCGAAACTTCTCAAACAGTGGACGGAGTCGCCGGAAACGGTTTGTCCGCCTGAAGGGGAATTAGCTTCGGAAGCAGTCAAACGTGTCAAAAAAACACTCCAGAAGTATTTGAAAAAGAAACAGAATTTTGCGATCGTGGCCTCTGAACCTCTGGCCACAATTATTGCCAATGTAATACGAAACAACGAATCCGAAAAAATCTCTTTTGAGCATAGCGGACGATTTTGTCATAATAAATTGTTTGAAATTCTTGAGTCACCGCCCAAAAAAAGTGATTCAAAACAGGTAATTTCTGACGATCAATCTGATAAGGCGGGTTCGAAACAGGGTCAGGGAAGCCATGACGAAAAGTGGCGGTTCGAGGAGGCTAAGTGAAATGAGTTCTGCTCCCAAATCTAATGTTGATTCATGGTTAAGCCATTCATCTCGCCCAAAACGAGGTGTTCCAGAAGGTTTGTGGTTGCGTTGTAATGAGTGCAATGCAACCGTTTTCAGAAAACAGGTCGAGCAGGGGCTCGGGCTTTGTCCTGAATGCGATCACCATTTTTATATCTCGGCTCATTCTCGGATTCAGCAGCTGCTTGACCCGGACAGTTTCGAAGAATGGTTTGCGGATTTAACGGCAGGCGACCCGCTCGAATTTGCGGACAAGAACAAAACCTACAAAGACCGCCTCGTCATTGAACAAAAGAAAACGGGCATGAAAGATGCCTGTATCGTAGGGCGAGGTTACATGCGCGGCCGTCCCCTGGTCGTGGGCATCACGGATTCATCCTTCATCATGGGCAGTATGGGATCTGTCGTCGGAGAGAAATTGACGCGCGCCGTCGAACAGGCAACCGCGTTGAAACTCCCTCTGATTATCATCAGTGGCTCAGGAGGAGGAGCACGAATGCATGAAGGGATTTTCTCTTTGATGCAAATGGGAAAAGTCTCTGCCGCATTAGGGCGCTACCATGAAAAAGGGGGATTATTTATCTCCGTACTCACAAACCCGACGATGGGAGGCGTAGCCGCCAGTTTCGCATCATTAGGGGATATCGTGATCGCTGAGCCGAAAGCGCTGGTCGGGTTCGCGGGGCCCCGCGTTGTGCAGGCCACGGTTAAAATGACCCTGCCCGATGGTTTTCAAACCAGTGAATTCCTTCTGGAACATGGTTTTGTTGATCGAATTATTGCCAGACCTAAACTGCGATCTGAATTAGCGCGCCTGATTGACTATTGCGCGTGATTCTCCCTGAAAACTCGCTGAATTTTGAAATAACGCGTCTGTCGATCTCGTCATCCAGGTCAAACTTCACCGCCAGATCCCGGAGCTTTCGACAGCACCACTTTGCGTATTTCCACCCAGACACCTATACTATCTGAGTGGGGCTGGCTATTTTCTTTTGAGATGGTATTCCTGGGTTCGGACATGCCCTGAATTCACTCTTTGCTCTCTGGTGAATGCATGAATTTTCTAAAACGTTTCTTTTCAAAAGAGCCCTACATCCCCCGCGTCAATATCAAACAACGCTTCGAACAGATTGGGCGCGTCGGGCAGGGGAGTATGTCCAAGGTCTGGCGGGCAAGGGACTACAATACCGGAAAGATTGTGGCCCTCAAAGTTTTGCACAAACAAAAAACTCTGGAACTCGAATCTCGTTTCACCGGGCTGAATAAACCGACAGAAGGGGAAATCGCAGTTCAACTGAACCATCCCCATATCGTCAAAACCTTAGAGCATGGCGTCACAACAGAATCTGAACAGTTTCTGGTGATGGAATTCATAGAAGGCTACAGTCTCAGCTTTCTGGTGGAAGCACAAAATAAAGATATGCGCGCCAATTGCCTGAAATATATCATTCAGCTGGGAGAAGCAATTCAATATTTTCATCAGGGTAACTGGATTCACCGGGATATCTGTCCACGAAACATCATGGTGAATAATGAGCATGAATTGAAGTTGATTGATTTTGGACTGGTCGTTCCGAACACGGCTCCGTTTCTACAACCGGGAAACCGCACGGGAACCGCTGCCTATATGGCGCCGGAACTCATCAAACGACAAAAAACCAGCCAGAAAATCGACATTTTTTCCTACGCCGTTACCTGTTATGAAATGCTCACGAAACGATTGCCTTGGGAAGCGGCAGAAACTCTGGATGCCGTCCTGCAGCATATCAATACGCCCCCCGAAAATATTCAGAATCTGCTGCCTGAGCTCAATCCCCAGATCGCAGAAACGATCATGAAAGGCCTGGAACTCTATCCTCAAGATCGCTGGCAGACGATGGATGAAATGCTGGAACCTCTCAAAGAGGTTTTTCGAATCAATCAGCAACGAACAGCAGCAAAGCCCCAAGACGTGGTTAATTCCTCAAATCAACCGCGTAATCCCGCACCGCCTGCTGCTACCAGACAGAGCAGTAAAAAAACTCCTGCTGACAAAATAGCTCGACGTACAAAACGGGCAGCGGATGCAAAAAAAAACCGCAAAGATCCCGAGTCTCATCAGCAGCCACAGGCATCCCAGGGGGGAGAAGCAGCTCCGTCTTCTACCGCAAAAGAAAAAAGAGCTCAGGAAACCCCTTTAAATTCCGACCGTTCTGCAAAGAAAAAGAAGTCGCCAAAACACAATCGAAAGCACCCTGACGAGAGTGCCTGAAGTTCACGCGCGTGCTGTTAATAATCTTTCGATGTTCTAGCGTGCGTCCCATTTCACCGGAGTTTCATCCGTGCTATTATTTCGGGTTCAAATGGCCTGCGAGACGCGGCACCAAACCTGAATACCGGCCGACTACCCGTTTATTACATATTTTGACAATTGATCGAGTTCATGCCCCTTTCTTCCAGCCCGAATCAATCGAGCCAGTTATCATCGCTCAATCCAGCGCAGCGTGAAGCAGCCAGTACTCTGTCTGGACCACTGCTGGTTTTAGCAGGAGCCGGTACAGGAAAAACCAGAGTCATTACCTATCGCATGGTAGAACTGATTCGAAAGGGTGTGGCGCCGAATAAAATACTCTCCGTCACATTCACAAACAAAGCCGCGCGCGAAATGCAGGAACGTATGGCTTCCCTGTTAGGGAAAAGACTGCCTGCCAAGCCCTTTATCTCGACCTTCCATTCGCTCTGTGTACGCATTCTCAGAGAGGAAATTTCTCTGTTGGGTTATCCTGAAAAGTTTGTCATTTATGATCGTGGCGATCAGGAATCGGCGGCCCGTTCTGCATTGCGCGATATACGCGTGAATGACAAAAGTCTGCGTCCCGGAGATCTGCTGAATCGTATCAGTGGCTGGAAAATGGCGAACGTCTCGCCTGAACAGGCTACAAATTATACAGAGAATGATTTTGATTTTCTCGCCGCGATGGCTTATCGAAAATACCAGACCAAATTGCGCTCCAGCGGTGCAGTGGACTTTGATGATTTACTGATGTTGACCAACGAGCTTTTCGAAAAGTCGCCCGAGGCTCTGGAACGAACGCGGAGTAAGTTTGAGTATGTCCAGATTGACGAATATCAGGATACGAATCTCTCACAATTCAGCTTGATTCGTTCGCTGGTCAAACCGCATCAGAACCTGTGCGTTGTCGGCGATGATGATCAGTCCATTTATGGCTGGCGCGGCGCAGAGGTGAGGCACATCCTCGGTTTTCAACAGCAGTTCCCCGGTGCCAAAGTTGTGCGACTTGAAAATAACTATCGCTGTACAGACAAAATTGTCGAGCTGGCCAATCGTCTGGTAGCACATAATCGCGACCGGCACAAAAAACAATTAATTGCGCACAAAAAGGGGGGATCGCCAGTGCGATTCCTCGAACTGTCCGATGAATTAACCGAAGCAGAAAAAATCGTGGGTGAAATCCGGTATCTGCACGAAGCCCAGAATGTTGCCTTGCGTGACTTTGCCATCCTCTTTCGTACGAACGAACAACCCCGAGTCTTCGAAACAGAGTTACGTCGCACAAACGTACGTTATCAACTCATTGGCAGTCAGTCATTTTTTGATCGCCGTGAGATTCGTGATTTACTGGCATACCTGAAAGCACTGGAATTTCCCCAGGACGAACTGTCCATGCTCCGAATCATTAACACTCCCACCCGCGGCATTGGCAACAGTACCATCGAAAAATTAGTCAACCAGTCAGTAAAAGAAGGCAGGCAGTTCTGGGATACGGTTGCTTCTGCTCAAAAAACGAGCGAGTTGAGCGCGCGTGCCAGCGCCGCCTTAAATGGATTTCACGATCTGCTCAAACGATATCGCGCGCGTCTTGATCGCGCTCCCCGGGACCTCTCTTTAATTATGCAGGAACTGATTAAGGAGATCGATTACGAATCGGAAATCAAAAAACAGTATAAGACATCCGAACAACAACAGGCCCGCATCATCGTCCTGGAACAATTCATCGAATCAATCAAAGAATACTGCCAGCGCAGCAAAGATCCGACACCGATCGGTTTCCTGGAAGAGACGGCACTGGGAGACCGGGACGATCTGAATGAAAAAGAAGATCAATTAAAGCAGGATGCCGTCAAGCTGATGACGCTGCACAGTGCCAAGGGGCTGGAATTCCCGCGTGTTTACTTAGTCGGAATGGAAGAAGGTCTCTTGCCGCATAAACGCTCGGTAGAAGGAACGGATTCAGAAATTGCAGAAGAAAGACGGATCGCTTACGTAGGCATCACGCGGGCAGAAGACTATTTAACATTAAGTCGTGCAGCCACGCGAACGAAATGGGGAAAAAAACAGCCGACACTCCCTTCACGGTTCCTGTTTGAAATGCGCAGCACTGACGAAGAGTAACCATTAAAACTTTGTCTACACTTCGCTGCTGTCTTCACCCGCACGCTTACATTTCAATAATTGCTGGTTGTAGTAGCCAATCGTTTCTTTACGATTCAGCATTCCAAGCAAAATCCCCGAATCCTGTTCATCGACAACCGGTAACGCCTCCACATTGATTGATGTAAAACGTTGCATGACGGTATTCAAATCGTCATCCGGACTGACCTTCACGAAATCGGATTGCATAATATCCCGCGCAACAGCCAGTTTCCAGATTGTCTCGTCATACAGATATGCCCGTACGTCATCTTCTGAAAAGATGCCGACAATGCGTCCCGCGTCATCTACGACTGGAAAATAATGTTGCTGGGTTCCTGCCAGAGAGTGCACGATTTCATCTAATGATTTTGCCTCATGGATCAGTTGAATTTTTCTCCCCGGATCAAACACATCGGAAACATGGCTCCCTTCAAGAACATCGACCAGGAAGTCTCCCCGATGCGCAGGTGAATCAAGGCGGCTGGGATACTGTTTCTTATAGAGATGCACTTTCTGGCACATGACAAAACAGAGCGTTGACGCCAGCATGGTCGGCAGGAGCAATGTATAATTCCCTGTAATTTCAGAGACCATGATAATCGTCGAGATCGGTGCATGGGCGGCTCCTGCAAAAAAACCGGCCATTCCCACTAATCCAAATGCTTCGGGCTGCGTCACCAGATCAGGCCAGAGTCGCTGTAAAAACAGACCGGTGGCAGTCCCGACACAACCACCAATCACCATGGATGGCCCGAACACTCCTCCCGATCCTCCCGAACCGATCGTGAGTGAGGTCGTAAAGATCTTAACGAACGCGATTGTGAGTAAGAGTGGAATTCCCACATCGGAGGCTGAGGTCAACGCATCCTGCAGTAAACCATAACCTGTTGATAAGACCGATAAGGCACGCAGATCTTTTGCAAAAAGATAGTAGACACTGATTCCCACCACACCCGTAAAAAAAGCCCCGATTGCCGGTTTGAATATCGGTTTAATCGGCAGAGCCTTGAAGATACGATTTGTGCCATAAAACGTCTTCACATACATCATGGCAGACAAACTCAGGATCACTGACAGAATCGTATAAGGAATTAACTCCATATGCGAGCCAACCGTATGCTGTAATTCATTGCCAAAAAGTGGCATGAAACGCAGCTCGGCAGGGAGAGACATGCAATAGATCGAATAGGCGATAATCGAAGACATTGCTGCAGGGACAATCACATCCGATTCGAAGTCTGCGTTACTGTAAAGAATCTCGGCTGCAAACAGAGCGCCTGCAAGGGGCGCACGAAAAATAGCGCCAATCCCTGCGCCCACGCCGGCAGCCAGCATGATTCTTCGATCACGGGCGGAAAGTTTTAATGCAGTCGCAACCCAGGAACCGAAACCTGCTCCAATCTGCGCGATCGGTCCTTCACGGCCCGCGGAACCTCCTGTCCCCAGAGTCAATGCGGAAGCAATCGTTTTGATGACAGGCACGATCGGCTTTATGATTCCACGTTTCGTATGAAATGCATCAATGGCGGCATCAGTACCATGGCCTTCCGCTTCAGGAGCAAAAGTATAGACGATCAGCCCCGAAGCCAGGCCCCCTGATGTTATCACCACTAACAGTAACCAGGGTGAAAAATCTGAGTTATCCTCTTTTGACTTGTAGATGGAATGCTCGCCCACAGTCTGCGGATGATCAAAACCAGAGATGGCAACCAGAGAATTATGTTCGACGACCTGAATCAGGACGTCAAACACGATAGCCCCCAATCCGGCAACGATGCCGATTAAACAGGAAAGCACAAACCATTTTGCATTCGTTTTCAGATCGAATGAGATCAGAAATTCGCCAAACTTTTTGAGTAAAATCATATCTGAACTGTTACAATCTGGACTGTGGTTAGAAAATCGGCTGTTTACCCGGTGAATCCCGGGGGGGGTGAATCCCGGGGAATTCTGCCTTTGAACAGGAGTCAGGTCAAGTGCCGTCGATTCTTTGTCAGGCAGACACTGATAAATTCCGGTTTGAAGACTTGGCTCCCCTACGGAAGTCTGCCATACTCTATTCCTTACTCGGTTTTAACGCATTTGTATCTACTTTTCGATGTACTTTGTTTGAGTCAGCGTGGAAATTTCTCAGTTTTATCTAGGTGTTGAGACTTCGGGACGCTGCGGTTCGATCGCAATCTCGCATGCCCCACAGCAACTGCTGCAAACAGATTTACAGCAGGGAAGAAAACACGCACAAACGCTGGTCGCGGAAGCAAAAAACCTGCTGAATCAGCTGAAACTGACTCCGAATCAGATTACCGGAATTGGTGTCAGCCGCGGTCCTGGCAGCTTTACGGGCTTGAGAATCGGCACCGCGTTCGCAAAAACGTTTGGTTATGTCACTGGTTGCCCTGTATTGGGAGTGGATACGTTTGAAGCGATTGCCCTCAATTGTCCACCAGAAATTAACGAAACCTACGTAATTTCCAATGCACAGCGGGGAGACCTGTTTGTCGGTAAATATCGCAAAATCTCAGCCAACCAGTGGGAAAAAACGTCTGAAATCCGCTTATGGGAAATTGGCGATTTTTGCCGCTCCCTCAAACCGGGAGAGACCATCAATGGGCCGGGAATTGAGTTGCTGGATGCGTCGGTTCTGTCAGAATACCGGCTGCTGGAACCGGAATTCCGAAATCCGGACGCCGCGAAAATCGCGGTAATTACGGCACGAATCCTGCAAAACAGTCCGCCTGCAGATCACGCCGCCCTTAGTGAAGTCTGGGATTTAACCCCGTTTTATCTGAGGAAAAGTGCAGCGGAAGAAAAATGGGATGCGACGCGACAGATCAATGCCGATTGATCTGGGTCCATTCCTGTCGGAACGAGGGTGGCGGGAATCGTAAATCAGGCGACTCGCTCCACGTAGCTGGATTTCTTTTTTTCTTAAAACAATACCGGGAAGACACTCTCACCCCGAATCGCGCTTGGCTATAATACGGGTCAAGGAATTGTTCGATTTTCAGACTCCGGAGTTTATGAACTACTGCGACAGATTCGAAAGAGTCCCTGTTGTTCGTCGGATTTTCACTTTTCCATTCTTCAGACTGGAGTTGAATTATGGCTCTTTACGAGATCGAAACAAACGCACACATTATGGTGGGTTGGGCAAATACTCAAGAGGAAGCGGAAAATGCTGCTCAGGAGAACTATCCTGAAGACGAGATCCTGCGGGTTACTCGTCGTCCGCGTGATATGTGGGTCATCTCAAAGCGTCTGCTGGGCATCGAAGGGCATACAGAACCCTGCGATATGGCTCGTGAATGCCTGTTCCGCGCTTCGGG
Source organism: uncultured bacterium (assembly GCA_963974925.1). Lineage (GTDB taxonomy): Bacteria > Planctomycetota > Planctomycetia > Planctomycetales > Planctomycetaceae > Gimesia. The sequence goes on along the minus strand of CAXBFD010000007.1, from coordinate 60,511 downwards.
CGATAAAGTTCACGCCATCAGGCTGTATATGCGAGATACCGGAGCCGACCTGCATGAGGCTCAACTGGCAATCGAAACGAATATGTCAGTCGGCTGGTAACGGTTCTTGAACATACGCGCGCAGCACCAGGTAGTGTTTCTTAATTTGAATTGCCCTTATAAATGTGGAAGAACCGGGGCTAACGCCCTTCGGCTAATAAGTCATTCCAGCTGTCAAAGTGCCTGAAAACAAGATGAGCTGCACGGCGTTAGCCGCGGTTAAAACTGACCTGGGTCAGGTTGCGATCCTGGGAATCACATTCAAAACCAATAATTAAACACTACCTCGCACAGCAGAAACGGAATGATTTCAAACCGATGATCATACAAGGGACTCTCGCAAGTTCTTCACGCACTGCACACAGCCAGATTCGAATCGACGCTGGTTATATTGTTGAAGTGGGCTCTCACCTGGGCGAAGCAGATTTTTCTTTTTCAGACGACTGTCTCATCTTTGCCGGCATGGGTGATATTCATATTCATGCCCGTGATGACGTGGGTGAATCCCAGACGTATAAAGAAGATTTTTGTACCGCGGGCGCTGCTGCGATTAATGGGGGAGTTGTGCATGTGGCTGACATGCCGAACAACCCCGTCCCGCCAATCACAGACGAGAGCTACCGGGAAAAAACTCAGCACCTGAAAAAACGTAACCCGCCTGTTCACTTTACTCTGTATGCCGGAATCGGCCCGGGTACAAACCCGCTTTCGTTTGCAGTCCCCTATAAAGCCTACATGGGTCCCAGCGTAGGCGATCTTTTTTTCAAATCGCTTGAGCAGCTCGATGAAACGCTCTCCCGTTATCGTGGCTGTAATGTGAGCTTTCACTGTGAAGATCCGATACTTCTCGAACAACATGCCACTGCAGCGACTCATGAGCAGAAAAGGCCCGCAGAATGTGAGATTTCGGCGACTCGTTTCGCGCTCCAGATGATCGAAAAATACGAGCTCAAAGGCAAACTCTGTCATTACTCGGTGGGCGAGGGATTACCGCTCATTCGGGAAGCCAGAAGCCGTGGCGTGAAAGTCACCTGCGAAGTCACTCCGCATCATTTGTATTTTGACCAGTCTGACCTGACAGATCAAAATCGCGGCAAAATGCAAATGAATCCCCCATTGCGCACCATTGCAGATCGCCAGGCGATGCTGGATGCACTGCGTGAGGGCACTCTCGATTACCTTGCCACCGATCATGCGCCCCACACACTCGAAGAAAACGAGCAGGGGATTTCCGGTCAACCGCACCTGGATACCTTCGGCGCTTTTGTCACCTGGCTGATCCTGGACCAGAAATTTACTCCGGAACAGGCCGCACGCTTTTGCTCTGAAAATCCGGGAGAGTTTGTAAACCCCTATGTTTCACCCAAGAAGTTCGGCAAAATTGAACCCGGATATTCTGCCAGCCTGACGGTTCTGAATCTGAAACAGCCCGTCACAATCCGTCAGGAAGATCTGAAAACAAAATGCGGCTGGTCTCCGTTTGAAGGAGTCACGTTCCCCGGCTCGGTTGAAGCAGTTTTCATTGAAGGCAGGAAAGTTCGCTGAGCTTCAGAAAACGTCGAGTCCCCGCAGCCATTTCGAGCACATCCCGTTACACGAGAGTGTCCCTCGTTCAATGACGGTCGGCCCAAATGGCCGTGGAGACGCTCTCGCAATCCTGGACACAGGCTGGCCAGCAGATATCGAACCTGCCGTTTTCACAGTTGTGATGAACTTTCCCTGAGCCTTAACGCAAAAAAGGGGCCGATCCGAAAATCAGCCCCTTTATTCATGATTCCATTTTGAATCAATTTCCCGCAGGTAATTTATCCGGTTTATGTTCTGGTGACACTCGCCTGTCGTTCACTTTGCTGAGTGGCACGCGCTGTTGCACTTCCAGGACGATTCATCAACCAGATCAAAACGGGACTGGCAATAAAGATCGAACTATAAGTACCGACAATGACTCCCAGTACCAGACAGTAAGCAAAGCCGTGAATCCCTTCGCCACCAATGGCATACAGGATCAGCACTACGATCAAAGTGGTGAAGGAGGTCAGTAAGGTACGTGACAACGTTTGATTCAAACTCTCGTTAACCATCGAAGTGGTCAGAGCAGGGTTCTTGCCACGCACTTCTCGAATTCGGTCGAACACGACAATCGTATCATTCAACGAATAACCGACGATGGTCAGGAAGGCTGCAATCATAGGCAGGTTGATTTTGAAGTCATTCAACCCCAGTATCAGCCCCAAGCCGGTATCGCTTAAATATGCTCCCAGAGCTACCAGCCCCAACACCACAAGCACGTCATGAATTAACGCGGCAACCGCTGCCAGACCAAAGGTAATTCTCTGGAATCGGAACCAGACATATGCCACAATCGCGATCAGACTGATCAACATGGCCATCAGCGCTGATTCCTGCATCTCGCTGGCAACCGAGCTGTCGAAGCTGTTGACTTCGTCCAGAATCGCAGTTGTCGCCATCACTTCCTGCATGGTATTTAACGCAGTGCTCAAATCGTCAGCCAGCAGATCCGGTCCGGCCTGCATGGTCATCTTTTTATAGCGATTCGATTCATCAGCGGCTGCTTCCGTTTGATCGGCAGTAATTCCCTTCAATTGAAATTCAGGAATACGTTCATATTTCGCAGTACCATCCGCATTCTTCACCTTCGCGATGGCTTCTTTCAGGTAATTATCGATTGTGGATGGTTTTACCTCACCACTGAAACTCAGCTCAACTTCTGCCCCGGCAGGAGTGTTCTCACTTCCTTCCAGTTTCTTGACATCACCAAAACTCATCGTCACTTTTCGTAACTTATGATCCGAGCCCTCAAAGGCCTCGTTCAGCAGAGTTCTGATATTGTCTGCTGCCTTTGATTCTTTTCCTTCTGCGTCGGAATCGTTCATGGTAGTCCGCAGTCGGAAATAACGTCCTTCCGATCCCGGATCATTCGAAAGTTCCAGTTGCTCAAGTGTGAGACTGGTACCAAAGGGACCTTGCAGTAATCCACGAACCGCATCGATGTCCTGCTTGTCTTCGAATTCAAAGGTCACCATCGTTCCGCCGGTAAAATCGATGTCGAGATTATCAGTACCGCGAGTAACCACAACACCCATTCCGATCACGATCAATGCAAGCGAGAACACAGCGGCAATTTTTTTCTTACCGATAAAGTCGATGCTGGTATTTCCCACGATGCTCATCATCTTGAGATCGGTGATCCAGCGTTTCCGTTCGAAGATGTCAAACACGATGCGTCCGACATATAACGCTGTAAACATACTCATCACAATCCCGATGAATAACGTCACTGCGAAACCACGAACCTGATCGGTGCCGATAATATACAGGACCACTGCCACAATCAGCGTCGTCAGGTTTGCATCGACGATCGTCGTAAAAGCGCGTGAGAAACCATTATTAATCGCCATCCTCAAACTGGAACCGCGGGCTTTCTCTTCCCGAATTCGTTCGAAAATCAGTACGTTGGCATCGACGGCCATACCAATGGTTAACACCAGACCCGCCAGACCAGGCAGGGTAAATGTCGCATTGATAAACGACATTGTTCCCATGATCAGCAACAGGTTCAAAGTCAAACAGATATTTGCGACCACGCCTGCAAAACGATAGTAGATCAGCATGAAAATAATGACGGTAACCGCAGCAATTATGATCGCCTGCTTTCCCTTCTCCTGAACGTCACTTCCCAGGAGAGGACTGATGGAGAATTCAGAAACAGGTTCCGGTTTCAAAGGAACTTCCAAAGCTCCGGCATTCAAAACGTTTAACAGATCAGAGATTTCTTTCTGTGTAAACCGGCCGGTAATTTGTCCTTCGGCACCAATGGTGGTAATCAGGCGCGGCGCGGATTGGACTTTTCCATCCAGCAGCACAGCCAGGTGACGATGGAATCCATCTTTACTGGGACGATTTTTCGAAGTTAACTGACTGAAAAGATTGCCGCCACGGGCATTAAATGTAAATGACACTGCCGGAGAACCGTTCTGGTCTGTCGATTGCCGCGCACGAACCAGATATTTCCCTGTCACACGGCGGTCTTCATTGGGCTCAATGATCACCAGGACTTCTTCGCCTTGAGTACCATCTTTGCGCGTGTAAGGCCGCACAACCATCTGGTCATCCTGGCTGAACGGCTCATCATCATTCACTTCACGCCAGCTGGCAATCACGCGACCTTCGCCGTCCCGAATATCCTTACCGGGACTCTCCAATGCCCGCGAGACGAGCGTGGCATGATCACGCTGATTCGCCACAATATCGAATTCCAGACTCCCCAGGCGGGTAATCAGTGATTTGATCCGTTGCACGTCATCGCTGTCTGCACCGGGAACAATGACTTCAATCCGGTTCTGCCCCACTTTTCGAACCGTCATTTCTTCCGTACCGGAAGGATTGATTCGGCGCCCGATCGCGCCGACCATCTGATCCATGACTTCATTGGAAAGATCTTTTTCGCTCTTGCCTTCGTCCACTTCAAACACCATATTCGACCCGCCCGCGAGGTCAATCCCGAGCCGAATGGCATTACGCCAGTCGTGACCACTGGCAATCTGCCAGACAAAGGGAGTCGAGGCGATGACGGCGGTGAATAAGACCAGACCGATTTTCCGGGAATAGTCTTTCATCTTGAGGCCACTCGCAATGATGGCTCCCAGGACAAATGGTAAAACGAATACGACAAGAATCACGAGTAAGATATACCACCCGGATATGTTTGATGTCGTGTTTTCAGTCGCTTCTGCAGCAAACAAGGCTGCTGAGCGGAAATCAATCCCTGTCATTCAATTAGTCCCAAAACTATTTTGTTTGTATGGGCCGATTCATTCGGCAATGAAGGTTTAAACTGACACCACTGTGTCAGAAACTGATTAAATCTAAGCGTTTTCTCAAAGAAACTAGGTCGCCGTTTCTTTCAATTCTTCCTGGTAGAGCCCCTGGATGGCACTACGACGGAATTTGATTCTGGTATTCTCATCGATTTTCAGGGTCACTTCCTGCTCTTTCTCTGAGATGCTGGCAATCGTGCCAATAATCCCGCCGATGGTCACGACCCGGTCATTTTTCTTTAATTCGCCAAGCGCCTTTTCACGTCGGGCCCGTTCCTTTTGCTGCGGCCGGAACATGATAAAGTAAAAGAAAATCACGATGGCAATTAAAGGTAAAAACTGAAATATGGGAGAAGGGGCAGGGCCATCGTTGCCAACTGCTTCTTCTGCAAATAAATATAACGTCGTGAATAAAATGTTCATTCAATTCTCTTCTAAAGGCTAAAGAGCGTCCACCTTAAAGCATTATTTGATAATAACTTAGGGCACTCCACTTCCCGGTTTTGCAGGTTCAATTCCCAGGGGCCCGTCGATCAGAGTGCGATCTGAATCGGCCCAAACCTAAACAATTTCAGGAGTTATCTAACAATCATTTCTGCTGTATCTTAGAAAGAAGCGTTCCAACGGGCAAGGTGAACCGCCCTAAACTCCTCAACTTGTTCATTGAGTATTGCCTGACGCATATCTCGCAATAATTTCTGATAAAAGGCAATATTATGCAGCGAGACCAAAATAGGGCCCAGCATCTCCCGCGACATGAACAAATGCCGCAAATAAGCGCGGCTATAGTCTTGTGATCCTGGTGAATCACATTCGGGATCCAGAGGACGAGGGTCCCTGGCATGCTTCAGGTTGCGTAAATTCACCCGTCCCTCGCTGGTAAATGCCATGCCATTTCTTCCATTTCTGGTCGGCATGACACAATCAAACAGATCAACTCCTCTGATGATGGCTTCCATCAGATCGGAGGGCCGTCCCACTCCCATCAGATAGCGCGGTTTCTCGACTGGCAGCATCGGAGTTGTAAAATCCAGGGTTGAGTACATATCTTCCGGTTTTTCTCCTACGCTTAATCCACCGATGGCGTAACCTGGAAAATCGAGCGGAAGCAATCCGGTTGCTGAACGCTCCCGCATTTTCTGATCTGTCCCCCCCTGAACAATTCCAAACAGCGCCTGATCATCACGTTTCTGGGCATCCCGACAGCGGGCGGCCCAGCTTGTTGTGCGGTCCACTGCATCCTGCATTTTTTCGGGCGGCACATCGTGTGGCGGGCATTCATCCAGACACATAATGCAATCCGCGCCCAGTTGTTCCTGAATTTTGACCGCTTTTTCCGGTGATAATTCAAACAGACTGCCATCAATATGCGAACGGAAAACAACCTGTTCATCATCCATTTTTGTGAGTTGTGCCAGACTGAAAACCTGAAAACCGCCACTGTCAGTCAGGATGGGCCCATCCCAGTTCATGAATTCATGCAGCCCCCCCATTTCTTCCACAATCTCAGCGCCCGGCCGCAATGCCAAATGGTAGGTATTTGCTAAAACCTGCTGGGTTCCGACCTGTTTCAGCTGCTCAGGCAGTAACCCTTTCACCGACGCTAACGTGCCCACAGGCATAAAAGCCGGGGTATCGACAATGCCATGCGGCGTATGCCAGCGTCCGACGCGCGCTCCGGTCTTAGGATCAGTATGGATCAGTTCGAATTGAAAATGAGACACGTTGACTTACTCTGGAAAAGAAAATTTCATTGATCATGATTCAGATGAGGCCGGGACCGAATGTTCAGACTTGCTTTAAGGCATCATTGATAATTCCCAGATACCAGAAAGCGATCCGGAAGACAACAAAGATGATAAAAGCGGCAACGAGCGCCCAGATGAGCCAGCCCAGAACCGCAGCCAATGTCGCCAGGCTCCGTTGTGCATCTTCCTGAAAACGGGGACTCAATCGTTGCAGCGTTTCAGGAACCGTTCCCGAAGTCTCTCCCACATCAACCATGTGAATATATTCTTCTGTGAACAATCCTGTCTCCGCTAAGGCAACCGTGAGATGCTCACCATCGTTGATCACCCCGTTCACCTGAGGAATTTCTGCAATAAATGCCCCGTTTCCAGTGGCTTTCAGACTGGCATCCAATGAGTCGAGAATATTCATTCCCGCCTGCTGCGTGAGCGCGAACGCCCAGGAAAACCGGGCGATGGCAAACGAACGCATACATCCACCCACGACCGGAATTCTCAGAAACAGACGGTGAAAATAGCGTTTTCCTCCCAGCAGGCGATCCAGTATCTGATAAACGACAAACAGGGCAAAAATTGAACCGAACGTACATGTCAGCCAGATCATGGCGCCACTGGGCCCCGCCAGCCCCAACCCCAATACATCAATTGGTTTGCCACCTTGCCCGCCGGCAATCAACCCTAAGATGAGGATCATTAAAGCAATCACCAGAATGGCGACGACAAACTGAAACACCGGCCAGGCAATCAGTCGTAAAAAGTTTTTTCGCATCTGCAGCAGATGGTCGTAGTGATCTGCGAGCGCTTTCAAAACTTCAGGCAAGCCGCCGCTCTGCTCTGCCACGCTGATCATATTCACCAGAAGTTCGGGATAAAAGGTTCCCTGTTTCCGCATCGCCGAGGTCACATCGTTGCCCGATTTCAACTCCACGGTAATCTCACGCACGGACTGCTGCAGGCGGTGATCGCCCATTTTTTTCGATGCCAATTCAAATGATTTCGTGATGGAGACTCCCGACTCCAGCATGGTGCTTAATGATCGACAGAAAATACCCAACGATTTCAGTGAAGCACGGGCCTTGAACATGAACACGACTTTCAGGGAGCATTTGAGAAACTGACAGGGATTCACTTACCGTTTGCGATACTGTTCATTATTGCGAATTACCACTTATCTGAGAGTGACAATCTATTCCACATTGCGAAAAAAATGAAAATTTGTCAGAGTGAGCCGTCGGTACACCGGATTTGTTTATATTAATCTGTCTCGGAAAGATGATTGATGGATTTTTTGAAGTTGGCAGGAAAACGGATTCTGATTTTTGGAGTCGCGAACCGAAAAAGTGTCGCCTTTCAGACAGGCAAAGTTCTGGAAGAAGCGGGCGCCGAGGTCATTTATGTCGTGCGATCTGAGGCGCGCAAAGCGTCCTTAACCAACCTGATCAAGCAGTCGCCCATCTATGTCTGTGATGTCGAACATCAGCAGGAAATTGACCGGTTAAAACGGGATATCAGTCAAAAATACGATGTGATTCATGGTTTGGTGCATTCAATCGCATTTGCCGACTATTCAGCGGGCTGGCTTCCCTTTCATCAAACCCCCCGAGCCGCTTTTTTACAGGCAGTGGATATTTCCTGCTTTTCTCTGATCGCACTCTCGAATGCATTCAGCGAGTTGCTTGATCCGGAGCAGGGGAGTGTCGTCACGATTTCGATCTCTACAACGCGAATGGCTGCGGAAAATTATGGCTATATGGCTCCGGTCAAAGCAGCCTTGGATTCTTCGATTTGTTTTCTTGCCAAATCGTTTTCCAACTTTTCGAAAGTCCGTTTTAACGCAGTCTGTCCCGGCTTGCTGAAAACATCTGCCTCTGCAGGTATCCCCGGTTATGTCGACAGCTATCTGTTTGCAGAAAAGGCAACACTGCGGAAAGAAGCCGTCCAGACCAGAGAAGTCGCTGACACGGTCGCGTTTTTAATCAGTCCCCGCTCATCAGGTATTAATTCTCAGGGAATTGTGATTGACGCTGGTATGGGAACAAACTATTTCGATAAAGAAATCGTTTCAGACCAGTCTTAATTTGCAAACATAAAAAAAAGCCGACTGAAACGGATTCAGTCGGCTTTTTTTGTTCACATCACCGGCCGACCTGAGCAGCCAAAGCAATGTTTTCAGTGACCTGCGTTACACTCAAACTTTTTTATCTTTTCCGGTGGCACCCTTTGGTCGTTTACCGGATGATCCTTTGGGGCGATTTTTCATCATTTCCGCTTTGGCTGCCTGACGTTCTGCTTCATTAAGCTTTCCATCACCGTCCTTATCAAACTTTTTGATCATTGCTTCCCGATTCATACCAGGACGACGGCCTTTTCCTGCTCCCATTGCCTTGCGCGCTGCTTCGCGTTCTGTTTCGCTTAACTTGCCATCTCCATCCGTGTCAAATTTCTTGACCAGTTCTTCGCGACTCATTCGTGGGCCTTTTTGTCCCGCTTTTCCGCGCTCCGCCTGGGCAGCTTTCCGTTCTGTCTCATCGAATTTCCCATCGCCATTTTTGTCAAATTTTTTGAGCATCTCTTCACGGTTAAAACCCGGACGGCCTTTACCACCAGGTCCCTTGGCTCCCTGACCTTTTTCACGTGCTTCTCGCGCTGCTGCACGCTCATCTTCACTTAATTTTCCGTCACCATCTTTATCAAATTTTTTGATAATTTCTTCCCGGTTGGGTCGTTCTCCTTTTTTTCCTTCTTCAGCCCGAATGGCTGAACTTCCGGTAAAAACAGCAACCCCAAACACAAATGTCGATACTACGAACAGGCTTACTTTCATCAAGATCACTCCTCATGTTCAAAAATATGGTCAGGAAAGTTATTCCCGTTTCTGATTCACTTCACTCAGAATTAAACGCATTTGGAAATGATTGGTTTCGCAGTTTCTCAAAAAAAAGCGGACTGATCTTTTTCCAGACGATCCTTTGTGATTAACAGGGTGATTCGCTCGAAATCAGAGGTCTGCAAAGCTGATCTTGCCCCGATGGAGCCTCTCCGATTATGATGCCGCGCTGCCTGGTTTTCCCTGTTCAAATAAACCCTCAAGCAACAGCCGTTAAATTAATACGATGAGTTTGCAGTATCCCCTATCTCGACTGAACCAGATTGATGCCAAGCGTATTTGTATCATCAAACCCAGTGCGCTCGGTGATGTCGTACAGACGCTGCCTCTCCTGCCGGTACTCCGTGAGCGATTTCCGGATGCCCGGATTTCGTGGGTCATTCGCGACAGCTTCGCCAATCTGCTCGAAGGGCATCCCGACCTCGATGAAATTATTCCCTTCAGTCGACGCAGTTCTGTTCGCTACTGGTGGAGCTTTCTGAAAGAGTTGAAGCAGCGTCAATTTGATCTGGTTCTGGACCTGCAGGGATTATTAAGAACCGGCGTCATGACGGCAGCCACACGTGCCCCCTTGCGGATTGGAATCGAAGCGGCGCGCGAAGGGTCGCATCTGGCCTGCAATCTGACCATTCCCGATACCGGGCGACAGATCCCGGCTTATTTAAAATATTGGCGTGTGGCAGACGCACTGGGATTCGGCGAAACCCAAAGACAAACTGAGATCTATCTCAGTGAAGCAGACACTGCCTGGGCGAAAAAGAAACTCTCCCGCCTGGAGAATCTTTCCACCCCCACACTGGCAATTCACGCTGGCGCGCAGTGGATTACGAAACGCTGGCCGCCGGAAAGTTTTGCAGCCGTCGGTGCCAAAGCGATACGCCGATTCCGCTGCAATGTTGTGCTGGTGGGCACTGCAGACGAACGACCTTTGACGGATCATATTCAGAAACTATTGCACAAATTTGTACCCACAGGTCATGTCATTAATCTGGCAGGGGAAACAACACTCAAGCAACTGTCTGCGGTGCTGATTGAATCTGATTTTCTGCTGACAAATGATTCGGGCCCCATGCATCTCGCTGCAGGACTGGGAACGCCGGTCACCGGCATCTTTACCTGCACCAGTTCGGTTCGCTCCGGACCCCCAGGTGACCAGCACGAACTCGTTTCAACGAACGTTGAATGTGCGGGCAGTTATAATAAACGGTGTCCCAAGCGGGGGCCTCAAAACTTATGCTGTATGGAAGAGCTTGAAATCGGGCGCGTCTGGCAGGCTTTATCCCGTCTGATTTCTAAACACGCTTCTCAGGGCAATGTGAAAGCCGCCTGAGCGGGACGGTTATCTTTCCGGTCGGCGCAGCTCGTAGTAGCGACTCAAGACTCGGAGCCGATAAATCTGATAGGCGGTAATCATTCCCAGGATTGCCAGCACCATCCCATAAATCACCGGATATTGCCATAACTCTGCTAACTCCGGCCTGAGCAGAACCAGCACGGAAAACGCAAGCAGAGACAGAACGGTTGTAAATAAAACCAGCCTCACATAAAAAAACAGTCCGGCTGAGACAATCAACATCGGATAGCCGATCAACAAAATCCCGATCGGCGAATCCGCCAGAACCAATAGCCCGGTCAATAAAGATACATCTGCAGCGACCCAGTAAAAACGTACTTTTATTTTATTTTTCCCGCGATCCAGGCCCCACTGAAAGAACAAAGCCAGGCTGGCCCACAATCCAAAAATGGTCATCATTTTGAGATGGTAATTGAAATCCACGCCTTGCGTGGAGTAAACCGTCTGAATGATTCCTGTCGCGAGAAAAATCGCCGACAATCGAGAGACTAAAGCCGGCTGTCTGCGAAACCAGCGCTGAAATTTCTGTATGAATCCTGCCGGTTGCGCCTGAATCGGTTCCCCGGCGATAAAACGCTCCAGATCATCAGCCAGTTCCCCCGCGGTCTGGTACCGTAACTCCGGATCTTTCTCCAGGCACTTCAGACAGATCAACTCCAGATAATAAGGAATGCGGGCGTTGTGTGTATGAGGCAGGGGAGGCTCGCCTTCGATCACATACACCAGAGAATCCAGGGGCCTGTTCTGTTTGAACGGAGATATTCCTGTCAAAAGCTCATAGAGAATTGTGCCCAGGCTGAAGATATCACTGCGTGCGGAAATAGCGTCGAGTTGTCCTGCCGCCTGCTCTGGTGACATATAACCGGGAGTTCCCACGATCATGCCGCTCTGGGTTCGAGGTTCATCCTCGGAGTCGATGTGACGCACATCAAATATTTTCGCCAGACCAAAATCAGTCACATGCGCCATACCGTTTTCATCGATCAAAATATTGGATGGTTTTAAATCGCGATGAATGATGTCTTTGGAATGCAGATACTGCACGGCCAGTGAAACCTGCTGCATCAGTGAAGCGACTCGATAAAAATCGGTCTGTACTGTTTCGGATAGCTGCTTTGCGCGGTAATTGGCGAATGAGCCTCCTGAAATATAATCCATCGTAAAGTAGTGCTGCCCCAGATGCTGCCCCACTTCGTGAATGGGAACAATGTGGGGATGCTGCAATCGGCCCGCCGCCTGCGCTTCCAGATAAAACCGGCGTACTTCTTCTTCCGAAGCAAACTGGTTACTTAAGATGGTCTTCAAGGCGACAATGCGATTTAAGTCTTTCTGGCGTGCTTTATAAACCACACCCATGCCGCCACGGCCGAGTTCTTCCAGCAGTTCATAGTTTCCGAATTCGATCGTCTGATGAGCGACCGATCGTCCCGAAACAGTTTTCGAGAGCAAAAGCGTAACCCCTTCCGATCCGGGGGATTGCATTTCCAGATTAGAATGTTCGCTGCCAGATGCTAACCGTTCGAGTGAATCCAGGCACGCCATTAATTTTTTCAATTCAGGATTGACCACCCGTAATTCATGGCTGCTTTCCTGATCATGGGTCTGCAGGTAATTCAGATATTGGTTCAATACTTCAATCGTCACCTCTGACTGATCGTCTTGTTCGCTTGTCACCGTATTCAATACCTTCTCTCTGAATGCTCATTCACAGCAGTCGATTTGAAACAAGTTAAATAACGGGATCAAACTCGTTCCAGCAGTTCCTGTAACTGGTTCAAGGCCCGCAACCAGAGCATTTGAACTGCGCCCGGACTGCGATTCATTCTTTCTGCGACCTGTTTAAACGAAAGCCGTTGCAGATTTCGTAACATGATCACTTCCTGATAATCAGCGGGAAGCTGCGTTACCGCCTCTGCCATCAGAATTTCCTGCTCCCGATTCAACAGTATGCGACTGGGGGTTTCTCCCTGATCTTTTAATTCCCATTGTGGGTAACCCGACTGATCTGAATTGTCTCCCGGCTGATCGATTGAAAATTCTCGTTTCACATTACGTTTGGCAGCACCCCGATATTTCCGGGCAAAATCCAGTGTATTGTGATTCAAAATCCCCCGTAACCAGCCCAGCCACTCGGCCTCTGTCTCGCCTTGAAAATTGTCGAGTCCCTGGTGTGCTTCGAGTAATGTCTGTTGAACCAGATCAGAGGCGTCGAATTTGGTGCGCATCCAGCCCTCGATCTGGGCACGTGCGATGAGCGAGACATAAGCACGGCATTTTTGCAGTAATTCATTCTCTGCAGAACGGTCTCCCGCCCGGGCCCGTTGAATCAGCTCTTCAAAATGTGATTGAGACATCGTTGCACCCCGAAGCAAGATACTACTGCAAACGTTTTCAACCAGACTTGAAAAGAGAATCACCGCCGCTTAAGCAGACAGATCACCGTTTTTTATATTTATTACTCGCTTCTTTGAGTAAAGCACGTTCCTGATCCGTCAGGTTGGCTTCCCCTTCGCGGCTGATTTTTTCCAGAATCGCATCCACTTTTTCGTCTAACCTGGCCTTGGACAGTTTTGAATCCGGCTCGGTATACACGCGCAGTTTATTTTTCCTGGCAGACTGTTTTAATTTGAAAGCATTCCATTTCTGATTCAAGCTTCCGGTCAGATGCCAGCCAAAATACTTGTAGGCGACTCCAAACGCAGCCCCCCCCAAATGAGCAACGTGGGCGGTACTGTCACCTTGCTGCGGGCTGACAAAACCGAAGACATCAACCACAGCGTAAAGCACGGCCAGCCAGCGCAGCTCAATCGGAAAGATAAACATTAAGAGCACAGTCATGCGAGGAAAGTACATGGCGGTCAGAAACACCACGGACATGACGCCGCCTGACGCCCCGATCACAGGATTGGGACTGATGGCGACGTGGCAGATACCACTGATTACGATCCCCATCAGATAAAAAGCCAGGAATTCCCGTGAGCCCAGGATCGGCTCCACGGAGCGGCCAAACATCCAGAGCACAAACATATTAAAGAAGATGTGTCCTAAAGAAGCCGTCGAGTGACAGAAACCATAAGTCACAAACCGCCAGATCTGAAAGGCAGGAAAAACGGCATCTCGTTGTAATGCGAGATAATCAAGAGTCAGGGGGGATATATTCTCAAGCAAAAAAACAAGCACATTGGCAATGATCAAATATTTGATGGCCCAGCCACCAGAAGTGGTCTGGAAGGGATTGTAATTTCCTCCGCCACTTTCATGCCGCAGGTATTCCCGGTTCTCAATCCCCATTGCCCAACCTATCCTTGCTTGTCATTCCGATATCAAGAGCGTCCGAGAATAACGCTCACCGTCCATGTTATTGAGGAGCAGTCTTTGAAACAACCCAAAGCGATTATGTTTGTGGTTTAGGTAACTGCGTGGTCAGCTTGCTGACTTCTTTCACCAGTTCCAGTTGTTTTTGATAGACATTCAACATATCACGTCTCAATCGATCTGTCTCCTGGAACTCCTGATTGCGTGACTGCTCTTCTTCTTCCAGCCCTGCTATCAGACCTTTTCTTAATTCAACAGGCAAAATTTCATCCTGAGGAGCGTTTTCGGAACCGATCAGTTCATTGACTCTTGCTTCCAGCCGCTGTTTTGCCGCAGCCAGCAGGCGATTCAAATCCTCAATCCGATCCTGTTTTCTCTGGAGCTGCTGTGCGCGCTCCACCAGATCGTCTCTCAAGGTTCTCAAAGTGGAAATATAATTGGGTGGGACAAGTGCTCTCAAACGCCACGTACCATTTTTCCAGGTCGCCACTTCACCCGGCTGAGGAGGCGTGACCGAAATTAACTGTGCACGATTGGCTTCGAGTGCATTCACACGGAACGCGCCCACATAACTGACCCCACTCGGCTTACTCTGGTCCGGTTGAAATGCAAATACGACCGGTTGTGCGACCGGATCAGCACCTTGCTGCACTGTCCCCAATCCCTGATTTCCTCCGATATCAATCTGGATCTCACCTGTCTGCTGATTCGCAATGGTCACGTTCGAATCCCAGTAACGATCCCAGCCCAGCATGAGTCTGGTCAGATCACTGCGAAGCGTTTTATTTTCCGTCTCTTTAGACTCGATCTCGGCTTCATTCTTTTGAATTTGTGCCTTATTTTTTTCCACGGTTTTCAACCAGCTCCCGCGGACGTCGAGAACCTTTGAGGTCAGCAGGACTGCTCCCACGGCGGTGAGGGCAACAATCCATACCAGGACGACTCCAGATTTATGCATCTTCTTTGAACCTTAATAAAATCGAACGAGCACATGTGTCCCGTTATTCTATTTCGTGTAATAAATGTACTTTTCGTTATAACTTGCCGCAGGTCTCAGTTTTGACATCAAATGCGAGCGGAAAAAATTCATACCGATCCTGTTCTTTACATCGTCCTCGGGAGACTCTGAGAACGAAAAAAATCCGATGGTATCAATTATTTCTCTGCGTCCCGGAGAAGATCAGAAATTGCTGTCTTGAAAGCTGAGAAAGTTAAGCAGGGCTATTATTTAATGATAAGTCCTCCGATAAATCAGGGTCAAGGAGAAACCGCAATTATACATCTTATCCTGACGGGATAATCGGTAAAACCGATAAATCCGAATCAGAAACGGGTTTCAGTGCGATCGAAGAACAGGCTCCCGTTGAAAATGACACCAGCGATCAGTCCGGATTCTAATTGAAAACCCGAACATTCTAGCCCCTGATTCCGTGCATTTTCCGGCAAGATGACCTATAAAACACCCTGATTATTCGCAGAGCAAAGTGACAACGGGCTCAAAAATGAACCCGAATTTTCTCCCCGTCCCTTTTCGGCTGACTATTTCGCTGAGCGAGGGAATCTGTAAGATAAAGCACTCATCTGTAATTTGATTGATAGATCGCCCCGAACCTTTCCGGGACCTGGCACTCATTTAATTCATCAAGGGAAACGACATGTCAACAGTCACCATGAAACGGGCTGACCTCAAAACCGGGGAAGTTTTATGCAGCTATTGTACAGCCCGCTGTTGTCGTTATTTTGCATTACCGATCGAAACGCCTGTAGATTGGGAAGATTTCGACCACATGCGCTGGTACATCATGCACGGCCATTGTGCGATTTTTGTGGATGAGGATGTATGGTTTTTAATGGTTTATGGAGACTGCAAATACATTCTGCCGGATTATCGTTGCGGCAATTATGAAGACCGTCCCCAAATTTGCCGTACTTATACAACCGATGATTGTGAATATGACAATGACGGAACATACGATCGCCTATTCGAAACACCCGAGCAAATCTGGGAGTATGCACATGCGGTCCTGCCTCCGGTAAAAAAGAAACGAAAAAAATCTCAAACGGGAACGCAGACTCAAAAACTGCCGGTGGTTCATATTTAGGCTTCTGATTCAACCACTCCCCGCATTGAACTCGCAAGACAGCATAGAAAACACTCACGATCAAAGTCGGTAAACAACTGTGAAAAATTTAATTCAACCACGAACGCTTAAAGGTTTTCGGGACTATCTCCCCGCAGCCATGATTCCCCGGGAACAACTGATTGAAACCGCCAAATCAGTCTACCGCAGCTATGGCTTCAGCCCGATCGATACTCCCGCCCTGGAATACACCGAAATTCTCACCGGAAAAGGGGGTGCAGAATCTGACAAGCAGATGTTCCGGTTTGAGCAGGGGGGCCGCGATGTCGCCATGCGTTTTGATCTGACAGTTCCGTTTGCCCGGTTCGCCGCACAGAACATCAATGAACTGGGTACCCCGTTTAAACGCTACCATGTCGGTACGGTCTGGCGCGGCGAGCGTCCACAAAAAGGACGTTACCGCGAATTTGTTCAATGCGACTTCGACACGATCGGCACGACTTCCAATTCCGCCGACATTGAGACGCTGTTTATTATCCATGACCTGATGGTGAAAATTGGCTTTTCCGAGTTTACCATCCGGATTAACAATCGCCTGATCCTGAACGGCCTGCTGGAAATTCTGGGGCTGCAGGCGCAATCGGCAGATGTTTTACGGGCACTCGACAAGCTCCCTAAAATCGGCCCTGAAGCGGTCATGAAAGAAATGAGAGAGCAGGCCGGCCTGACTCAGGAACAATCAGAAAAAGTCATTTCATTGACCACGGTCCGGGGTTCGACGGCGGAAATTCTGAATTCTCTCGAGCAGCAACTTTCCGGCAATGCCTGTGGAGAGCAGGGAGTGCGATACCTGCGGGAAATTTTTCAAGCCGTCGAAAAGGCCGGTATTCCCGGCGAACGTATCGTATTGGATCCTTCCATTGCGCGTGGCCTCGACTATTACACGGGAACCATTTATGAAACATTCCTGAACCAGTTGCCGGGCATCGGCAGTGTTTGCTCGGGAGGCCGTTATGACAATCTGGCTGAACTCTTCACCACACAGGCCTTACCGGGCGTCGGCGCAAGCCTCGGGCTGGATCGCCTGCTGGCTGCAATGCAGGAACTCAATCTGCTGCAGGATGTTTCCACGCCCGCGCCGATTCTGGTGACCCAGATGGATAAAAAATATACTCCCGATTATCTCAGAGTGGCGCGTAATCTGCGACAAAACGGGTTGAATGTCGAAGTCTATCCTGACACCACAGCCATTAAAAAACAGTTCAAATATGCCAATCGGCATGGATTCAAAATCGTCATCGTCGCAGGAGAGGACGATTTCGAGAAGCAGGAATGGCAAGTCAAGGAGTTGCAGACAGGGGCCCAGACCGCAGTCGGGGAAGCAGCACTGTCAGCATTCGTTCAGGATCTGCTGACATCAGAGCCGGTCAAAGAATCGACCTGATTTTTGAACTGAAGTTCAGTCAAAATGACTCAAAAACGCTAGACCGTTGCCATCAGCTCCGCTACCATTGTCATATGACCAGTTCATTTATGTGACGTGAGAGGGGAGATGAAGCTGATGGTCCTCCGCAGAAATCATTATGACGCCGCGTTTGAGCACTATCTGCGCGCCTCAAGAATTCCGTACGTGGCTGTGGATGAGAAACGCAGGGCGCTGGCGAAAAATGCCTCTCTCAAATCGCTGGACTTCATTGTTTATTCGAAACAGGGGCCCAATCTGTTAATTGATGTCAAAGGCAGAACGGAAATCTTTCCGGACCAGAGCAACAGACGCCGCTGGGAAAACTGGGCGACGATCGAAGATATCCGGGGCCTGCACCAGTGGCAGGAACTGTTTGGAGAGGGGTTCATCTCCGGTTTTGTTTTCGCCTACCAGCTTCCAGCCGACTCCATCTCAAACAATCTGGAAAAGCTCTTTGCTTACAAAGGGAGCCTCTACGCATTTTATCTGGTAAAAAATGATGAATACCGCCTCAAAATGAGGCCCCGCTCACACAGCTGGCAGACTGTGTTTCTGCACCAGCAGGACTTTCATGAAATGCGACAACCTGTAGATGCGATCATTCAATCCTGAAAACGCAGGCTGATTCTGTTTTCCGGAACCAGAAAACGGCACTCACTTTTCGATCCGGATTCCGACAGTAAGTACCTTTTCCTGATGCAGTACCGAAGACAGATTGTTACAATACCACTACAGAAAGCCTTAAATTCCATTTTGACTTGTAGACTTCCATGATCATGAAAAGATACCAAAACCTGTTGAGACGCCTGCCAGGATTCCTGTCCGTTTCGGGATGTTTCCTGACTGCAGCGACAACGGTTTTTGCACAAGCCGAAGCGCAAAGTGGTCTGGTGTCGGAATCGCAGACTTCCATCTTTGAATATATTCTGGTGGCTGTGCTATTCGGTCTCGCTTTATTTGCCATCTGTCGAACCAGCCATCGTTCCTGATCACCCACTATCCGCTTCTCCTCTACAACATTTTAGTTCTAATGCGACCCACGTTTTCGGTATCTGAACATTCTCCCCGCAGAGTCGTGATTACAGGCATTGGTTTAATCACCCCTTACGCGGCAGGCCGGGAGCGATCCTGGCAGAAACTGCTCACCGGTCACTCCGCGACCTGTCTGCTGGGTGATTTGTCGAATCAGCTAAACCGTCCTGTTGCTGGCGGAGTCATCCCGGACAGCACGCTCTCATCGTCAGGCTCATCCCGACAGATCCCGCTTCTGACAGAACCTTCGATCACGCTTGCTCTGAAAGCGACCGAGGAAGCCATCCTGGACTCCGGTCTGGATTTGAATCAGCTTGACAGAGAATCAGCGGGCTGTGTGATTGGCTCCAGCAAGGGGGGAATGGCCGGTTTCGCACAAATGTCAGATTTACCACACATGCCCCCCGAACAGGCAGCACAAATCCCGTCTGATTTCTGGTGGCACTGTTTCCCCAGCGCCGCCAGTCAATCGGTGGCAGCGCACTATCATCTGCAAGGGGCAGCGTTAACTCCGGTTTCTGCCTGCGCGACTGGGTTTTCCAGTGTCATGCGAGGTGCAGACCTGATTCGAGACGGAATCTGCGACACGGTTTTTGCAGGAAGCGCAGATGCCTCCCTGCTGCCGGCAGTCATCGGTTCTTTTCAACGCATGGGAGTCCTGGCAACAGACTTTGAATCTCCCGGTTCCGCCTGCAAACCCTACGATCGGAGACGAAACGGATTTGTGGTCGGAGAAGGTGCCGGAATCCTTGTGCTGGAATCGTTAGAGCAGGCCCTGGCTCGAAATGCCGTCCCTTATGCTGAATGGCTAACCGGAGGCCTGGGTTCCGATTCAACGCACTTAATGCAATTCGATCCCTCCGCCGAAAGCCTTTCCAGACTGATTACCGGAGTCTTAGATCGCGCTCACGTAACTCCCTCTGAAATCGACTACATCAACCTGCACGGCACCGGAACTCAGATCAATGATCTGTATGAAACACGCGCAATCAACAACGCGCTGGGCACGCGCGCCCGCGCGATCAGTTGTTCGAGTTTAAAAGGGGGAATGGGACATCTGCTGGGCGCTGCGGGCAGTGTCGAGCTGGCTTTCACTCTGCTGGCGATGCGTGATAATCTTGTACCGCCAACGGTCAATCTGGAATCTCCTGATCCGGAGTGTTCTCTGAATTACACTCCGTTGAAAGCAGAACCGAAAGAGATCAAAACGTCACTGAAACTCTCGTTTGGTTTCGGGGGACACCTTGTCGCGGGACTGGTCCGAAAATGGGATCATGTCCGTTGATTTCGGCTAATTCACAAAGCGAGCCGATTTCACAAAGTCGCGAAACTCCTCTTCGACTTTCAGCAGCTGCTCTCGCGGACCGGTTAATTTGAGATAAAAATCCCGCGGGGCACGGGGAATCGCCACGCCAATCATTCTCATTCCGGATTCCGCAGCAGAATCGAAAGCCGGCCCCGAATCAAACGTGCCTCTTAAATCCAGCCAGACCGCATCCACATGATCCACCCGAATCGTTTCCTGCCGGGGAGCTTCCCCGGGGGGCAATTGAAACTGCCCGACCCATCTCTGCAGGTTGGCATCAATGCCGCCACCAACGGAAGACAGCGTGAGCTTGATCTCATTCCCCGCCTGAGGCATTCTAAAACTGGCGGTAATTAACCCCTGTTGCGCTGGAGAGAGTGTAACCTGCTCCCAGCCCTCAGGTATTTGAAACCGGATCCCGTCAAATTCTTTTAATCCCGTCCCCTGTGCCTCAGCATTGCCGGGCTTCGTAGAGGAGCTTGATAGAGGTTCCGCTTCCGGTACGGGCAAATCGGTTTTGGAACCTGTCTGATCAGAATCACAACCGTAAACCCAGAACGAAGTCAGAGTCAGAAGCATCAAATAGAACTGTAACCGTCGCACCATTGGCTGCACCATCCACTTCCCGTTCCATACGGACTATTGAATATCGATGGAGTCCGTTTCTCAGAGGGCTTAGTGTATCAGTTCAGTCGCGTACCAACCAGCGATTTCGCGTTCTCATTATATTTTTGAGAAAGCTGGATGATTTCTTCGCGGATCTGAAAATAGGCTTCAATCACATCGGAGTCCCATTGGAATCCTTTACCCTCTCTGAATATGATTTCGAGTTTTTCCAAAGGCATTCCGTTCCGATAAGGACGGTTACTCCCCATGGCATCATAAGCGTCTGCCACAGCAATAATGCGTGCCATCAGGGGGATCTCATTTCCTTTTAACCTGTCCGGATAACCGTGCCCGTCAATTTGCTCATGATGATTGCGAACCCCCGGTAAGATATTCTGCAATTTTTTGATTCCGGAAAGGATTTTATATCCGATCATGGGGTGCTTCTGAATCTGGGCAAATTCTTCGTCAGTCAGTTTGCCTTCCTTCCGTAAAATTCCGTCATCAACTCCAATTTTTCCAATATCATGCAGCAGGCCTGACAGATAAATCTCCTGTAGAAACTCTCCTGAATACCCCAATTGTTTGGCCAGTTGTTGTGCAATTAACGCTACCCGCTCACTATGACCTCTCGTGTAGGGATCTTTGGCGTCGAGCGTCGAGATAAAGGACTTCACAAAGCTCAACATCAATTCTTCCTGTTGAGCATAGAGGTCAATGTTTCGCAGGTGGGTACCCAGAAACGATGCGACGGAATTTAAAAGGCTGGCCTGAATCGTCCCATATTCTTCACTTTTTAACAGGTTGCAGCTCAGAATCCACCCAAAGGAATTGGCCCCGTCAGATATCGGAACGAGCACCAGATTATGTAAGTCAGGAAATTCCAGTGACAGCAGGGAGCTTTCCACCTGATTAATTACCAGTGGCTGGTTCCAGTGATAACCGTCAAACTGTGCAACCAGTCGCGCCAGATTCAACTCGTCAAATCCGGTTTTACTGTCTGTGATAAACTGGGATGTATTATCCTGGCCTTCAAACCAGATGATATTGGTCTCAGCCTCAATCAGTGTTCCAATTCGTTCCAGGCACAGTTGCCCCAGCTGCTCCGGGCTCTCAGAGATCTTTAAGTGTTGTGCAACTTCATGCAACAGACTGATTTCTTCGAAAGTTTCGTCCAGACACTCTGACAGATTATCGACTTCTTCATTCAAAAGAACCAACTGCTGCTCCTCTTCAAGATGAAGCACGGCAAGGCTCAATAAAGCATGCAGCGATTTAATATCCAGAATTCTCTGCTGTTCAAGCCAGGCATTCAATGCTTCAGCAGGCCACTTTCGATCCACTGCCGCCAATACGATTTCAGTCAGTTTTCGCTTCTCTCTGGAAAAAACAAAACCGGCGGCTGAGACTTTGTAATCTTCATCAGAGACAAGCGGGAACATAAAATGAATGATCCCATGGGTACTTTCGATGAGTGTGAGGCCATTCACATTTTGAATTTCATTCAGTACGGCGGCAGGAAAAAACGGGAGCGATTGTTCATTTGATTTGTCCAGAATGAGTCCGTTTGTCGAATCAAAAACGAACATCGACAGGCCGGTGAGTTCCGAAATCCGCTTCATATGGCTGATCGCAAGATCGATCTTTGCTTCTTTTTGCAAATCTCGATCCCAGTCACCACCACGTTTGCTGAAATTCGACAACTTCTTCAAGGATTCCGTTGTTCCTAAAACCATAACACTACTCTCTACTTTCTAAAGGATTTTTCCCTAATAAAAAGTTAGTTCGTAGTCTGAGGCTCGCAAACAGGAATTAATAAACAGGGCCCGATTGGCGTATCTGCAGTGAAAACGAGGCCTTTTTCGGAGAACCGAGCTGAAAACCGCTGGTGCATCCGTGCCTCTTAAGCAACAGTGAACAATGGAAGTTAAATCAGGAATGAAATCAGAATTTCCCACTTTTCGATGGCAATTCATCAGATCATCGAGCAAGACCTGAAACTGATAACCAATCACCTGATATACACTTATAACACATCCACAAATCGCGGTGCATGACGAAATTCTCAGGCACGGTTTCGAGAACATGTTCACCATTGAGGCTGCATTTCAGATGACGCTCCTGTCACTGATCGTCAGGTATTAGCGGTTGGAAAAGGTGTATCGAATATAGGCCCTGAACGGCAAAATGATTACGTGAAACACGATTATTTAAGCAACCATGTTTCCCTTTGTCATCGAAGGAGGAAAAAGAGCGAAAGCGCAGGGGGGAGATTTTGTGATTGCCGCCAACATCAAGTATCAGAATCGGTCTTACGATATCTGGCACTCACCTGATTTAACTGCTGTCTTTCTTTTGGCGTGAGCGACTCCAGACCGAATTCGTGAACTTTATGTAATAACAAATCCAGCTGTTTTTCAGCGTCCCGATTCTTTTCCCGCTCGCGTAATTGCTTCTGGAGTTTCCGCTTTTCCCGCCATTGCTGAAAAAATCCGGCCTGCTTCTCCACAAGTTGGCCACTTGATCGCTCCAGGCTTGTGTACCCTTGGGAAAAGTCGTAACCGAATATGGAATCATCAAACGAGTCGTCTCTGGAAACGGTCGTAAACTCCAGCAAATTAAGCATTAACAACAATGCACTGAAAAAAACCACCCACACGCTGGTTGTGCACAGTCCGATGATCATTCCGAGGCCGCCCACCCAGAAGCCCACGTTGACCAAAATCATGTGCACGACAGTTTCATCAAAACGTCGTGACAGAATGATCTGCAGCACTTTTCCCCCATCCAGAGGCAGAACGGGAATCAAATTGATCAGTAACAGCAGCCAATTTATACTGAAGACCAGCAGAAGAATCGCCTGACCAAGATGATTGCTCAAATCAACGGCAGGCAATTTGATTGGATTTAAAGATTCCGCAAGATGACCAGACCAGAGTACGGCGGGAAGCGTGATCGCACAGAGCAGCAGGTTAACAACCGGACCTCCCAGAATTGTCACGATCCGGGCAGAAACAGTACGCCCCGGATTACAGGGAACCAGTCCTCCCAGAGGCCATAACACAATCTGATCTGCTTCTCCACCACTCATACGACAGGCCACAACGTGCCCCATCTCATGCAGAAAAACACTTAAAAACAGGATGCTGAATAATGTGACTCCGAGTCCTAATGAGTAATGAGCCCAGAAAACCAGCAGTAATACGGGCAGAAAGACACTGACACGAACCTGAGTCAGGAACCAGGTTCCAATCGGAAATGACCAGTGCAGTGGGTTCGAACGACTCATCTTACGAAGACCTGAAGAATAAATTCACTGAAAAACCAGAGGGTTCGCTGCATTTAAGACTGGTTCAGAAAACCAAACCACTCTTCCAACACACGGCGTCCTGCTCATACCAATATGTTATACACCGAATTAACCCTTGGCAATTCCGCTCTTTTTAATAAATAAATCATAAACGATTCCGCAGTCTAAAGCATCCCCAAAAGTTTTTTCTCACCGATTCCTGCCGCAATTTTCGTCAGTCTTTCCCACTCTGGATCTCCGGTCTGATGAATGCCATTCGTGGAAATCGCCAGGACACCAACTACCTGATTCCCTTCAAAGATGGGCACCGCATAGGATTGCTGTGCTTCAAATTTGCGTAGCCACTCAGAGGACCCCTCAAGACCGGATTCCTTCCCCTGCAAAGTTCCAATTG
Organism: uncultured bacterium; assembly: GCA_963974925.1. GTDB lineage: Bacteria > Planctomycetota > Planctomycetia > Planctomycetales > Planctomycetaceae > Gimesia. Next base: position 36,136 of record CAXBFD010000007.1, on the reverse strand, counting down.
CCGGAATTCGTTCCACCACGGCCTTTACAATTCCTAATCCTGTATTCTCTAACGAGACCTCCTGGGTAAATTCGGCAAATTGCCTACGTATTTGTTCATCCATTTGGGGAACTGCACGAAAACCTAGCTGGATCAGTCTGCCTTTTCCGCAACGCCATAAACCAACGGCCCTCCCCCCCAGATCTACCAGTATCCGGTCTAAAACAGGGGATACGGTTTTTTCTTCCCCCAAACTGGCTTCCATTAATGCCAGAATCTCATCGATCTGCTGTTGCATCGTTTTTCTGCTCCTCCCAAAATCTCAGCTCAGACTGATTCGAATTTGATCAGCCCTGGAATTTTTTTTTGTAATTCGGCATTTTCAGTCAGCGCAGCCCGCAAGGAATGTTTTCTTTGACCAAAGAAGCCATGTACTCTAATAGATAATCCTTGATGGAAAGGTTCTCTGCCGTATACAATAGGTTTAGATGTCTGTTTTCGAAATCGTGATCTGGAAATACATTTCTGTGTATCATCCTGATCATATAATTACGATCTCGATAATCCAATCTAACTCGCTTACGCTGAGTCAAACATTCAATTCCCCTGACAATTATAATATATCGGACTACTGAATATGGATCTTCCAACTTGCCCGTCTTGTGGCGCATCGGTTCTGGACGAAGATGCCACAGAATGCCCTTTTTGCAGTGCATCGATGTCTGCGACTTCGTCCCGCAAATCTGCCGCAGGAAAAACCAGTGGTACGAAACAGCCAGTGCCAACACCAACAGAACAGAAAAAACCGACGGTCACCCGCAACAGGCGTGAGACGATCTCCGATGATGATCCCTTCGAACTTGAACGGCAACAACAGACCTCAAAAGTAATTCCTTTATTAAGGAAACCCGAAAAAGGAAAAATGTTTCGTGTTGTGTGTCCCATGTGTGATACAGCCGGTTTTGCTGCTTCAAAAGTGGTAGGGAAAGAAGTGAAATGTCGCAATCCGGAATGTCTGGCCCCCGTATTTCTGGTCACTGACCCGGATGCCCAGGATCGAAAAACAACGGAACAGGAAAAACCCAAAGTTCAGAAAAATTCGAGACTGCCGTTGATTGCATTCACGCTGCTGATCGCTGCCTCGCTGGGGGGTGCTTATTTCTTCTTTACTGATGTGGATGACGGTTCCGAATTAAATAAACCTTTTGATTCACTGGCAATAGAGCAGGCAGCAAAAAACTCATTTAAGTCTGGTGAAGCCAAAACAACCAACAATCCGCTGGAAAACAACGTTAAAAACAGTCAGCCGGTCACCGGCAAAGGTAATCCCGCTGCTTTGTCACCTGCATTGGTTCAGAAAGAAGCGCTGGACAGTATTGTGGATCTTTCCCGATCCAGGGAAAACCGCAGTAAACCGTTCAGCCGGCGCCTCGCCGCGGAAGCCTACGCGGTTGCAGGAGATATTAACTCTTCTCAGGAACAGATCAAGCGGATTGATGAAGTCAGTCCCCCTTTGCCGTTTTACAAAATTTTTCCTTTAGTGGAAATTGGCTGGATTCAATTAAAAGAAAAAGATGAGTCTGGTTTGAAGCAGACGCTGGACCAGACGGAACAAATCGCTAAGCAGATTCCCGCATTTGGCGGAAGGGACTCTCTGGATCTGGTAGCTCGTCTGGCAGCATTCTGGGTTGCCACGGGTAAAGAAGAGGCGGCTGTGGAACTGATTAAAAAATATCAGGAAGAAAACAGCCTGGCACAGTTATCTGCTTACCTGCAGATTGCACATGAAACAAATCAATATAATTTTGATTCTCTGGTTGACCTGCACCAGCGCTGGGAATCTCCTCAGTGGGTTGCAACAACGCTGATTCTGATTGCACGGGGTTATCCACAGGAGGCTTTAAACTGGGCGGCATCCGCTCCCGAATCAATGAGCCGAACGGAAGCGGTAACGCAATGGGCGTTATCACAGGTAGCGCATGCTGTGAAAGCAAAACAGAAACCGGAAACCTCGCTCATTCAGCCTGTAGAAACGAAGCTGTCTGCAATGGGAAACGCATTCGTATATGCACGTTGTGCCAGAAAACTGGTTTTGCTTAAACAGCCAGAGGCAGCCCGTGTGTTCCTGACAAAATCAAAATCGTTTTTGTCAAACACATCCGTTCCGGCTCCCATTACACTGGGAGATATCAAATCCGTAAACGAGATGACGCTCCCCTCTGCCAGCCCCCTGGAAATGCTGGCTCAAACCTATCTGCAAATTGCCTGCACGGAATCCGAACTGGGTCAAAATGCTGACGCTGTAAAATTTCTGAAGGATGCGGTGCAATCAATACGGGCTAGCGCGCCCAGCATCGCCGCAACACAAGATAAAATTAATGAATCGTCTAATTTCAGTTTCCAGGACCAGTTCAAGGATGCCCTTAATCTTGATACAGCTGATCGTGTCAGAAGAGGAGTCAATAACTACCGAAAACAATTACGCAACCTGAAGTCCGCCGCAGACAACAGGCAGATTCTGTTGGTCAAACTGCTTTCTCAGGCATCTCAGTCTCAATTAGCGGCTGAAACATGGAAGCTCGTTCTGGAAAGTCAGGGGGCTGCAGATGGTAATTTGAAAGATTCACTTTTGGAAACCAGTTTGCCGGCTGTCATGCTGCAGGCATCGGATCAGAAAAATAATGAGTTGAATTCACAGATCAAACAAACATTAAAAGATAAAATTCCGGAATTATCAAAAGAGGACAAACTAATTCACCTGACAACCTCTCTGGTAAAAAATGGCAAACCAGAGCAGGCTGCTCATGAAATAAATCAGTCCGATCTTAAAAAATCCTGGAAAGCGCAGCTTTCTCTGAAACTGCTGTCATCGATGACGATTCAATCCAAGTTTGATCAGGCAATCCAGTTTGTCACCGCGATCAAAGATCCTGTTTTGCGGGAAGATATGCTGAATACGATTGGTGCAGACGCAGCGACCCAGGGGAAAATCTCGCTGGTAAAGAATATTCTCGACAGCGGTCCCTATACGCCTTCTGAAAGGATTTCAGGTTACCTGGGATTGATTTGTGGAATTCAGGCTTCCTCAAATGAGCAGCCCGGTACAACTGCCCCGCAGGAACAATCGAAAAACCTGTAAGTGTTGATTCATATCGATTCCTTTGTCATTTCTGCTCCGGTTTCCTTTTTTTTCTGCTTGCTGCGTAACATCATTAATTATTACCAGGAAGTTCCGCCGAATTTTTATATTGGACAGACTTAAAACTCCTGACCAAATAGAACGCACGTACACATTTCTTTCTGCTCTCAATTCACCGGATACACCTGACATCAATCCCAACGATTTCGGACTTTAGCTATTTCTTCGACCAGAGTTCCCTATTCATTACTTTTGGTATAAACTAACATCCGCAAGTTGTGGTTTTCGAACTCTGGTAATCAGCCCAAATTAAAAATCGTTTCAGAATCACTCAATCATTACTTAGATCACCAATGATCCCCAGAAATACATCATGGAGGAAATGTATGAGCCGCATTGCTCATCTTGCTTTAATCCTGTCGATCGGAATCTCTCTCCCCAAAACAGTGACAGCTGAAGATTCCAAGGCACCCAATATCTCTTTAGTTCAGATCAATGCCGAGGGTATGATTGCTGATCTGAAGTATCTGGTTCTGGACCTTGCCGATGATAAAAAAGCGTGGAGTAATCTTGATGACTTGCTCCCCACGTTCCTCGAAGGGATCGATAAACAGCGCCCGATGAGAGTCGATATTCTGCTTGGTGAAAACCAGCAGGAACGTTATCGGTTAATCCTCCCCATCAGCGATCTGGGGATGTTTCGAGAAGCATTGGAAGTTTTCGAAATTACGGTAAAAAAACAGAGAAATGGTCCCTATCTGTTAGGTAACCTTTTTCAAGGGTTTATGAACTACCTGCAGGACTCAAAGTATGTCATCATTTCTGAAAAACTGAGTGAAGTCGAAGAGATTAAAGATCCGCTCAAACGGGTTCAGGAACTTTTGAATCAGAAATACGATTTCAGCGCGCTGATCACCAACGAAAAAGAAGGCGTTGATGCACGCAAAAAATCGATGGAGAATACCCGCAAACAGTTACTTGCTGCGGTCAAGAAAAAACCGGATGAAACGGAAAATGCGTATCAACTCAGAAAACTTGCCTTCACGCACCAGATGGATGAACTGCAGCGATTGTTTGCCGAGTCGCAAAAAATGGTCATCGGCTGGACAACAGATGCCACAGCGAATGAAGGGCGGCTTGAATTTACGCTCAAAGCCATTGAAGGCACCTCTCTCGAAAACAGTATTAAGCAGTTTGCCGCCAAACCAAGTTATTTTGCAAATGTTCCGGTTAAACAAGATGGAATTCTGAATGGCAGAATTAATCATCCTGTGGATGAAATGCGAAAAGCAAATTTCGCCGCTTTCTACAAACTGCTCCTGCCTTCGTTAAAAGAACGCATCGCGAATAACAAGAAGCTGACCAGGGAACAGATCGCTGCCGGCACCAAAGTCACCGAACTGATCATTCAGATGCTTGAGGCAGGAACCGAATCTTCTCTGATTGATGGTTTTATTGATTCAAATCCTGTGGCAGATAATAAATATATCATGTTAGGCGGAATCTGGTCAAAAGATGGTGCCAAGCTCAGAGAACTAGTGGAACTGCTTCCCAAAATGCTGATCGGACAAACGGTTGAACTCGATGTCGTGAAAGAAGATGGCCTGAATATTCATAAAATCAATATCAGGGAACAGCAACAGGCTGGTTTTTATGAACTTTTCGGAGCAGGGGAAGCTTTATATGTTGGAAGTACTCCCGAGGCGCTCTGGATGGCTGCTGGGCCTGACGCAATCCAGCGGATCAAAGCAGCTGTCAAAAAGGTCTCTGAAGCCCCTCCCGAAAAAATCAGCCCGAATGTGATTGAGCTGAATTTCAAATCGCTTCCCTGGCTCAAACTGATGGACAGGCTACGGGAATCGAAAGGGAATCAGGAACTTCGTGACCTGGCATTAAAATCTCTCACCCCTACCGATGACACTTTCACATTTGTCATGAAGAGAGAGGGAGATTCCATTGATGGAAAGGCAAAGCTGGACAAAGGGATTTTGAGATTTATCGGCAACATCATAGCCAAGTTTTCAAAAGAAACCCTGTAAGCCATTTCCGATATCTGAAACAGCAAAACCGCACAGACTTCAGTCTGTGCGGTTTTTTGTTATTCCAATGAACCAATGCTGTTCGTCTGAGATCAGTTGCTTCCGATCTCAAACAGTCAGGTGGACCTGCCAGACCTGCCGTTTGTCGCGAGAGCTAACTTAATCCCATTCTTCCATCAGTTCCTGTAATTGTTCTTCTTCGGTTTGATCCAGAGAAAGATCCGACAGTTGATCTTCCACGCAACTGGAATGACTCCCGTTCTCTGAGCGATGCTCGATGGTCTGCTCCTCAGCGATCGAAGTCGCCATCCTGGGAACGGAAGCAGTCGCTGATCTCTTGGAAGAATTGGGGGTACTCGTCGGTCTGGTATAATCAGGTTGAGCAAATTTTCGTACTTTGTCCAGAAACTCTGACTTCGAAAAACTGGTTTTGATGATGTAGTCATTTGCACCGCCCTGAATGGCAGCGATGACCGTTTCCTTGCTCGCATCTGACGTCAACATGATGATCTTCGTCTGACTGAGCAATGGATGAGAACGAAACGCCTTCAATGTCTGCAACCCATTCCAGACAGCCATCTGTACATCCACAATGGCGATATCCGGAGGGTATTCTAATGCTTTATGAAATCCCTGTGATCCGTCACTGGCAACAGAAACAATGTACTCTCTACGCAAAAATGAAACCATCAGATTCCGAAAGAGTGGATCATCGTCAATAACCAGTACGCGTGCATTTGATTTATCTGATGCTTGTAGCATGAAAGGAGCCTACTATTAATAAGATCGCAACTTAAGATTTACTGGAAGTATGAATGGAATCAAAGACTTCATTTAAAACAAGCAACATCTCCTGGGAGCGATTGTCCAATCCGATTTTTTCAGGCATCTTATATTTCTTCTCAGTTTGTGATAATTCCATCTCCGATTCCACTAATAGCTCTGCATTGCTCATAGCAAGTTCTCTCAACTATTCTGATTATCCCGTGTTATTAAGAACCAATTCACCAGCTCAGCCAGCGATGTCCGTTGCTAAAAAATAGGTCCACTTTGATCACAAGGCCGATCTTTCTCGAAAAAATGGCGCAGAAAAAGATCGCTTAACTTAAGAATTCCACCCAGCCAGCAAAATCCGAACACGTGTCAAACTCGCAAAATTGCCGGTGTAATCGGCATTGACGAAACTACTTGCTGTCAAATTTAATCGTTCCATCCCAATCAACGGGCGCGACCCTGTTCGTTCGGGCAATTTGCAATGCAAGGAAATCCTGTGCACGGTCGGAAGGGGGAATCGCATGCAGCAATCGAAAAGATTCTTCCCATTGTCCCCGGATAAAATAATCAACGGCTGTTTCGTAACACGCAACTTGTTCGTTAGAGAGTGTTTCTGATTGTGATTCCGGTGGAAGAAGCTCACTGACGGTAACCGGTTTTTCCATCCCGTAAGGCAGGATTTGAGCCAGTTTACGAACCCGGGCCTCCTGGCGATCCATCTTATTTCTCACAATCTGCGCGGTCGCTTCATCCATCAGAACCGGAACTCGCAGATGCTTCGTTAATCCCTCCAGGCGACTGGCCAGATTCACGACTGGCCCGAACACAGTTACCTTGACCTGGTCGCTCGTGCCAATTTTACCGGCCACCGCTCTCCCGTGTGCGATACCGATCCCCATCCGAAAATCGGAGAGCGGATGATCCGTTTGCAATTTGATCTGCTCGAAGGCAGCACGTATAGCCAATGCAGCGCGACACGCATCCAGGGGTGCCAATTCGGAAGAGAAGGGCCACCCCCAGAATCCTAATGCAGCATCGCCTTGAAAATCGCCAGTCACACCTCCAAATTCAAGGATATGTGACGTCATGATTCCCAAAGCCTGGCTGACTCGGTCCAGTAAGCCGATTAAATCGCCTGATGAATCTTCTGCATGCTGGCTGAACCCTCTCAAGTCACAAAATAAAACGGTGACATCACATTCCCTGGGTTCCAGGATCTCCGTATTCAGATTATCCCCAATCGCTGCCAGAATCGGAGGCGCAAAAAATTGCCTGAGGCCGGCCTGTTGCCGCTCCAGTTGATTCAGACGCCTTACCGATTTCACAATTGAAGCAACCAGTTCTGTAAATTTCACATCCGCTTGCAGATCGATTCCCCCCGCCCCCTGCGGGACAGTCACCTGATAAGGATGATTCAGTTCCCCTGCTACGTACAGTCCCCACCTGGCAGAATCTCCATCCTCGATCGGAGTACAAAAAGCCCAGTCAAATTCGGCGACCGCTGTATAGTCTTCCTGAGGCTGTACTTCATCCTTGGCTGCCCAGACGTGCAACACGGTCCGTCTGCTTTTTTTCACCGCTTCCAGAACCAGTCGCCCACTCGGACGAAACCCGCCTTGGGTCTGGCGTCTGCGTTCCCAGAATGGTACTTCAACCCGGTCTTCATCGGTCAAACGGACCACGGCCACGGCGTCTGCATGTTTCACCCCGGACAATAACATGGTCACGAGACGATGAAACAGATCCGTATCATTCCTCGCATCCAGAATCAATTCCGGTAAATGTGCCAACACATCGATTCTCTGGTCGGCGTCGCGATACCTGACCTTTAACAACTCGTTCGGTTTGAAAGTTACTTCTTCCAACGGTGATTCGCGAGGCGATGAAAAGCTGGAAAGTGATTCAACCAGTTGAAATGTTGTTGAACCAATGACGAACGCGTTTCCCGGTTCAAGCAGGAATTCATCCCGTTCAACACCGGCTAAAAAGAGATGGTTCTCAGCCGCAGGCAATTTCTTAACGGAAACCTGCTTCTGCTGTACCGTTAAAACCGCGTGTTTTCGTGAAATTCGATCATCCCAGGGAACCGGAAGATCCACATCAGGCGACCTTCCTAAAATGAGTTCCTGACCATTCTGCAGACTGATTCGACGGGAGTTCTGCGGTTTGGTTCCGTATATCATTAATTCCAACAAGAAAAATCTCCCACTTTTAAGACAGCTGCCGTTTCATATCTCTCATTGATTCTCAGATTCACCTGCTGCAGTCGATCCGTGATCCGCACGTTTTTCAGACTGATGTCGAGACCAGTCCCAGACACGTCGTTCCGTCAAAACCTTCATCACAAAATACCAGACAGTAAATATCAAAAAGCAAGTCGTGACCAACACGATCAAACCATATTGGATGAGCCAGTCCTGCAATTCCTCAACAGGTCGCAGCGCCATACTGCGTCGCTCCTGAACAACGGCGGTCCAGCCGGTCGTACCGATCGGAGAAAAAGCAGCCAGCCAGACATTGTCCTGATCTTTATCAGAGAGTACCGCTTCAACAGGATCATGATAATCGTTCAAAACAGCCGACAAAAGCCCCTGCGGATTCTTCTTCTCTGCCAGCTTGAAGGACTGCAACTGAGCAAAATGCAGATCTGTCAGTACCAGTCGATCCACTTCTTCCCGGCTCATTTTCCGTAAATTATCTGCCGTCATACCTGGATGGGCCAGCACTTTCCCGTCCCGGTTGTCGATCAACGCAATCTTGCGATCTCCGATTTTTTCAGAACCCCCTCGGATACTTTCGTCATACCCCTTCAGTAACTGATCCAGATGAGTCGTCCTGGCTAAGACCCCGAGGACTTCCGTTTCTTCCAAATTCCAGATCGGCACCACCACAGCCACCATCCACTGATGAGTCGCGTCACTCTTAAAGGCCTGACAAATATAAGGCCTGGTGAGTGGCTTGATTCCTTCAGGAGCCTGGCCTTTTTCATACTCCAGACCATGAGCATGAAAATAATCGCGGTACGAAAAATCCTGCCCGATCGTAGGCCCGGGTGGGTCACGCCAGATTTGTGTCCCCTTGGCATCGGTGATGAACCAACTTGTATCCTTTTCCCGTTTTAGTACTGACCGTTTCTCGTCAACAATTTCTTTCTCCTGCTTCAGATATCCAAACACCGCAGGGTAATCTTCCATTGTTTCCAGATTGGTTCGCAGAAACGTTCTGGATGCGAGATCTTTGAGTTGATCCAGACGATCCTCAAGTTCATGCTCCACATTTTGCGACAATAAACTGGCTGAAATTGAGTCGCTTTTTAAAGCCCGTTCCGTCAGATTTTCCCGAACTTTATGAACCATCTGATTGACGGCAGCAGCCGCCACAGGAATTAAACCTAAGATCAACAGGAGCGGACCAATAATCCCGATTGCAATCAGTGGTCTTCTGGCCCGCTGCTGTTCTCTCTGCTGCAGACTTGACAGCACGGCCTGCGCATTGGGAAAGCGTTTTTGAGGATCTGTTTCCAGACAACGATCAACAATTTCAGACAGACGTCGGTCCACCCCGGAAACTTTGCGATGCTCCGCAGGCCGCGGTGAGGTTCGGATCAAGTCCCGATATGCCTTCAGTTTCTCTTCGAGTGAGTTTAAGTTACGAATGAACAGCTCATTTTCCGCAGAACGAAAAGGCGCCTTGCCGCACAGCATGTGATACAGCAAAGCCCCCAGGGCATAAACGTCCCAGCGTGAATCCGGCACCGCCTGGAGATCGGCCTGTTCAGGGGCCATATAATACAATGTTCCCAAAGAGGGGCTTTGCTCGCTGGAAAGCCGGGACTGGCCGAAATCACACAATCTCGGCTCAAAATTGGAGTCGAGCAGAATATTGGCAGGTTTTAAATCGCAATGTAATATGCCACGACCATGCGCGTGGATCAGTGCCAGCAATACTGTTTTAGCAATCCGCACTGCTTCAGCGACGGGAAGGGGCCCTGCTTCCAGAAATGAGGAAAGCGAACCATTCTCAAGGTATTCCATCATGTAGTAGGGGGGATCACTGTTCCAGCCAACCCCCTGCAAACTGATAATATGTCGAGACGTATAGAGTTCTGCCAGTTTCTCTACTTCCCGATTCAAGAGTGACCAGTCCAGACCACGCCGATAAGTGTAAAACTTGATCGCCACGTATTTCCCGGTATTTTCTTCCTGAGCCAGCCACACAGAACCATACGATCCTTCTCCCAGGGATCGGATGACAATATATCCGGGTATTTTTGCAGGCAGGGCAAGTCGATCTTTGCTCAAATGAGCGGCATGCGATCTTTCCTCGGGTGATTGTTTCAACGTTTTTTCCGGGGAAACGTCGGCATACGGCTCTGAATCCTGCCAATCCCCCTCTGGCTGATGATGAATATCGGCCGGTTGAGCATGCTCGTCAGGTTCTGATTCATTCATGGAAAATCATCTTTAATAAATGCTGCTCTAAGGAGGAATTTTCACACTCTGATTCGACTTGATTATTCCTCTCGATACTCACTGTATTCTATGCAATGGGTGTCTCACCCTCAATGATTAATGTCAGAACGTAACTTATTGATTTTCAAGGTTTTTCTCACTTTAACCACTACAAAATTCAGGTACTTTGTTAGTTGTGAAATTTCGCGAATCTGGCTACAATTTGAGGATACTTTACAGACCTGAATTCCGTAACGTATTACGGATTTTTCAACCTCTGTTTTGACAAAAAACAGCCTGCTCCATGCAGTGTATTTCTCAATGTAAACAGCAAGGAAACCGGCATTCCTATCAACATAACCGAACAGTTTCCTCATCGTCTGAATTGGCTACCTGCGTCTTTATGATTATGAATCATATAGACAACTCACATTTTGAGCCAAGTTCAATTATACAAGTGAGATAAATTATCATTAGTTGAATTCCTTAAGGAGAACAAGGATTGGCTAGCGACAACGGCGAAGAGCCGCAAACCAGAGAAAATATCAAATACCTGGACATCCAGGATGAGATGCGCGACAGTTACCTCACTTACGCCATGAGCGTAATTATCAGCAGGGCGCTGCCAGATGCACGCGACGGATTGAAGCCGTCCCAACGCCGAATTCTTGTGGCAATGAACGATTTAAATCTGGGGGCCAGTTCCTCTCGGGTAAAATGCGCAAAGATTTCCGGCGATACCAGCGGTAATTATCACCCGCACGGCGATGGTTCCATCTACCCGACACTTGTGCGTCTGGGACAGGAATGGGTGATGCGAAATGTACTGATAGACAAACAGGGGAACTTCGGGTCACTGGCTGGTCTGCCTCCTGCCGCCATGCGTTATACCGAAGCCAGGCTGTCATCGGTGGCCGCCGAAATGCTGGACGACATCAATCGTAACACCGTTGATTTTGTTCCCACTTATGACCAGAGAAACAACGAGCCTGTTGTCCTCCCGGCTAAATTTCCCAACTTGCTGGTCAATGGATCAAGCGGGATCGCCGTCGGGATGGCAACCAGCATTCCCCCACAGAATCTGGGAGAAGTTTGTGAAGCGGTCATTCTGCTGATTGATAATCCCGATGCCACCATAGATGACATTCTGCAGGTCATGCCAGGCCCGGACTTTCCTACCGGAGGCATCATTTGCGGTCGCTATGGAATTCGCAAAGGTTACGCCACTGGTCGCTCCACAGTGACGCTACGCGCACGGACCCACTTCGAAACCGAAAAACAGTCCGATGTGATCGTTGTTACTGAAATTCCCTACATGGAAACACGCGACCGTATCCGGGAAAAGCTGGAACTCCTGGTCCGGGATGATCGCGTTAAAGGCATCTCACGGATTGTCGACCTGACCGATAGAAATGTCCCTCCCTGGCAAGTTCACCTTCAGATCATTCTGAAGCGGGATGCCGACAAAGAGGTCGTTCTGGCTCAGCTATTCAAGTTTTCTCCGCTGCAAAGCACTTTCAGCGTGATTCTGCTGGCACTGGTCGGAAACCGTCCGGAAACGCTGTCCATCAAGGAAATGATTCAACAGTTTCTCCTGCACCGGATCGATGTGATCCGTCGTCGCACCGAGTTTCTGCTGGCGGAAGCACGCAAGAGAAAGCACACCGTTGAAGGTTTGATGATTGCTCAGATCGACATCGACGAAGTCATCAAAACCATTCGCAGTTCACCAAGCAGAGCCGAAGCCAAAATCAGCCTGCAGGGGATGCAGGTTGATGGCAAACTGATTGAGCGGGCGCTGGGTGAAGAAGGATTCAAGGAATACCAGAACGAACAAGGGGTTCACGAATACTATTCACTCTCCGCGAATCAGGCTGAAGCCATCGTCTCCATGCAACTGGGTTCTCTCGCGAACCTGGAACGGGAGAAGCTGAGCGACGAACATAAAGAATTGCTCAAAGCCATCGGGGAATATCTGCACCTTCTGTCCAATGAAGATCATATCCGCGCCCTGATCCGCGATGATATGCTCCACCTCAAACAGAAGTATTCAGACAAACGTCGCACGGATATTACCGAGGACGAATTGACTGATGTGAACCGTGATGATCTGATTACAGAAGAACCCATGGTGGTAACACTTTCACAGCGGGGATACATCAAGCGTACTCAGTTGAATACGTACCAGGCGCAAAATCGCGGTGGAAAAGGGATCAAGGGAGTAAAAACTGACGACGAAGACCCGATTGAACATTTATTCGTTTCCAGTACTCACTCCTACCTGCTGTTTATCACAAACCGGGGACGTGTTTATTGGCAGAAAGTTTATGACCTGCCGCTTCAAGGCCGTACCGCCAAAGGCCGGGCTCTGGTAAACCTGCTCTCACTTCAGGAAGATGAAACCGTATCCAATTGTGTCGCGGTGCGTGAATTTGATGAAGAACGTTTTCTGGTGATGGCAACCCGCAAAGGGATTATCAAGAAGTCACCGCTGTCCGCATACAGTCGCGTACAAAAAGGCGGCATCATCGCGGTCAAACTGGATGATGATGACGAACTGGTCGAAGCGTTGATCGTTTCGCCGGGAGAAGACCTGTTGCTTGCAACCTCTGACGGGATGGCGATCCGCTTTGCACAATCTGACGCCCGCAGCATGGGACGTAATACCCGCGGTGTCAAAGGGATCAGACTTTCCAAAGGCGGCCATGTCATTGGCATGGTGATTGCCAATCCTGATACCTGCCTGCTGACCGTTTGCGAAAATGGGTACGGCAAGCGAACTCCTTTTGGCTTTATTCCCAGCAATCCGGAAACGGAAGAGGCCTCGACAGAAACCATTGAAGATGATTCATCCGAAACAGACGAAGAACTCCCCGCAAACGAGACTGACGTGGAGGAAAGTTCGGATGAAGAACAGGAAACTCGCAGCGGAATGCATTACCGCCGGCAAAAACGGGGTGGTAAAGGGATTCGGGATATCCGTACCTCTGCACGAAATGGTCAAGCCGTTGATATCATCCCCGTTGCGGAAGACGATGAAGTATTAATGGTCACCAAAAATGGGATCATCCAGCGCGTTCGGGGTCGTGAGATCAGTCAGGTCGGTCGCAATACTCTGGGAGTGCGTGTCATCAAACTGGACAAGAATGACAAGCTTGTCTCCTTAGCACGAATTCCGGCTGAAATCGTCGACGAGAGTGATAGTGATGAAACATTGAATCCGGCAATCACCGTCGATCAGGAGCCGACTGAAAATACGATCGTAGAAGAGACAACACCAGAAAACGACTCAGCATCAGACCAGGAATAATTTTGTAAAAGGCATAAACAAGAGATCTGTTTCAATGATCTGATCTCATCAGAATGGAAACTCAAATGAAGCAAGTATTAGTGACGGGCGGGTGTGGATTTATCGGATCGAACTTTATCCGATATCAGTTTTCTGAGTACCCTGACATTTCCATTACCAACCTCGACAACTTGACTTATGCCGGCAACCCCGAGAATCTGAAAGATTTTGAGTCGCACTCAGGCTACACGTTTGCCAAGGGAGATATCGCCGATCGCGATTTTGTCAATTCCCTGCTGAAATCGACAGACTTTGATGCGGTGATCAACTTCGCTGCTGAATCGCATGTTGACCGCAGTATTCTTGATTCCGGCCCCTTTATTCAGACCAATATTGTGGGCACTCAGATACTTCTGGATGCTGCTCGCGATCAAAATATTAATCGTTTTCTCCAGGTTTCGACCGATGAAGTTTATGGCAGCCTGGGGCCAGAAGGATTATTTACCGAAGAAACTCCGATCGCCCCCAACAGCCCCTATTCCGCCTCAAAAGCCTCAGCAGATCTGCTGGTTCGCAGTTATGTCAACACATTTGATTTTCCCGCAATCATCACCCGCTGCTCCAATAATTACGGCCCCTATCAGTTCCCGGAAAAGTTAATTCCACTCTTCATTTCCAATGCTCTGGAAGAAAAGTCGCTGCCGATATACGGCGCAGGCACCAATGTTCGCGACTGGATTCACGTCCTTGATCATTGCCGCGGAATTGACGCTGCTTTAAGAAAAGGGGAACCAGGCCAGGTTTATAACTTCGGCGGTAATTCTGAGATGCAGAATATTGAAATCACCCGCATACTGCTCAAATTACTGGGAAAACCCGAAAGTTTAATTAAATATGTCACAGACCGTCCTGGCCATGATTTACGTTATGCCATCGATTGTCGTAAAGCAGAATCGGAATTAGGCTGGAAACCAGAAACCGAATTTCAAGCCGGCCTGGAAGCAACCATTAAATGGTATCAGGAGAACTTAGACTGGGTGAACCGAATTCGTTCTGGAAAATATCTACAGTATTATGACCAGCAATACGGGACACGTCTGAAATCTTAGCCTGATACTTCAGAATCAAATTGCAACACTCCATCACATCAACCATGGTGGAATCAGACAAGGACCTCTCTGGCAACGAGCGTGCGAGACTTGCATCTCGCGGATATTGACTGAACTAGTATTTTGAGAGCATCATGAAAATTGCAGTTATTGGCACTGGGTACGTCGGTCTGGTCACAGGAACCTGTTTTGCCGAAAGTGGAAATCATGTCACTTGTATTGACATCGATGAAAACAAAGTCCAAATGCTCAAGTCTGGCCAAATTCCGATTTATGAACCCGGGCTGGAAGAAATGGTCAAACGGAATACCAAAGCCCGACGTTTGTTTTTCACGACCAGTTTTCAGGAATCTGTTCCTCACGCAAAGTGCATTTTCATTGCAGTTGGTACTCCCCAGCGCGCAGACGGTTCTGCCAACCTGGAGAGTATCTGGAAAGTCGCTGAATCGATTGCTCCGCATCTGGCTGATGACGCGATTGTCATTATCAAGAGCACTGTTCCCGTGGGCACAAATCGCAAATTAGCTGAGTTGCTCAAGTCGCTGACGGGAAGGGTGGTAGATGTGGCATCAAATCCGGAGTTCCTCAAAGAAGGAACCGCGATTGATGATTTCACCAAACCTGACCGGGTGGTTGTGGGTGTGACGCGTCCCGAAGTTTCTGAAATACTCTCTGAACTTTATAATCCATTTCTGCGTACAGAAAACCCGTTCCTCTCAATGGAACTGGAGAGTGCAGAAATGACCAAATACGTTGCCAACTGTATGCTGGCGACGAAAATCAGTTTCATTAACGAAATGGCAAATCTGTGTGAGCGTGTTGGCGCCGATATTAACCAGGTTCGACGTGGCATCGGGCACGATCAGCGAATTGGTTTTTCCTTTCTGTTTCCCGGCGTGGGTTATGGCGGGTCCTGCTTTCCCAAAGATGTCTCTGCACTCATCTCAGTCGCCGACAGTCAGAATATGGAACCAACAATTTTAAACGCCGTCGATCAGGTGAATACCAGACAGAAAAAAGTATTATTTGAAAAAATCAATCGTTACTTTCAAGAAGACCTGCAAGGAAAAACCATCTCAATCTGGGGGCTCGCCTTCAAACCCAAAACGGATGATATCAGAGAAGCCCCCTCGCTGATCCTGATCGATCAACTACTGAAAGCGGGCGCGAACCTGAAGGTACATGATCCGGTTGCCATGGAAAATGTCAGAGCCATTTATGGAGATCAACTTTCGTACTTTGATCATCATTACGACACACTGGATGGAGCCGATGCTTTAGTGATTGTCACCGAATGGCATGAATTTCGGCACGCTGATTTTGATTACATCCTGCATAAACTATCAAACCCGGTTATTTTTGACGGACGAAATTTATACGATCCGGAAAAAATGAAACACAAAGGAATCGAGTACTTTGGAATCGGCTTAAGTTCAGTAAAACAGACGACTTGACCCGTCCGCCACTGCGAAATCGGTGGTAGACACAATCAGAATTTTCTCTAATTCTGCTGGCCTGAAAAACGTCAGCAGCGCATATCTCATTGCTTGAAACAAATCGAAAGAAATAAAATGGATCACGAACTGAAAGACAAATGTAAAGGAATCATGGATCGCATCGTAAAACTACGAGACTCTCTTTGACTATGCTGGCAAGAAAAACAGAACCACTGAAATTAATGAGCTGATGGGCGCAGCCGGCTTCTGGGATAACCAGGAAAAAGCGCAGGAACTCGTCCATGAAATGAGACAGCTGCAACTGATCGTGAAACCGTTAACCGAATTGGTCAAAGGCGCAGATGACCTTGAGGTTCTGCTGGAATTCATCGAAGAAGACGGCAGCGAAGACAGTATCCCCGAGCTTTCTGCGACCGCTGACAGGCTGGAAGCATCTCTGGAACATCTTGAACTTCAGGCGATGATGTCGGCTCCGGAAGATGGCTCGGCCGCTTACCTCAGTATCCAGGCAGGAGAAGGGGGAACAGATTCTTCGGACTGGGCAGAGATGTTATTGCGCATGTATTTGCGTTGGTGTGAACGCAGAGGGTTCAATGTGGAGCTGCTTGATCGATCAGACGCAGAAGAAGCAGGAATCCGGAACGCCACCATTCGTATTGAGGGTGATTACGCTTACGGTTACCTGAAAGGGGAAACGGGCAATCACCGCCTCATTCGAATCAGCCCTTTTGACTCCGCCGGGCGTCGCCATACTTCATTTGCAGCCATTGATGTCTCTCCCGATATGGGAGAAATCGCGGAAATCGATATCAACTGGGACCAGGATATCCGGGAAGATACTTACCGGGCCAGTGGCGCAGGGGGGCAGCATATTAATAAAACGGATTCTGCCATCAGATTAACTCACCTGGCTACCAACGTCGTTGTGCAATGCCAGAATAATCGCAGCCAGCATAAAAACAGGGCTGAAGCTCGTAAAATGTTAAAGTCAAAACTGTTTCAGATCGCTCAGGAAAAACGCGACGCGGAACTGGCTGCCAAGCGGGGCGGTAAATCGAAAATCGGCTTTGGTGGCCAGACCGTACGCAATTACGTTTTACATCCGGATCAGTATGTCAAGGATGCCCGCACTGGTTATAAAGCCGGCAATCCCGGACCGATTCTGGATGGAGATCTGGATGGTTTCCTGGAATCATTTCTTCGCTGGGGAATGACAGGCGACTAATCGCAATCACAATAAATTATATGCCCGTTTTCAAACTCACATACCGGGGAGAACACAATGCCGCAGAGAACCGTCAATTTCGTTGTTATAACTGCTTTGTTTGCATTTTCTCTGACCAGTTGCCTGAAAGTCGAGCATCCCTCTCCTGCGGCGAAATCAAATGCCGAACCGCAGGCAGGTGAAGTTGCCGTTGTAATACCAGCAGCAGAACCTGCCGGGGATGTGATTCCTGAGACAGGTCTCACCGCTGAGGAAATTGAAGCCGGCTGGATCGCACTATTTGATGGTCACAGCCTGTATGGATGGAAATCCGGCAATGATGTGAACTGGCACGTAGAGCAGGGCGTCATCAAAGCCGACTCGGGAAAACCGGGATTGCTACTGACCACATCACCTTTTGCAGACTACGAACTCAAATTCGATTTCCGATTGACCCCCGAAACGAATAGCGGTGTTTTCCTCAGAACGGTGTTCGATCCCAAAGACCCCGCAAAAGACTGTTATGAACTGAACCTGTGTGACCAGAAAACAGAATACCCTACCGGCAGCTTAGTCGGCCGCAGTAAGATTCAAGAACCAATCCCTGCCAGCCAGGAATGGCAATCCTTTACCGTACGGCTGGAAGGCTCACAAATTCAGGCATCCCACAATGGGAAAGAAGTTCTGAATTTTAAAGATACCTCGGATCATCTACGAAAGATCGGTTTCATAGGCCTTCAGAAAAATGAAGGAGCAGTTGAGTTTCGCAAGATCTATTTAAAACCACTGCGGATGTCGACGATCTTTAATGGCGTCGACCTGGCAGGCTGGCGCGTCGTTCCCGGGTCACAGAGTACATTTGAAGTCGTCGACGAAACAATTCATGTCACAGCTGAAAAGCAGGGTTATCTGGAAACGGAAGAAACCTGGGACAATTTCCTCTTTCAGGCAATGGCAAAATCAAATGGTACCGCGTTAAACAGCGGTTACTTTTTCCGGGCGATTAAAGGCACTGAAAGTGGTCTGGCCAATGGATACGAGGTCCAGATTCATAATGGAATTAAAGAGAACGATCGTACCAGGCCGGAAAATGCCGGGACGGGTGCGATCTTCAGAAGAACAGAAGCCAGGCGTGTTGTTTCAAATGATCATGAATGGTTTACCACAACACTCTCCGCTTACGGTTCACATATTGCGGTTTGGATCAACGGTTATCAGGTCACGGACTGGGAAGACACCAGGAAACCGGATGAAAATCCTCGCAAAGGTCTCCGTTTGAAAGCAGGCCATATCAGCCTGCAGGGGCATGATCCCACCACAGACTTGAATTTCAAAAACCTGAAAGTCAGCACACTCCCTGCGGAAACGCCTTGAGTTTCAAAATTCGCTCGACTGCCTGAAATAACTCCCGTTCAGGAGCAACCTTGCAAATAACCGTTTCCAGGCCCCGCAGTCTGGCTGCGGAGACCATTTCGGGGTGCGCCAACCCCATCATGCCAATCATCGGTGATGATCCGGTGATCGCAGATAGTTGCTGCACGACCAGTTCCCAGGGATCCAGATCAAAAATCAACAGATCCGCCTCGTCCAGTTTTGAATTGTGCGTTACCCGTGCTCCCCAGGAAACCATCATTTCGTTCAGCATAGCCTGATAATCACGATCGCCGGAGCACACTCCAATCAGGGGAGCAGCGCCTTCAAAATCCAGCTTGAACGATTTGTCTGAAGCTTCAAACTGAAAGATCTCCTCGCGTCCTGCCGTCAGGGGAAATGCTTTCGCTGTTCCCTGAATAATCTCCCACTCCTGCTGGATCCGAACACGGACACTGCGGGCAGGGACACGAATACTGAGCGGCCAGACAGTCCTGGTCCTCCCGTCCGCTTCACACCAGGCCCCATAACAACAGACAAAACGGCTCACAGGAAAACGGCTGACCAGATCGTTAAGATCACTTGCGGAAAATTCATCCGGCCAGTTTTGACAGACAATAATTAATTCGGGAAACACCCGCTCTGTGGAAATCATTGCCGGTCTGAGAGCATGCAAAACAGAGATCCCCCCGCAGCTTTCACTGACCGCTTCCAAAACAGGGCTCATTTCGCGCGTCTGCGAATTGCCAATGATCAGTATACGCTTCTGTCCGGGATCAGCCATCGTTCCATTTTCTTATCTAAATCAGCAGACAGAGAGAGGACTTTCTCACTGCTTTATACCCTAAATTACCTGTATTAGAAAAGCTCTCTCTGCGAATTTCTCATCGGAAGCCAAAAGCAAATCCCTCTTGCGAAATTTGTCGTTTTTTGACATAAAGTGTCTCGATCTTTCGTCTTTTGATACAACAACCTGTCTCAAACCGAAAATTTCGATTGTCAGCCCTCACACCTCAGGCAAATTCCGTGTGAAAAGGATTTCTTCACTTTGCTGGACCCGCCCTCCCAAGAGTTATTGCAGCGCTTAACAAAACTGAAGCTGTGCACGGCTGCAGATTTGCGGAGTTGCAGACGCCGGGTCAGGAAGTTGGCGCGTGGCATACCGGCGTTCGACTCGGTCTGGATTGATGCACTTGTCCAGGCGCAGAAAATCACGCCTTTTCAAGCGAGAACACTGGAGTCTGGTCACCCGGAACGACTGGCCGTCGGTCCCTATTTACTGATTTCTGAATTAGGCCACAGCCACAAATCCAACACTTATATTGCCAAAACTGCGGAGAGCAACGAACTCTGTGCATTAAAAATCACCAGACCACAGCATGATCATTCCAACCTGGTTCAGAAAAACTTCCAGGATTTATTGAAGCGTCTGCAAGGGCTCGATCATCCCTCCCTGGTACTCCCTCGCGTCATTAAGCAGCTTCCCCGGCAATTTGCCATCATCAGCCGCCATCTGCCCTCCACGACGGTGGCCGAACTGCTGATCCGAAGAGGCCGATTTCCCGTCCACGTGGTCCTCGCTATCGGAACACAGTTACTGGATGCATTAGCGACCCTGGAAAAACGAAATGTGGTACACAGCGATATTCGCCCCTGGAATGTACGCCTCACTCCCAATGGAGTCGCAGCACTAGTCGACACGGGGATTGAATCGATTCTCTCTCCGGAACTCACAATCCATGCCTCGTTACCACCTCGCTGTTATGATGGTATTGCACCGGAATTAATTGGATCAGGGCGTCACCCCGATTCGCAAAGTGATCTGTATGCGTTAGGCTGCCTGCTCTGGGAACTGCTCGCCGGTCGTCCGCCTTTCACAACCGGAGACCCGCTGGCCAAACTGGCCTGCCACCAGACTAAATCGATTCCGGATATTCGCAGTTGGGCGCCCGAGACTCCAGCAGCCATTGCAGATGCGTTGCTGAAGTTCACTGCAGCGAACCCGGAACAGCGCCCTTCCAATATGCAACAGGCTCAACAGCTTTGGCCTGGGAAATCGCTTGCTTCTCGCAATTCGTTAAAAAACTTTCATTCATCGTTTCGCACTCAAACATCACAAACTCCTGTTGATTCGACGGCCAAAAAAGCAGGGCGGTTGCCTCTCATCGCTGCCTTGATTTTTGTGCTTTCAGGACTTTCACTGACACTCCTGGATGAAGGGGCTCGCAACCAGCTTCTTAAAATTACCGCACACGTTTCGTTCCAGAAACGGCACGCGGATGAGCCACAGAACTCAGCGCCGGGAACGACGGGCGATAAGCAGTCGGCCTCAGAAATTACCCGCAACCAATTAATCCCTGCCCCTGACCAAAACGGGGTTATTCTGCTCGATTCATTAACCCCTTATGAGTCTACTAATATCACCACGGTCGGCCCGCTCACGATCAGAGGGGGCTCTGATGTTCCCGCCGTGATTCGGATTCATGAGGACGCGTTTCGCATCGTTGCCGAGCAATTGACCCTGGAAAATGTCATTTTCATCAGTCAATCAAAAGCAGCAGACACTACGCAGCTTTCTTCACTACTGAATGTGACAGCGCAAAGCGTCATACTCAAATCCTGTTTTTTTGCACAACTTGATGAACGACATCATCCAGGTCATCAGGTAAACCGCAGCGCCATCTACTGGAAACCAATCGATTCTCAGCAACGAAATCGAAGTCAACTTGAAATCCACAACACCGTGTTTGCGGTTCCGGAACATGCCATTCATTTAACGCACGTTCCGCACAGCCTTTCACTGATGAACTGCCTGAATCTCACATCACGCTCGACATTCTACTTTGAACGACCTCCGGAAATTGACCAGCAACTCAGCTTAAGCCTGCGAAATCTAACCCTGAGAAACGCGGGCTCGCTGCTTCTGTTTAACTGGACTGATCAGAAAATCATTCCGGGAGCGATTCAGATCGAGGCTCAAGACTGTGTCTTTGATCTTTCGCAAGCAGCGCTGATTCAGGTTCTGGGCCTGAAACCACCCGAAAACTGGCTTTCTTCTGTCAATATGATCGGCGAAGGATCCGTTGCGTCGTCTGAAATCCAGATTGCCGGCTGGCAGACAGAGCGCGAACAACCTCTGGAAGAACTGAACACCGCGACGATGCCCATTGAAGGACTCTCTACCGGGAAGTTCAAATATGCCGCCCCGCTGAGTCTGCGGCCTGCCGACTCAAAGATCATTGAAGCACAAGTTCCCCGCAAATCGGCACTCCCACCCGGTATCCAGGCCGAAAAGTTCCCTGATTTCGTATCTCGCCTGCAAACTCTCAAAAACTAAGACTCTGTCGGTAATATCTCTCAGTGAACTCCTTGAAGGGAGCAGAGGGCCTTGGTAATATCTGTTCCAGCCCTGTGTCATTCCCACTCTGTCGGTGTGCGCAGACTGATTTACCCAAGATCTGAAAACGTACACACATTCAATTCTGATGCGACTATGAATATCGACCATGAGTATCGAACGGACATCTCGAGCGGCTGGACCCGCAAACATATTTTAGGTCTGCAGGACCTTTCCAAAGACGAACTCAATATCATCCTGAATCAGGCTTCAGAGTTCAAACGGTTAGCCGCAATTGGCGAGACCAAGTTGACTCCGCTGGCTGGAACTGTGGTTGCGAATCTGTTCTTCGAACCATCAACGAGAACCCGCATCAGTTTCGCTCTGGCAGCCAAACGGTTGAGTGCAGATACTGTTGATTTTTCTTCGTCCGGCAGCAGCCTCTCAAAAGGGGAAAGCTTCGTAGATACTGCCAAAACAATCGAAGCCATGGGAGTCTCCTATGTAGTCGTCCGACACAAAACACCTGGCGCGCCACAGCTGCTGGCACAACATCTGGACGCAAACATTCTCAATGCCGGCGATGGAACTCACGAGCACCCGACCCAGGCGCTACTTGATATTTTCACCATCCGGGAACACTTCGGAAAAATCGAAGGCCTGACCGTCACATTAGTCGGCGATATTCTGCACAGCAGAGTCGCACGGTCCAATATATGGGGGCTCAAAAAACTGGGCGCCCATGTCATCGTCTGCGGGCCAACCACTTTAATTCCCAGCGATATTTCCCGCCTGGGGGTCGAAGTTTCCCATAACCTGGATGACGTCATCCATCGCACCGACTGCCTGAATTTATTACGAATCCAGTTTGAGCGGCAACGCGGACATTTTTTCCCTTCGATCCGCGAATACGCTCATTTATTCGGCATGAATAAGCAGCGAATCAATAAAGCAAAAGAGAATGTTCTGATTTTGGCACCTGGTCCCATCAACCGTGGCGTTGAAATCACCCCCGACGTGGCAGATGGCCCGCACTCTGTTATTTTAGGCCAGGTCAGTAATGGGTTAATCATCCGCATGGCCTGCCTCTATCTTCTCCACCTGCAGCGTACAGCTTCCTTGGGAATTCCAGGATGAAATCAATCCTCATTAAAAATGGTCGCATCATCGACCCAGCGCAAAATCTGGACGTGCAGGGCAATCTGCTGATTGAAGCGGGCAAAATCACAGGCCTCTGTGAAGCAACCGTCACTGCAGACGAAATCATTGATGCAACAGGCCTGATTGTGAGCCCGGGTTTCATCGATCTTCACGTCTCTTTATGCGAACCTGGTTTTGAAGAAGATGAAACAATCGAAAGTGGTACCGCCGCCGCCCTGGCGGGAGGCGTCACTTCACTGGCCTGTTTGCCGAATACCTCTCCCGTGGTCGACGACCGCTCTTCAGCAGAATTTATTCTGCTCCAGGCAGGACGAGCCGCCAATTGCAATGTGTTTCCACTCGGAGCAGTCACCAAAAACCACGAAGGGAAAGAGCTTGCAGAAATCGGACAACTGGTGGCAGGCAAAGCAGTCGGCTTCACCGACGCCGATCACCCCATTGAAAATGCTGAGATTATGCGATGCGCGCTGGAATACACGCGCATGTTTAATCGTCCGATCCTGAATCGTCCTCAAGTTCCTGAACTGACCGACAAAGGGCAAATGCACGAAGGCTACTACTCAACCGTGCTGGGTTTAAAAGGAATTCCCGCGGCGGCTGAAGCAATTATGGTGAATCGTGATATCGCTCTGGCTGAAATGACCCAGGGACGGATTCACCTGATGTGTATTTCCACACTCAACAGCGTGTCTCAAATTCGACGAGCCAAACAGGCCGGCATTCATGTCACCGCCGATGTGACTCCGCATCACCTGGCACTCACCGACCAGATGCTGGAATCTTACGACCCGAATTATAAAGTGCTGCCTCCGCTTCGCTCGCAGGAACACATCGATGCGCTCATCGAGGGATTGAAGGATGGCACGATCGATGCCATCTGTTCGGACCATACCCCACATGCGACTGAGAAAAAGTCCGACGAAATCCTGGGGGCTGACTTTGGCATCATTGGACTGGAAACGCTCCTGCCAGTCTGCTTACAAAGCCTGATTATACCGGGACATTTATCCTGGTCCGAATTAATCAGTAAATTGACTTGTGGGCCAGCGAAAATCCTGGGACTCGCCAAAGGTACGCTGGCTGCGGGAGCCGATGCGGATATCACTCTGATCAATCCCGATATCAAGTACATACTGGAAGCAGCCCATCTCAAATCGGCCAGTCAAAATACCCCGTTTCTGGGGAAAGAGCTTCAAGGCAGGGCTGAAATTGTTATTGTTTCAGGTGAAGTCCGCTATACTGCTGAAAAAAAATAATCTTCGACACACAAAATGATCGAAGTTGACGTTCCCCTGAGTATCATCAACAATATAAGCAGATAAATCTTCTCTGAAATGATCCCCTTTGGTTCAGGTTATACAATCCAGAGAAAAGTATGATATTTAAACATGACCTGCGCAAATCAGCTTGAACCGGTTTCGCACAGCCCGAACGATTTAATACCACAAAAACAGATCTCAGGCCTTTATTACTGACGGGACTTGAAATTCATCATGCAACACAACTTCCTGACTTGTGATCATTGCCTTCAAAAAATCGGCGGACCTGTCATTTTATTGTTAACTGCTGTTCTCATTTTCAATGGCTGCGGGACGGATACCTACGAGCAACGACTTAAGGAAACAGAACAGTATTTCGCTTATGTCGATGCCCGTAATAAAGCCTTATCCGGAAACTGGTCTTCTCCCACGGTCAAAATGAGAATACCGGTTGAGTTCAAACAGATCAGTGCCCCCACGCCGGCTGTTACCACAACTTCTGAAGAGTCTGAACCGGCAGATCCTGAACCGTCTCAAGCTGTTGATCCCAGACAGCCAGATTATATCAATCTCATTTTGCCCGGGCTGGAAGGCGCCTGGCGCGCTGACGTGCCCGTCGATCAGGATAACGAAACCGTAGAACGTCCCGCTTATCTTTATGTCCTCAGCAATCACTATCTGCTGCAGGAAAAGAACATGGATGCAGCGCTCAACTTCTATAAAGATGTCGAGAATCAGTTCCTCGTTACATTTAATGAATTCCTGAACGCTGATAAAATTACCACGGAACGATTTCCAAAGGGGAAAGGATATTCCGAGGCTAAATCATTTCAGGTTGGCACAATCGAACCGGAAACGCAAATCGCGGGCATTCCTTATGAGTTTCAGATCTATCTGATCGAAAAGGGGAACAACAAGGTCGTCATTCTGCTGGTAATCCCCAAAAACATCGCGCGTGAATCAAAGCTCAAAGATCACATGGATTTTAGTCTGGAAACCGTCGATATCGAGTCACCCCGATCTGGCGGCGGTCAACCCAGTTCCTCATCTGAAAGACAAAGTTTTTGACAGGCTCCTGTTTGTTCTATCGTGCCAATCCGAAGAAGAACCGTACTTTATCGATTTGAGAATGAGTCACCCAGATAGATCTAGTTGATATATGTCATTAATCCACCCTGGTTTATTACTTGGAATCGTTCTCGCAATAATCCCGGTGATTTTACATTTCCTGCTGCGGTCCAAACCCAAAAAAATGATTTTCCCCGCCCTGGCTTTGCTGCAGCGGCGAAAAATACAAAACTCGCGACGGCTCAAATTGCGCCATCTGTGGCTGTTGCTACTGCGCATTCTTGTGATTGTGGCCATCGTTGTTGCACTGACCAGACCCTCACTTCCACCAGCGAACTATAGTTTTTCAACTTATGAACTAGTGATGTTCTTAGCCATCATCGTGATTGCGGTCCTGGCTTATGCTGGATTAAACAAACATTTTCAAAAACAAAAACTCTCGCAACAAACATTAAATACACGTCGCACCTGTTTAAAAGGCGGGCTTGGTTCGGCCGCTTTTCTGCTCCTGTTGTTATTGGTATTCTGGCCATACCAAAGCCGAATTTTTGCAGAAATCTCGGAACCGTTACCTGCCGTGTCCGAGAACATCCCTGTCACCGCCATATTTTTATTTGATACCAGCCTCAGTATGGATTACCAGCAGGGAAACCGATCCCGCCTGGATCAGGCAAAAGAAATTGCCGGCGAACATTTGAGTAATCTGCCTGCCCAAAGTCGAGTTTCCGTCGTACACAGCAGCAGTGAAGACGTCTCCCCCTATCAGTCAGACCTGTCAGCGGTTCAAGCAAGACTGAAATCCTTAAAAACTTCTGCCTATTCACTGTACCTGGATGACCGGTTACGTTCCGCCATCAATCGCCAGGAAGAAGATTTCAAACGCAACAGCAGCGAGCAACCCTCTTCGCCAACTCAGACAGCACCGTCAGAACAATCCGTACGAGAGATCTACCTCTATACGGACCTGGCCCGTTCTGCCTGGAGTAACCAGCCTTCACAGTTAATCAAACAGCAACTGGAAAAGCTGAAGTGGCTGGGAGTCTATATCATCGATGTGGGAGTCACAAACCCGCAGAATGTCGGCATTTCGCAGATTGATCTTTCACATGAGTCCGTTACGCTTGGAAATTCAGTCAGTTTAAAAACGGAAATCGTTTCTTCGGGAATCATGTCTGAGAATATCCTTCTTGAACTGTACACTCAAAATGAGAAAGGACAATTGATCAAACGAGACCAAAGACCATTGTCCACAGTGAATTCTTCATCAGAGAGTGCAACGACTGACCGCAATGCGGCTTCCCGTCAGGGAGCGCAACTGGAAATGAGTCTGCCGAATATCAGTCAGAAAGTCACGCAAGGCGAATTACGAATCACCTCATCAGATCCTTATCTACCCGACGACATCCGGTATTTTACGATTCTGGCAGAGCCACCACCTGAAATTTTAATTGTCAGCCCTGATCAGAGCGCGGCACAATTATGGAGTGATGTATTAGCTCCCGAAAAGCTCGTCGCTTTGAAGAAAAATCGTTACCAATGCAAAGTGATCTCGCTCAACGAAATTGAATCACTCCCGCTGGAACAGTTTGCCGCCGTCTATTTGATCAATGTCACTGAATTGTCTGCCACCAGCTGGAAGCAATTCACGGAGTACGCTGAAAAAGGGGGAGGTGTCTGTTTCCTGTTAGGCAGTGATGGAAATGCGCCCGAGTCTATGATCATCTCTTTCAATTCGGAAGCCGCACAGAAATTACTCCCCATGGAGCTGCTTGGCTCTCTGAAATTTATTCCGCCTGAATATTTAGACCTGGAAAATAACCAGCACGCCTTATTCTCGTACTTTCAGAATCTGGGTGGGACGGGGGAGCTTTCCTCAATGGAGATCAGCCGATTCTGGCGCGTCGATCCTGCCAATCGAGGACAGGTCATCGCCAGTTATACGGATTCCCGGCATTCGCCTGCGATTGTGGAACAATCTCTGGGGCAGGGCAAAGTGGTAGTGTTCACGACAGGCATCGACGCCAACGGCTGGAGCCAGCTTTTATTAGCCCGCTGGTCTTACCTGGCGTTTGCCGACCAACTGACCCGTTATCTGATCCGGACACGATCCAATCGAACAAACTATCTCGCGGGGGAGCTTGCCAGTTATCAATGGCCCGCGTCCGTTGATGGTGCCAATTCCTTTCTGTTACGAACTCCCGACCTGAAACAACTGCCAATCGAAGTTCCACCGGGTAAACATCAGGTTCTGATTCCTGACACCACTGTTGCCGGTCATTATCAACTCATCGATAACTCAGGTAATAATACTCGTTTTTCGACAGGTTTCAGTGTGAATGTGTCTCCCGGAGAAAGCAATTTCCAGCCGATCTCAGTCGATGAACTCAATCAGCTTCTGGGAACAGATCGCTACAGCCTGGCGCAAGATACGGAAGGGCTCAAACGCACGATTCGAACCGGGCGGCTGGGAGTCGAAATTTTTCCGCTGCTCGCCACACTGCTGCTGGTCTTTTTCTGTCTGGAACATTTTACGGCAAACTATTTTTACGAAATTGACCAGTCCGCAGAAACCGCTTCCTGAACTAAGACAGATCTCCCCAGACTCAATCACTTTTTTTTGAATACGTTATGAAACCAATTCTTGAACCAATCTGGTCCTGGCCGACGACGATCCTGATCGTTGTCGCGCTGATTTCATTGGTTCTGGTAACTTATCCCAAACGAATAAAACATCTATCGCCACTGCCGCGTCGGCTGCTGCTGGGCATGCGGCTCTTTACCGTCTTGCTGCTTGTATTCATGTTGTTGCGTCCCGCCATCGAATTAACAGATAAAACAACCAGACAGTCCTGGCTGTATATTGTGGCAGACGCCAGTCGCAGCATGCAAACTGAAGATGGTCCAGGCAGCACAACACGGCGAAATGAGTTAGTGAAAACGCTGAATGCAGCGAAAACACAGCTTGAAAACATGGATCCAAACATAGGTGTGAAACGATTTGATTTTTCAAAAGAACTGATACCTGTCGAAGCGTTTTCAGAAGACTCCCACGGACAGCAAACAGCCATCGGTTATGCGCTGGACAGCATTTCATCGCAGTTGCAACAGGAAAAACTGGTGGGTCTGTTACTGCTTTCAGACGGGGCAGAGCGAGCGCTTCCCCCTTATGACATCGATGCCCGATCGCGGGCCAGTTACTTTGGCGATGCCGGAATTCCCATCTATACCATTGGATTTGGTTCGTCCAATCTGCAGGATACAACGCTGGACCTCGTGATGGAAAGTCTGGTGATCGATCCGCTGGTTTTTGAAAAAAAGACCACCCCCATCAGCGTGAAAGTTCGCAGCCTGGGAGCGCTCAATCGTGATCTGACCGTTCGCCTTTTGGTAGAAGACCGTACCGGGAAGAAAATCGGTGAAGCAGGAGAGATGCGACCTGCTCCCGCCTATAATAATTCCCGTGTCGCCACGCAGATCCATCCGACCCAGAATAATGAACTCAGCAATGTTGAACTTTTCTGGACGCCGGAAATTCCGGGGGAATATAAAATTGCCGTCGAAGTCGTTCCGCTGGAGGGGGAAATCAAACAGACAAATAACCGTCTGGAAACCATTGTCACCGTTCAAAAAGGGGGCATACAGGTTGTGTACTTCGACGCACTCCGCCCGGAACAAAAATTTATTCGCTCGATGAATGACCCCAAAATCCAGTTGGATTTCATTCCCGTGGGCAATGGTTTTACCGGCAGCAATCAACCATTGAATCTGGATCTGAACGATCTGTCAAAATACGATGTATTTATTGTGGGAGATGTTCCGGCTGATCTTCTGGGCCCACAGGTCATCCAACAAATTGCGAGTCGGATCGACCAGGGAGCCGGGCTATTGATGACCGGCGGTTATCACAGTTTCGGTCCCGGCGGTTACGCAGACACTCCTCTGGACAAATTCATTCCCGTTCTGATGCGTCCCAGCGAAAAGCAGGCTGCCAATAATATTGCGAAAGATCTGCACTATTTCCAGGATCTCAAGATGATACCGACTCCACTGGGACTGAGGCGTTATGTAATGCAACTTGATAACTCTGCGGTTGATAATCAACAGAAATGGAACGCGCTGGCCCCTTTAACGGGAGCAAATCGATTAAGAAAAAAATATGACACCGTCGAAATCCTGGCGCAATCAGCGGGAAGTGAAGCTGTGCCTTTACTGTTTGCATCCGATGTCGGAAGTGCGCGGGTGATGGCCTTTGCCGGCGATACGACATTTCAGTGGTTCCTCGCAGGCAACCGGACGGAACATGAACGATTCTGGCGACAGATGATTCTCTGGCTGGCACATAAAGAAAATGATTCCGGCCAGAGCATCTGGGCACGCGTTAATCCCAGAAACGTATCACCAGGCGCCAGCGTCCCCATCCAGTTCGGAGCAAAAGATGCAGAGGATCAACCCGTCTCTGACGTCAAATTCACAGTCCAGGTTACCGGTCCTTCCGGCAAGTCCGCTCAAGTGGAATCATTGGCTGCCAGCGGTTCTTCCACGACGACTTTTTCCCAGACAGCAGAACCCGGAGATTACTGGGTGACCGTGCATGCAGAAAAAAACGGCACAGCACTCGGCTTTGACGCCACGACCAGATTCATCGTTGATCCGCGTGACCTGGAACTCGATAATCCGGCAGCCGATTATTCACTTCTGGAAGCAATCTCTTCACTTTCCGGGGGAAGATCACTTCCCCCCGAAGAGCTGGAAAGTTTTCTGACCGACATGAATCAAGCGAAATCCTGGAACAACGACCTGATAAGATACAGGCGGATATCACTCTGGGATAACTGGTTTTTCCTCGCATTCTTTGTCGCACTGCTCTCCGGCGAGTGGTTTTTGAGGAAATACAAGGGTCTGGTTTAACGATTTTTGAGGGTTTGTTTACAAATCTGCGGAAAAAAACGGTAAAAAAGAATCCCGTTAAAAAATCAGGAACATTAATACCATTGCCAGCGTCGATCATCCTATAATGGGTACGTGAGAACACGCACAAGTTTCTTTTTAGATACGGGCAATTCATGTCAACGGCATCAAAACCGACCGAATCAACAGAAAACCGGGCAGGGCATTATGCGAAGTTCGATGAGTATGTGGATTTTCAGATTTCCAAGACCGGCTCGAACATCAAGGCCAATGATCTGCTCACCACAGCGGTAGGTATCTCTACCATTTTTCTCGGTTACCTGCTGATTTTTGTCCTCTGCGATCATTGGCTCATCAAGGGGGGATTTGGACACACATCCCGTCTGTTAATGCTGGCAGGAGTGGTGCTGGCCAGTCTAAGCTGGGCCGTCTGGAAACTCATGATACCTTATTTCAAAAAAGTCACGCGGCTTTATTCTGCACATGCGCTGGAGCAGACTTCCCATGAGATGGAAGGCTCACTCCTGAATCTGATTGATTTAAAAAAATCGAATCGCCCCATCAACCCCGCAATTATCAGTTCGCTGGAAAAAAAAGCCGCTCTCACTCTTTCCAAAACGGATACCGATCTGGCCGTCGACCGCCGCCCGCTGATGCGGCTTTCCTACGGTCTGTTAGTCGTTGTCGCGCTCTTGTGTTTCTACGCCTTGTTCTCCCCTAAAGAGATCTGGCCCTCACTTTCAGCAGCCATGTCTTTTTCTCCTCAGCGAGAATTCGCCACACAAACCCAGATCAATTCCGTCACCCCCGGGAATACAGAAGTCCTCTCCGGCAGCCAGTTGGAAGTGATTGTCGATCTGCGGGGCGAAGTCCCCGACAAGGTCATGCTGTTTTATACATCCAGCGATCAGGGCAGGGTCAATGAACCAGTGACATTGCGTTCGATGGATGATACCTTAAAGCGCTACCAGGCGATTATCGTTGGCGTCAACGGAAGAGGTATCAGGCAGGAATTAACGTACCACATTGAAGCGGGTGACGCAGTTTCTGAAGAGTTCCAGGTTAAAGTCATTCAACCCCCTTCTGCCACCGTTCACTCCATCCGTTATGAATATCCTCAGTACATGGGACTTTCGCCGGTTCAACAACCAGGGGGCGCCATTGATGCCTGGGAAGGAACCAAAGTCACCGTCGACGCTACAACAAATATGCCGATCACTTCTTTTGAAGTGCTCTTTTCGGATGAAGAAGATTCTGCTTCATTACTGGAAGAATTCCAGATTGAGAAAACGATCAAGCAGAACACGATTACCGCATCCTGGAAGCTGAAATTGCGTGCCGACGGCAGTTTCCCCCACTTTTATCAGATTAAATGCCGAAACGAAGCAGGGCAGACGACGCTCTCGCCGACGGTTTATCCACTGGTCATCCGCCCCGATTTACCCCCTGAAATCACGCTGCTCACACCAAAACAGGACTTGAAAATGCCGGCCAACGGCACCGTTCCGATCTCTGTCATCGCAGAAGATCCCGATTTTCAAATCCGCTATCTCAATCTGCGGGTTGATAAAGATCAAATCCGCATTCTGGATAAAACTTTATTTGAGGGATCGCAAAAGAGTGTCGGCCTGAATCATGATTTCTCACTGGAACCATTGAGACTCACACCCGGTGAAACCATCTTCTTCTGGGTCGAAGCCCGCGATAACAAGCAGCCATCAGGAAACCGGAAGAATACTCCGAAAATCAAAATTGAAATATCAGAGCCCGTCTCCAGAGAAGAAGCCAAAAAACAACTGCAGGAACAAAAGCAAAAGGCCGAGCAGGAAAAGCAGCAACCAGACCCGGCCCAGAAAAAACCATCCGAAAAGGGGGAGAGCAAAGACTCTCAAACCGGCGGTGATGCCTCTTCACAGACAAATCCGGATCAAGCCGACAAGGAAAAATCTGGTGCAGGTACCAAAGAAGGCGATCAAAGCAAAGAGGGAATGGACCAGAATCAGCAGGATCAAAAAGGCAAACAGCAATCTGAGTCCGGCAATCCTCAAAAAATGGACGAGCCAGCGACAGAGCAAAATCAGCAGAAACCAGGGGACAACAAAGGCCTGGACAGTAACGGCAAAGACGATCAGGAAGCGATCAAGAAAATTCTGGAACAATTGAAAAAAGAGGGGCAACAACCAGAGCCCGGTACCCAGCAAAAGCAACCCGGTTCCGAGAAATCCGATTCACCGGATCAATCCTCCGACCAGAATATGCAGGGACAAAAATCGGCGAATCCTTCCCAGGAACCGGATTCCTCTCCTGCGCAATCTTCCGATAACAAAGAGGGAACTCCCCAGGGGTCCGAGAACAAAGGCTCACAACCGAAACCCTCTTCAAAAGCCGATCAACCTGAGAACGACTCTGCATCAGGACAAAAAAATCAAAAACAAACGGGTCCTGTTCCGGACGGAAAAAAAGAACCCTCACCTCCCTCGGACGATGCGGTGAAAACAAAATCCGATGGAAAAACCAAAGGGAAAGGCACGCCGGACCACGATCCCAATGCGAAACCTGAAAAGCGCAGTCAAGACGTTCAGCGCGACCCCAAAGACAAACCCGCAGTCCGTCCTGGTCAGAAAGAGTCTTCCGATTCCAAACCCCAACAGAACGGGCAGCCGGAAAACCGGAACAGCTCTCCCGGAAAACCAGGCTCCTCATCTGAAAATAAACCGCAAAAAGAGATGAGAAAACCGGAGAATTCCAATCAAAATCCCTCTCCCTCGAATGAACAGAAACCATCTGACGGAACCAATAAAAAACAGAGTGAGGATCAGCCCGACGGCTCTAACGCCCCCCCGAAAGGTGAGAATCGTCCCACCGAACAAAAATCGAAACGTCCGCAGGAAGGCGAGAACGGTCAGAGTTCTCAAAACGACCAGGGACAGCCAGGCAGCAAACAACCCGGTAAAGGCGATTCCACAGGACAAAAGGGGAACCAGGAACAGGACTCTCAGGGAAAACCATCTGGTTCCGAAAAATCCATGAACGAGAACAAAGGGCAGGGAAAACAGGGAGAAAACTCTCCTCAGAACAGTAAATCTGAATCCGGCAAACAAGGCGCCGATTCGAAAGGCAAAGGTGGGGCATCTCAAGGAGAGGGCAAAGGCGAATCCAAGTCCGGCATGGGTTCCAGTACAGGTTCGAAGTCGGAGAATCCGCAGGGAAGCAGTGCCACCAACGGAGGTCAGGCTGCCGCAGACGGCAATCAGCCAGCCGGAACCGGAGATACCCCTGATCTGCCCGAGGCGGAAGATGCCAATCTGGAATATGGCAAAGAAGCCGCCAATCTGGTGCTGAAACGAATCAAAGATGAACTCAAACGGAAAGAGGTCAATCAGGAATTGTTAAACGAATTAGGCTGGTCGAAAGAGGAAATGAAACAATTTTCGGAACGCCTGCAAAAACAACTCCAAAGTCCTGATGCCAGTCAACAGACGCCGGAATCTCTGGCTCGAAAACGTCAATTCGAAGAGATGTTAAAATCACTCAAGCCTGCATCCAGCGCCGCACAACGTGAGCGCACCAGCACCAGAAAGCAGACGAATGAGAGCCTCGGCCCCCGTCGGCTGCCGGTTCCCGAAGAATACCGGGAAGCCTACGAAGCATTTACCCGCGGACTGGCCGAGAAAAAATCGTCTGAAAAGTAAGCGAGTTTACGAGAGGAGCAGTTCGAGATCTTCGCTCGAAAGATTCTTGAGCACACTCTGATTCTCTTCCAGGATCGCATCCGCCAACTCACGTTTCTGCTGTTGCAGTTCCGTAATTTTTTCTTCAACCGTATTACGGCAGATCAATTTGTAGGCAAACACGCGTTTGGTCTGGCCAACGCGGTGTGCCCGGTCAATGGCCTGCGTTTCGACAGCCGGGTTCCACCAGGGATCAAGAATGAAAACATAATCGGCGGCTGTCAGGTTTAACCCCAACCCCCCGGCTTTCAAACTGATTAGAAAAATACCGCAGTCTTTATCAGTCTGAAACCGATCCACGCGTTCTTTACGATCGCGTGTTTGACCATCCAGATATTCGTAGACAATATTTTTCTGATCCAGATGTTCCTGCACAATGGACAACATGCTGGTAAATTGCGAGAACACGAGTGCTTTGTGGCCTTCTTCGATCAACTCTTCCAGATGCGGTATCAAAACATCCATCTTAGCTGAGGCATCCAAAGCCTGACCACGATCGAGCAGAGCAGGGTGGCATGCAGCCTGCCTTAGACGCAACAGAGCCTCAAGCACGTGTATTTTCGTCTTACCAAGCCCCTTCGATTCCACCATGCCCAGAATTGAGTCACGGTAGTGTTGTCTGAGTTCGTCGTAGAGACGCGTTTGCTCTTTGCCCATATCGCAATACAGGGTCTGCTCTACCTTTTCAGGCAACTCGTTGGCAACTTGCTCTTTTGTCCGCCTCAAAATGAATGGACGCAACGCATTCCCCAGCATGACTCGCGAATTTTTATCCTCGATATCACTGGTGTATGCCTTAAAGACCGAACTGCGTCCCAACATTCCCGGGTTCAGAAATTCAAAGATCGACCAGAGATCGCCCAGATGATTTTCGACAGGGGTACCACTTAAGGCAAGCCTGTGTTTCGCCTTAAGCAGGCGTGACGCTTTCGCGACCTGTGACCCCGAGTTCTTAATCATCTGTGCTTCATCGAGTACAGCATAATCAAACTGAATATCCTTAATCTGATTGATGTCGCGACGCATCGTGCCGTAGGTGGTTAACACCAGGTCATACTCGGTCAATTGCTCAATCAGCTTGCTGCGGTCTCCCCCCGCGTATTCAACCGTCTTCAGCGAAGGAGTAAACTTAGCCGCTTCCTGAATCCAGTTAAACATGAGCGATTTGGGGACGATCGCCAGTGAAGGAAAATGCTCGTCACGCGACTGCTTCCGTCTGATCAACAAGGCCAGTAGTTGAACCGTTTTCCCCAAGCCCATGTCATCAGCCAGACAGCCGCCGAAATGGAAATCCTGTAAAAACTGCAACCACCCCAGGCCTTCGAGCTGATACTTGCGTAATTCCCCGTAAAAACCTTCAGGTTCTTTGTCGATCGTGATCCCGGAGAACGAACGAATTTTGTCTCGGAACTCATCAAAGACGGCATCCGTTTCTACAAATTCCTGCGCGTTCAGCAATGCATCAAGTAAAGCAACCTGATTGGGGGCAAAACGCAGATGGTCTTCATCGGTGACTGCAATTCCAGCAAGAATACCGTATTGCTCGATCCATTCTTCAGGCAGAATCCCCAAAGAACCATCGTCGAGCCTGATCGAAGAATCGCCGCGTGCCAGCGCGGAGAGCAGTTCAGGAAAGAGGACCGTCTGACCTTCAAAATCAATGTCGGCATGAAGTTCGAACCAGTCAATGCCGGACTGAACTTTGAAGAGCATGTTACTCGGTTGATGAACCTGTTTTCCATCAGCGCGGACAGCCCAGCCTTCTTTAATCAGATCGCGAACCGCGTTCCCCAGATCTCGGGCAGAGATTTCCACATCGCGTCCCTGGATACGGCGATCCAGTAACCGGCGAAAACCACT
>CAXBFD010000006.1:0-108422 GCA_963974925.1 uncultured bacterium | reverse complement strand
CGATTTCACAACAACAGTACGAACAAACATTCGTAGGGGTCGGTCTATGTGCCGACCCGCCTGGAGGGATTCAACTTTGTAACACGATTACAAAGGAACCGGAGAAAACGTTGAGCCGGTCATTTTACAAACAACGCCGACACCGCGGGTAGCCACATAGGGCTACCCCTACCTTTTTTTCGTGGTCGTAAATAACGCGACGTGCTACATGTTTCGGTTCTGTTTATTCATCTGGGGCCGTCCGGGGGATATCTGGTAGGATTCTCGAATGGCGGACGGATACGTGAGTCACGCCCCCGCTTTTCGTGAGAACGATGTCGTCTTATAGAGCCTGTTTTCTGTAGCGCCTCCAGGACCATTTGGACCGAGTATATTAGAATGAGAGAAGCTACGGTTAAATGGGATGCACTCTCGTCAGCGTTGTGGACTGTTGTGCGACTCGTTGGATTTTCGTCAAGGGCATGAGGGAGTCAAGAGAAAATGGAATTTTGCGACACTCGAACCGGTGCTGATATGCGACGTAGTGATGATGAGGCACGTCTGAAGTGGTGCGATCGTGTGTCGAAGTGGTTTGATACGCACGGTGTGAAACGCTTGCTATTTTCAAATGTGGCTGAAACCAGCGGGTTTTATAGTGCTCATATTGTAAGTGATCGCGGTTTTCACCTGAAACGATGGTGCTCACTCGCGCGCGACACACAGCGGCGCAGTTTCGGTATGTGTGCCAGCGCGTCAAGAGCGAGTTTATTCAGTTTGGGAATATTGATGCACTGGTGGCGGATGTTGCGTGAGCGCAGCAACCTTCGATGCGAAACCATCGCTGGTGCAAAACCGGTGGCTGGCGCCATGCCGCTCACATTGCTGTTATTCGCCGGGATATTTGTCCCAGCGGTAGGCGAGTTTGGAATTTTCCCAGAAGACTTTGTCGAGCGCCCCCTGCCCTTTGTCCTGCAGGTAGTCGACCAGAATTTTCTGCAGGGTGACGTAGTCGGCGGCGCGTTCGGAGACGGGCCAGTTGCTGCCGAAGATCATGCGGTCGACGCCAATCTGATTCCAGATCACGTCCAGCGTCGGACGATAATAGGTGACTTCGGAAGGGACGTTGTCGGGCTGATGGCGGGCAGCCCCTTCGACCAGCGCGGAGATTTTGATGAAGACCTGCTTCTGGTCGGCGAGGGCTTCCATGTAGTTTTTCCACTGGGGGTCGATCTCGTCCCCTTTGATGACAACGTTGCCGATATGATCGACGACGATACGCAAATCGGGCACCTGCGCGGCGAGACGGCGGGCGCCGTCCAGTGTGACCGGGCCGCCATTCAGGTCGACCTGCAGTCCCATGTCGGCCATCAACTTCATGTCATCAATAAACTGCTTCTGCGTCAACCCCTTCTGCAGCAGGTCGTAATTAATGCGAATCCCTTTATAGATCGGATTTTTAGCGAAGCGTTTGAGATGCGTGCGGAACATGTCCTCGCCGGGGGTCAGGCGTCCGACAAACCCGATGATCACGGGATTGTCTTTGACCAGATCCAGAATCCACTGGTTGTCTTCAACCAGTTTGCTGGCTTCGACGATCACCGTCGCGTTGACAGGCTGGTACTTTTTCAATTCGACAAAATCTTTTGGCAAAACCGTGCGATACAGAGAAGATCCTTTGGTCGGCCAGGGAACGCCTTCGGGGCGGCTGGGATCGTAGAAATGGGTATGGGTGTCGACCACTTTCGCCGGCAGCAGGACGCGAGCCTCTTTCTCGGCACTGAAACTGATTCCCGTCTGAGCCGCAATGATTCCTGTGGAAGCAGTTTTTAAAAATGTACGACGATCAATGTAATGCATCTTACGGTTCCTCTGGGCTGACGGCCTTTCGTATGTCAATGTTGATTGATAATAAGATACCAAATTCTTCACAGTCTGCTAGATCTATCTATTTTTACAATAATCTCCCCCCTTGTCGAAGGAATTTGAATCGCACTTCCCTTCATCGGGTGTATTTGCTAACTTTTACGTACTACGTATCTTTACTCACGCGTGCTTCTAAAATCGTTGCCAGGATCGGCTTCCAGAAAATTCAACGGACTTGATATTGCGATGCCCGAGTCAGATGACCACAACTCGAGTTTGAATCGACGTGAACCGGAGTCTTCCGATTTCGAGGTGGAAGATGCGTGGCGCAGCGAGCTTGAAGAATCCGGGGCAGAACCCCCGTATGAAGCAGACTGGGATTCGAGCCGCCTTGACGACGACGAAATCGAAGATTTTGATCTGTCGTTCAAATTTGAAGATTATGCCCCGGTCTGGGTGCAGAAGATCAAAGTGTTGTTCAGCACAGATCCGGAATGGTCGCTCGCCTCTGCGGTCGGTGTGCTTGCCATTCTGCTCACGGTGATTCTTCTGTTAGGGGTGCCGGACGGGAAGCAGGAACGCCTCACGGCGGAAATCGTCGTCCCCGAACAGGCAGTCGTATCCAGCGTGCCTCTCTTCAACCCGATCGATACACGCATCGAGATCGAACCTTCCGGGCCGTATCCGCTGGTGGAACTCGGAACCGAGCCGCTGTATGTCTCGTTTGGTGATCGAGATCCCTTTTTCCCGGGAATCGTGACCCGCGAAGAAAAACCGATGCGACCAGAATTGCCGCTCAGTTTTCCCGAGTTCAATCCGACGCCGGAACCGGCGTCTGCCCCTTCGCTGGTGCTGAACGTACAAAAAATCAGAATCATTGAAAGAGAGATGTTCGATCCGGACATCGATCAGCAGTTTTTCGTAGAAGCGACGCGGACTCTGCCTGAAATGCACAGTCGGCTTGAGGCGGCCGATCGTTTTCTGTTTGATCAGAGCTGGAAACTGATTGATCTGGCCCGCGCCGATTCTCAAATGCAACAAACCATTCGCCCGACGCTGTATCACGAACGTTTTCCCGGCGGAGAACATGTGCAGGTCGGTCAGGAGCAACCCGCCGACCGGAGCCAGCTCGACTCATTCACGCGGGCGTCCGCGCCCCCGCAGGAAGAGCGTTTGAATCTCGAAATTCGCAAGCAGGTTCCCCCGACGGGAGCCGCGCAAAATCTGCTGACTTATTCTATCCTGGTGAAAAACCGGGGGACATTGCCCGCCTATAATGTGCACGTCGATGAAACACTTTCACCGCTCGCCAGTCTCGTTGATTTTTCGCCCCCCGCGGAAGTCAAACAGAATCATCTGCACTGGAAAATCGCCCGGCTCGATCCCGAGGAAGAACGCGAACTGCAGGTCAAAATATTTCTCGGTCAGGAAGGGAGTGTGAAAACGAATTCGAATATCACACTGGCTTCGAACGTCGCCGCTTCTACTGAGATTTCCGCGGCCCGACTGGATCTGCAAATCAACGGCCCGGAAATGGTGACCGCCGGTGAAATTTATGCGATAGATTTTGTGGTCAGCAATCAGGGCGCAGTGGAACAGAACGACGTCCTGTTGAATCTCGATCTTCCCGAAGGGCTGGAACATCAGGCAGGTCGTCAGTTGACGTTCAAAATGAATCAACTGGCCGCCAATGAATCACGCACATTACGAGCCCGCGTGAAAGCAACGAAATCAGGGAGTTTTACTTCACAGGCGGCGCTGATGGCAGACGGCACTGCGCTGGACGAAGCGGAACTCAGACAAAATGTTGTCGAGCGGAAAACAGAACCCGCGGCGACTCCTGCACAACAGAGGGCCCCGCTCTCGACTGCGAAGCCGGCCCCGGCAGCTGCTCCCGCAGCCGCAGTGGCACCCGTTCAGGTCTGTCCCTGTCAGCCCGTTTATGGCCCGATTTTTTATCTGGTCCCCTGAGTTGAGCGTCCGACTGGCATTCCGGCTGTTCTTGTACAATCGGTGCGTAGAATATTGCATCTGGTTCCGAAAAGGGGTTAGCATAGAGGCTGCCCGTTTTGCTGACCGTGCGAGAGTATGCTGGCCTCTTCCAGAGAGACACCGATGAAATCAACCTCACATTACTTTTTAATTCTGTTTCCCGCTTTAATCTGTCTTCTGATCGGGATGTCACATTCGTTACGCGCAGCAGATCCCACACTGGGGCAGGCAACGATTACCGCCGGCAAACATCCCATCGATCATGAGCCCGTTTTCGCGGTGCTGCCTGAAACCGGTTTTGTTCATGAAGCAGTTTATCTCATCGAAAAATCAGCGTCGGGAACAAAAGCAATCCCCGCGCAAATTGAAAAAAGAAACGACCACACAAACCGGCTCTGGTGGATTCTTCCCGGTAAAACCGCCGCCGGCGCCACGCGGGTGTTTGACATCAAAGCCGGATCCATCAAAATTGATAACCCGGTTTCGATCCAAGATACCGGCAAGGCGTATCAGTTTGTCATCGGCACGCATCCGGTTTTGAATTACAATTACCAGCATATCCCGGCTCCGGACTCGGTGGATCCTCTGTTCGGTCGCAGCGCGCATATTCATCCCATCTGGACCCCCGCTGGGAAAATCGTTTCCGATGAATTTCCCCCCGATCATGCGCACCAGAGTGGACAGTTTCTCGCATACACCAAAGCGGTGTTCGAAGGACGCGAGACAAATTTCTGGGAGATCAAAAGTAAAAAAGGCCGCGTTCGTTTTCATCAACTGATTTCACAACAGGAGGGCCCCGTCTTCGCGGAACTGAAAGTGGAACAGGAACATGTCGACCTCACTGGCAGTGAAGAAAAAGTGGCTTTAATGGAAACATGGACGATTCGCGTCTGGAATCAACCGGACAAAGCACCTGAATTCTGGCTGTACGATCTTGCTTCAGAGGCCCGGTGTGCTGCGGACAGCCCGTTAATTCTTCCCCAATATCATTATGGTGGCATGGCGATTCGCGGCGGGCGTGGCTGGACGAAAGAGACCTGCCGTTTTTTGACCTCGAACGGAAAAACGCGCGAAAACGGAAATCATGACCGATCACGCTGGTGTGATATTTCCGGAAAACGAGAGGACGAGAGCGCCTGGAGCGGATTTACGATTCTGAGTCATCCCGCGAATTTTCGTTTTCCCGAACCGGTGCGGATTCATCCTTCGATGCCTTATATGGTGTTTACGCCCAGTCCGCTGGGTGACTGGAAAATCGAACCGGGAACCCCCAACCTCAGCCATTATCGCTGTCTGGTCCACGATGGTGGGGCTCATCCAGCGACCGAACAGATCTGGCAGAACTACGCCAGCCCGCCTCAAGCCACATTGCAGCTCCTCACGGAATCAAATTAAATCGCTGAAAGAATCAACCATGATCTGGGACTTACATTGCCACCTGTCCGGGGTGGAAGGAAAAACGGTCGACGAACGCATCGCCCAGCTGATGGGTTATGCAGACCGCATGGGGGTGGAGCGACTGATCTTTTTTATGGGCTGGCCGTTCTCCTTAGACCCTACGCCTGAAGAATTTCGCAAACAGAACGACCAGGTGATGCAGGCCATCAGTCACTGGCACGATCGCGCGTTTGGCTTCGTGTATCTCAACGCGAAATACGTAAACGAAAGCATCAAAGAGCTGGACCGCTGTGTTCAAAACGGCCCGATGATCGGTGTGAAATTATGGGTCGCTTCCCGCTGCAACGATCCGGCCATTGATCCGATCATTCAACGGGCGGCAGAATTAAAGGCACTGATTTACCAGCACACCTGGTTCAAATCGGGGGGAAATCTGGTTGGTGAATCCACGCCCGGCGATCTGGCGCTGATGGCAAAACGCCATCCGGAAACGCCGCTCATCGCCGGTCATGTCGGAGGCGACTGGGAACTGGGACTGCGGGCGATTCAAGACAGTCCCAACGTATATGCCGGCATCGGCGGGTCTGATCCGACCGCCGGGATTACGGAAATGGCAGTGCGGACGCTTGGTGCAGACCGCGTGCTGTATGGCAGCGATATCGGAGGCCGCAGTTTTTCGTCTCAGCTTGCCAAAGTTCAAGGCGCCGACATTCCTGAAGTTTCCAAACGTTTAATTCTGGGTGGTAATCTCCAACGACTGTTGACTCCCATTCTGAAAGAAAAGGGGATCAAAGTATAATGATCGATTCCAACCTGTATCTCTCGCGCTGGCCTTTCCGACGACTGCCCAACGATGAAACGCCCGCACTGGTCAGAAAACTGAAGCAGAATCAGATCGAGAAAGCATTCGCCGGCAGCTTTGACGGTTTGCTGCATAAAGACATTCGCGCTGTGAATCAGCGACTGGCAGCGGAGTGCAGAGCGTCGGGCATGGAGATACTGATTCCCGTCGGCAGTATTAACCCGCAACTGCCCGGGTGGGAAGACGATGTGATAACCTGTCATGAAGAATGGCAGATGCCGGGGCTGCGACTGCACCCGAATTATCACGGATATCAGCTCAGCGATCCGCAAGTGGATCAACTGTTTGCCATGGCGGCGGAGCGCGGGCTGTTTATTCAGATCGCCATGAGAATGGAGGATGATCGCACGCAGCATCCCCTGATGAGAGTCGACGATGTCAACTTTGCCGCGTTGCCTGATCTGATGAAACAACACGCGGCACTGCAGGTCACCATTCTGAACGGATTGAAATCGCTCACGGGAGCGAAGCTGACCAGACTGACGAAAAACCCGAACCTGACGATCGAAATTGCGATGCTGGAAGGGGTCGGCGGGATTGAGAAACTGATGAAACAGGTGCCTTATCAGCAGATACTGTTCGGCTCGTATTTTCCCTTTTTCTATCTGGAGTCCAGCTTGAACAAACTGAAAGAGTCCGATCTGGGAATCGAAATTGAATCACAGATTACCGGGGAGAATGCGCAAAGGCGATTTCTGAATCCAAACCAGACGTAAACGGAATTATTCCGTCCATTCCAGATAGGGATCGAGGCCCATTTTGTGAAACATTTCAATCCGGTGCTTTTCCTGTTTCAACATGTCGCGGCGCTGCTTGTGATGCAGTTTTTCCAGAAAGTTCTGCGTATTGTTAAAGAAGGAAATCCAGCTGGCAGCCAGTTCGCCTTTGTCATCCGCTTTAGCAGATTGAATAATTTTTCTAAGTTGATCCAGTTCCAGGCAACGTAATAATTCATCTTCCAGAGAGAGGAAAAACTGATAGTGCCCCGGATCACCCTGCCGTGCAGAACGGCCGATCAACTGACGGTCAATCCGGGCCGAAGTATGCATCTCTGTTGCAATCACATGCAAGCCGCCATGTTCGCGCACGATATCTTTCAGCAGGATATCAGTTCCGCGACCGGCCATATTGGTGGCAATGGTAACCCGCGCAGGCTCACCGGCGACTTTCACAATATCGGCTTCCTGCTCGTGATATTTGGCGTTCA
This sequence comes from uncultured bacterium, assembly GCA_963974925.1. Lineage (GTDB taxonomy): Bacteria > Planctomycetota > Planctomycetia > Planctomycetales > Planctomycetaceae > Gimesia. The sequence continues at coordinate 101,121 of CAXBFD010000006.1, read as the reverse complement.
GAATCTGATGCGGAATCGCTTTCATTGCCAGAAGATCACCCAATGATTCCGATGCTTCAACAGAAGGAGTTCCGACCAGTATCGGGCAACGTTTTTCCCGGATGCGTTCAATTTCTTCTACGACAGCCAGGCGTTTCGCCTGCATGGTCTTGAATACACGCGGCGGACTTCCCTTGCGAATACAGGGACGGTGTGTTGGGATTAAGGTCACCGAAACTTTATAGGTTTTGCGAATCTCTTTTTCTGCCAGCGCGGCGGTCCCCGTCATACCTGCCAGATAAGAATAGTTCTGAAAGAAGCTTTGCACGGTGATTCTGGCTGCTTGTCCGGTCGCTGCGGTCAAAGGGACATGCTCTTGTGCTTCGATCGATTGATGCAGGCCGTCCTGCCATTTCCGGCCTTCCATCATGCGTCCCGTTGATTCATCAACGATCACCACTTCTTCATCGACCACCACATAATCGCGGTCCTTCTGAAAACCGAAACGGGCCACCAGCGATTGTTCCACCTGTTTATAAATCCGTTCGGTATCGATCGAATCCAGCAATGACGGTTTTGGCATCAATAAAACTTTGCGACACCCCTGATCCGTCAGGTAGGCGGAACGTTTTTTGGGCTCGTAAACAAAATCGACCTCCGATTCCAATTGATGCGTGGCACGATTGCTCCAGCGGAACAGGTTGACCGAGGCTGCGTCGTTGGGCTGAATCAGTCCGATGATCAGCGGAGTCCGGGCTTCATCGATCAAAACACTGTCTGCTTCGTCGATCAACGCAAAATAATTGCCGCGCTGAACCAGTGGTTCTTTACCCGATGCCTTGTGATTGGTGATCGCCTGCTCCAGCTGGCCGGGAGCGCTGGCCCCGATCCGGATACGATCGCGAAGAAAATCAAAGCCCATCTCATTTGCAGTACCATAGGTGACATCCAGACTATAAGCGATGCGACGATCTTCATCTTCCATATCCGAAGTGATACAGCCGACTGACAGACCCAGTTTATTAAACACGGGTCCCATAATTTCTGAGTCACGTTTTGCCAGATAATCGTTGACCGTGACGACGTGACAGCCTTTTCCCATGAGTGCGCGGAGGTAAGCAGGTAATACCGCCGTCAAAGTTTTACCTTCCCCGGTGTGCATTTCGGCGATACCGCCTTCGAATAGAGCGATTCCTCCCATCAGCTGCACGGGAAAGTGCTCCATCTTCAGGGTACGCCAGGCTGACTCTCGCACGAGGGCATATGCTTCGGGGAGAATTTTCTTCAATGACTCGCCCGACTTGGCTCGCCAGCGCAATTCCAGAGAATGGCGTTCCAACTGATCATCGGTCTGTTTTTTCAGCGTTTCACTGCGTTTGATAATTTCGCCGGCTAATACATTCCAGCGAGAGAGCCGTGATTTCGAAGGGCGAAAGCCAGACTTCATCCAATGATAGCTGTGAGATGCAATGCTCAATCTGCCTCCTGGGCTGTTGAAAAATCATAAAACGAATGCCAGTGAAATCATTGAAAGACCACGTATCAAAAACAATCTGATACAGACTTCAAGAGTATGACGGACAAATCGCTGAAATGTAACGGCTGAAAAGAGGGTTCCTGCGAACTGAGTAGCAACACCCGACACATCTCCACACCCGACACATCTAACATAAGCCATTACTGATTAGTCACTTACGAAACAGACTCAACCTTTAATCACTCATGATCTGTTTTCATTCTATTCAATGAACGTACTTACAACAAAAACATTTTCTCAAATTTAATCAGACCGCACTAAAAAGCTTTGGAGGCGGTAAGTTGTTACATCTTGTTGACTTAAGGAAACATTTTATCGCGATGACCAGCATAAAATGTTAGATTAATCTCCACCAATCGTCATTTTCGGTGCAGATCGTTTTTTGCTTATGTCAAATAGAAATAAACCATCCATAACACACAATTCCACTAAAGATTGAAAACATTCCAATTTACCTGTGTTTTTAAGTAGGACACACCCATTAAAATCATTGACTGAACCGAAGGGCCATTCCTCGACCGACGAAAATAAGTCTGCTTGCTTGCTGAAAAACTTTCAACATTGAAGATTCATCGTACAAAAAGATACCAGTTCAAATGATCTCGAAATTCATCGATAACTTGTGGCGTCCCCGAAGAAATAAGCATCATCGTCGCCAAAAACAAGCGACTGCCCCCCTTGCTGCGACCGAAAAACTGGAAGACCGCACGCTGCTCAGCGGACAGGATCTGATTGCTTTTGCGCAGGCCCTTTCAGCTGCCAATGTGACACTTTACGGCGCTGCCTGGGATGCGGATTCGACAGCACAGAAAGCGTTATTTGAAGATGGCGCCCCGTATTTAAATTTTGTAGAAGTCACGGATGCGAATCGCGAATTAAACAGTATTGCCACTACCGAGGGAATTGACGTCTTACCAACCTGGAAACTGGCGAATGGCTCACTTGTGGAAGGGATTCAGTCACTTCAGGAATTAGCCACGGCGACCGGCATCGCGATTCCTCTCTCTGAAGGACCGTTTCTGAAAGAGATTGCAGACCAAAACTTCCTTTCAGGTACCGCTTTGCATGTCGCCCTGGATGGATTCGACCCCGATAACGGACCGTTGACCTATACCGTACAAAGCAGTAACTCCAGCGTTTCAGCGCGTATCCTCACCGGGAATCGCAGCCTGCGAATCTCCGTGGAAGGTTACGGAGACATGGTCTTCGAACTGTTTGAAGGCAGGGCCTCGCGGGCAGCCGAACGTATTATTGAACTGGCTGAAAATGGTTTTTATGACGACGTCATTTTCCATCGCATTATCAACAACTTTATCATACAGGGAGGCGATCCTTCCGGAACAGGCTCAGGAGGCTCTACTCTGGGCTACTTCGATGACCAGTTTCATCCGGAACTGCAACATGTGCAAACAGGGTTGCTCTCCATGGCAAAAACGTTTGACGATACCAACGATTCCCAATTTTTCATCACCGAAGGAACGGCAAGGCATCTTGATTTCCAGCATACGATCTTTGGATACCTGGTCGAAGGAGAAGAAGTTCGTGAGGCCATCAGCAATGTAGCCGTCAACGGGGAGACTCCCCAGTTTACGATTTCCATGGAAACCGTGAATGTATTCACAGACCTGGAAAATGCGACGCTGGTTTTAACGGCAGCCGAAGGTTATGCCGGATCTTCTACAATCACTGTCACCGTGGAGGATCAGGATGGTAATACTCAGCAACGCCAATTTCAGGTGAACGTCACTCCCGATATTATTTCCCACAGTCTTGATTATGCTAATGCGAACCCCTACCTGGCAGATATTCCGACTCTCCAGGTCAGCCCCGGTTCCTCGATTCAATATCAACTGCAGGCAATTGATATTGATTTTACTACCCCGAATGGCAATACCTATTACGTTTTCCTCGATCAGTCATCACTGGGCGCCAATGGATTGATTGCTCCTGTGACTGCACCTTCAGGGCTGGTTTACACCGTCAATTCGAATACCGGATTGCTCACTGTCAGTCCCTCAGTGAGTTTGCCAGCCGGAATCTATCAACTAACAGTTGCTGTCGGCTTTCATACCAATGCCGTTGATTATCAGGTTGTCACAGTCATTGTGGGTGCGCCCCCGGTTGCCAACAATGACTTTATTCCACTACAGGGAGCCGCACCAACTCCTATAAATATTCTGGGTAATGACACAGACAGTGACGGATCAATTGATGTCAGCTCAGTGGAAATTGTGTCACAACCCACACACGGAACAGTGACAACCAACGCGAATGGAACCGTCAATTATGTTGCCGACGGTTCCGGCTATATGGGACTGGGCTCTTTTTCCTACCGAGTCAAGGACAACTTAGGAATCTACTCCAATGTCGCCACCGTTAATTTCTCCATCGCTCCCGCAGGCGTGATCCTGGTCACGACATTGGGCAGCCTCCCTGCGTTAGACGGAGTAATCACATTAAGCGAAGCGGTTTATGCAGCTAACAATAATATCGCTTTCGACGCTACCCCGGCTGGCAATGGTCACGATATCATCATGTTTGATCCTGCTTTATTTAATGGTTTGCCTAAAACGATTACGCTGAACAATCAGCTGACGGTCTCTGATTCCCTGACCATTATTGCTCCCACTTCACCAGAGGGAGACCCTTTATTAACGCTCAATATCAATCAGGGAAACAGGCATTTTTCAATCAGCAAGCCGAATGAAGCTGCCGATACGCTTCTTGTCGGTCTGCAAAACCTGATACTGATTAATGGACAGACCAGCAATAACGGTGGCGCGATTTATAACACAGAGCACCTGGTGATTACCAATTGTGATCTGCTGAATAATCGAACGACGGCTGGTCTGGGCGGAGCCATTTATAACACCGGTACGCTCGAAATTTCAAATTCGCTTTTTCAGTCCAACAACACCACTGGATTTACATCAGGTGGCGCGATTGCCAGCGTGTCCGGATCGGTCACTCTCAACCAGACCATCATTGATAACAATTCTGCCGGAGATTCCGGAGGCGGTTTTTACGCTTCAAATACTGATGTTGCTTTAACAGACACTCTCTTCACAGCGAACTCAAGCACCTTTGGCGCTGGAGGAGGACTCTTTCAAAGCAGTGGCCAACTCACGATTACGAATTCCTCTTTCATCAATAACTCCACAAGCAGTGCCGGAGACGGCGGTGGTGTTTATGCCTTGGATGCGACGACCGAAATTTCCGGTTCAACGTTCCATTTGAATCGTGGTTCCGGTTCAGGTGGCGGCTTGAACCAGCAAGCGGGAACTCTGTCAATCCGCAACAGTACGTTCTCAGAAAACACTTCCCAGTCCGGCTACGGCGGGGGAATTCAAACCAGTGCAGTTACCTTCCTGATTGTGAATTCTACGATTTCCGGAAATACCGCCAATCAGAATGGCGGGGGTATTCATTTTGTTGATGTGTTCAATTTCACCAGTGGAACCATTCACAACAGCACAATCGCCAATAATCATGCCGACCAGGATGGAGGGGGAATTCATTCTCCCCTGAACGTCATCACCGCCTATAACACAATTATTGCCGACAACACGGCATCTGGTAGTGGAGCCGATGTTTTGGGGCTTTTAAATGGCAGTTACAACCTCATCGAAAATCCAGCCGGCTTGACAGTTCAGGGTTCCAATTTCATTACAGGTCAGGACCCGGGTTTACTGCCTCTGGCCGACAATGGGGGATTGACACAAACACACGCACTCTCTTCCGGCAGCGTTGCGATTGACGCCGGCAATCTCGCATTTGACCCTGACGCTTTTACTCCTGCCTTAAATATCGACCAGCGAGGTTCGGCACGAGTTGCCGACGGGAATAACGATTCAACGAGCAGAATTGACATCGGTGCCTACGAAGCCGAGTCCATCCTGGGCAGTGTCGATCTGACTGTAAAGTGGAAAGCAACAACGGTAGGAGCAGCAGGAAATATCAGTTCCCTGCCGGCAAATGCGGATTTTATTGATGAATGGAACCCGGTTGTCGTTGAAATCTGGGTGAGAGTCACCAACTCATCCGAAAATGGTGTGACAGCCGCTTCAGTCGATTTTAATTTTGATGCACAGTATCTGCTGGTCAATTCCATCGAATACGGCCCCGGATATACTGAAAATCGAACTGGTACGATCGATAATGAAGCAGGGACCATTACCGGTCTGGGAGCGGCCACCAGTCAAACCGATCATGGAGCCGAAACGCTGGTCCTGCTGGCCCGCGTTCGATTATCCGTCAAAGCGATACCGTTAAATGCCGACGGACATCATATCGAACCGGTGGGAAATCTGAATTTCCAAATTTCCAACAGTTCACTCACGTCCCCCTTAGGGGATGTCACTGTCACCGAAGGCGCGGCGACCAGCCTGACATTAGTTCCCGCCTTATATGACCTCAATGACAATGGTGTGATTGACTTCAAAGATCTGCTTCTACTCGCGGCAGCTTATAACCAAAGAACAACCGATCCAAACCCGAGTGATCATGTCTGGGCCGCCGATTTCAATCGTTCCGGCAGAGTAGATTATCAGGATCTGGTCCTGTTTGTTACGAATTATCAAAAGGTCAAGGGCAGTGGTGTGTTTTTTAACTATCCTTCCAATTTTGATGAAGTCTGGCAACAGGATCACTTAATCACGTCTCTGATAAATCAGGCAGAGTCGAATTCACCGCCGCTTACGAACGAGCAAGTCGAACCTGTCCTTGAATCAGCAACAGATCAACTGGCGGACGTTCATGGCGATTCCGTTTATGAGCAACTCGCAGATGTGAAAATTCAGATCGTCGAGCTTCCTCAAAACCAGTTAGCAAAAGCGGACACGCATTCCAACACGATTTATCTGGATGTGAACGCGGCAGGCTGGGGATGGTTCGCAGATCCGACTCCGCAATTCAATGAAGAATTCAGAGATACGGCAGTACCCGGGATTTTTGCTGCTGAGCTGTTCAGCGGGGCTGACGGACAAATCGATCTCCTGACAGTCCTGATTCACGAATTAAATCATCTATTGGGATACGAACATGGTCCTGATAACACTTTTATGGGACCTGATCTGGATCCAGGAGAACGAAAACTACCCTCTCATGAGGAATCAACGGAGACTGATGACTTCTTTGGAAGTTATCTGGATTCTGAATTTCACGGTATCAATTGAACATCTAAATCAGACATCACTTCGATTTTCCAAGGAAAATCCACCTTAGAAATGTGAGAATTCTTAGTTTCAGACGTCCACAAGGTAACACTCAGACTCGGATTGGGCCGCATAACCATTAGCAGCACTCATTTTTCGGACGATCTTTCTATCTTTTACTTGACATACGTTGTTTTGCTGCTGCACAATCAAGCTTAAATCTACCTATTTTAACAGTCAGGAATGCTGGTTGTTTTTTATTATCATAAGAAGTGATGAACTCCCTCCTTCATTTCTTTGCGTATAAATCTTCTTAAGTCACTAAATAATAAAGAGTTATCTAGAAATAAATAATTCTCCAAAGACAAGCTACTCGCGTAAAACAGAGTTTCCTGTTTTGGCATGATATGGAAAGATGCAAATGATGTTTACGAGAACTAAACGTCGTAACCAGCCAGGTCGAATTGGTTCATTTCTCAATTACCTACGCAAAGGTCGTGACAAACGGCTGCGAAATCAGCGTTTGAACCTGGTAAGTCAGACGTTTTGCACAGCGGAACATCTGGAAGACAGAACGCTACTTTCGGCAACAAATGCGTTATTCAACCCCAATGTCTACATCTCTCCTGATGAAGTATCGCCTGTCCTGCCAGGCAATATGCCTCAAAATCATCAGACCCAAATGCTTTCCTTTCAAACCCAGGCGCAACAAAAGGCAAACGAGTTAGGTACTGATAATGAATACGCGGATTACCTGACCGATTTGGGACAAGTCGACAATCCAGACAATTTCCAGCTATTTGCCACAAATGAATCTGAAAATATCGGTTCTACAGGAGTCAATGACACCCTGGGAACGGCACAATTCATCTCCGGCTTTGGCACAGGTGCCTCACAAGACTCGGAAGTCGATCTGGCTGGCTTTCTCTCAAATGCTGTTCCCACAAGATTATTCAGTATTGGAGAAGATAATGGCTCAATTCCTCTGGCCAACAACACAGGTCTCATCGCGGGCGAGCAAATTGAAGTCCGGGGAGCTTCGATTGGAAACGGGCCAAATGGCAGCGCCGGAACCGGTACAGGTGACTTCGATTTTTATGCCATCACGAATGTAAAATCTGGTGAAAGAATCTCAGTTGTTGTCGAGGACGCCACACTTTTTAATGGCTTAGACCCCGTTATTGCACTTTACTCAAATTCCGGTTCCATTCTGCAAATCGGTTTTTTGACTTCGAACACGACTGCTCAATTAGACTTTGTCGCGAATATGGATGGTGACTACTACGTGATGGTAGGAGGAACTGGCACAGGATTTCCCACCGACCCAACGGATTCCGCCAGTGGAAATGGTGTCGGGACAAATGCAAGTGCTGAAGGAACCTACAACATGATCATCGGCTTAAATGCCGTTGACATCGATTACTATTCGTTCAATCTGGAAGCAGGCGACATCCTGGGAGCAAACGTATTCGGGGCAGGTCAGACACTTTCACTGTACGGCCCTGGTAACGCAGGACCTTTAATATTCCAGTCTTCTCAAGCTCTGGCAGGACTCTATCCTGATGGGAGTCCTCTCCCCGGAAATGGAAACGCTTCGGCTTCGTTTGTCGCAGCTGTGGGGGGAACTTATACGGTCGCAGTTACCGGGAACCAAGGCTTGTATGACCTTCAATTAAGAGCGTTCCGCCCCGTACTGGAAACCCAGCTGATTGATTCCGCTGCCATCCAGACCCTGTATATTGACTTTGACGGCGCCGACGTTGACCCATCCATCTTCAACGATCTGCTCACTTCAAGAACGGCAACTCTCTCTCCGCTCAGCGCATTCCTCAGCAACTGGGACCTGACAGCCGCAGATGAAGATGCCGTGATTGACGCGATCATGGCCACCATTTCTGAAAACTTTGCTGACATTGGGGTGGTGGGCAACAATGGCGACTTCGACACAACCAATAATCCCGGCGATTATGGAATACGGATTTTAAACAGCCGTGATAATCCCGGATTAGATGAATTTAACACCCCTCACCTCACCCGCATCATTATCGGTGGTACGGTGAATCAACTTGGAATCAATACACTGGGGGTCGCCGAATCTATCGATGTCGGAAACTTTGACACGACAGAAACAGCCGTGGTTCTGCTTGATAATCTCAGCAGCACGAACTCCATCAATCAGTTCTCACTGAATAATATTGTCAAAGACTTTAATTCCACGATGACCGAATTGATTGGAATCGCCGTTGGAAATATCGCTTCACACGAAGCGGGGCACCTGTTCGGTTTATTTCATACATTCAACTCTAACAACACTTCCCAGATCAATGATAGCGGGGGATTCACGGATACCACTGGCATCTCCAGTGGTCTTGCAAATCTCATCGGACTAGGTCTTGATGAATATTTCGGCACAGCAGATGATGTCCCGGATGTCGACTTTGGTATTGATTTCCTGAGCAATCAATTCAGCGGTACTCAGGACAGTATCAACACACTGGCATTTGGCTTGTCAACTGCTGCCAACTTCGGTCTTGACTTTGGCGATGCTCCTGCGGATTATCCCACGCTTCTTGCCGATGATGGTGCCAGACACAATCTGCAGGGAGGCCTGACTCTTGGCGCAGCAATCGATCTGGAACTGGATGCACTGACCAGTGTGGATGCCTCCGGCGATGGCGCAGACGATGACGGCATTGTCTTCCTCTCAAATGGAATTTCCCGAAGCGATGCGTTCTCAAGCATTGAAGTCGAAGTGTCTGGTGATGGATTCCTGCAAGGCTGGATCGACTTCAATCGCGATGGAGCGTGGGATGCAAGCGAGCAGATCATTACTGATGCTTTACTCACTGCAGGCACGCACACAATTCAGTTTGCTGTCCCTCAGGGTGTCGATGCATTTGTTGTGGGCGAAACTTTTGCCCGATTCCGATTCAGCACACAAGCCGGACTCGACGTTACCGGCTCGGCCCCTGATGGGGAAGTGGAAGACTACCGGATCGATCTCACGGATGCCCGCTTCGGGACCATTGTATTTGACGATATCAATTATGATGCAGGCGATTTAATTACCATCACTGTCACAGATGGCGATTTACTGGGAGCCGCTTCGGTTAATGTGATTGTCACGACTACGGGAGGTGATTCGGAAACGGTCACTTTAACGGCAGTCGAATCCGGTACATTTACCGGCACAATTCAATCCTCGCCTGGTACGCTCGTCGCTGGCAACGGTATCCTGGAAGTGGTTTTCGGACAGACTATCACAGCAGCCTATGCCGATGCTGACACAGGCGAAGGCCAGCCCGGCAATTTTCTGGGTAATTTTGTTGCCACAGGTTTGAACAGCCCGCGTGATATTGTGTTTGGGCCGCTGGGTGACCTCTACGTCAGTAACGGTTTTGAAAATTCAAACGGCTCCGACCACACAGTCGAACGCTTCGATGGCCAGACAGGGCAATCCAAAGGTTCCTTTGTCATTCCGGGCTCAGGGGGAATTGACGTTCCCAATGGTATGGCGTTCGGACCTGATGGAAACCTGTATGTCGCCAGTTCCGACACCGGACAAATCTTGCGTTACGACGGTCAAACCGGTGCAATTATCGGTTCAGGCGTATTTGCTTCGACCGGCACCTTCTCGCAACCACGGTTTATCGCCTTTGGTCCTGATGGGAATCTTTATGTCGGAGACACGGGTCCCCTTGATCGCATTCTTAAATTTGATGGTCTGTCAGGTGCCTTAATTGAAACTTTTGTTGCTCCAGGTGAAGGGGGCATGGGTACCCCCTACGGGATGGCCTTTGATGCTGACGGAAACCTGTATGTCGCCAGTTTTGATACAGATGAAATCCTGAAATTTGATTCCAATGGTGATGTTGTTCCCGGCGGCCCATTCATCGCCGCTGGCACGGGTGGTCTTGACAACCCGCGCGGTCTGACGATCGGCCCCGATGGAATGCTTTACGTTGCCAATGGTGCATCGGAAAGTATTCTCCGGTTTGATCCTGTTACAGGCGCCTTCATTGATAATTACACTTTTGGAGCAGATATTGAACTGCCTTATGGCGTCACATTCGGGCCTGATAACAATCTGTATGTTGTCAGTACCGACCTCGGCAGAGTGCTCAAATTTGCGGGTCCTTTGGGAACAACCACTCCTACAATCATTACGACTACCGCGCTCATCGTAGCCAGCAACGGTGTTGATTTTGGAGATGCCCCCAGCTCCTTCCCCAACCTGATCGGTGATGTGCATGGAGAAGGCCCTCAACACGCAGTCAATGCGAACGGTCTGTTCCTGGGCAGTGGAGTCTCAGCAGACATGAATGGTCAGGAATCTCCGTTTGCTGATCTCGATGATCTGGATGATGGAGTCCTGTTCAATCCACTCGTCGCCGGTGACACCTCTTCCACCATCACGATTCTTTCGTCAGGCAGTGGTTTTATTGATGCCTGGATCGACTTCGACGGCAGCGGAACCTGGGAGCCTGATGAGCAAGTATTAAGCAGTCAGGCCGTCGTCGCAGGTGCCAACTCTGTTTCGGTGGTGTTGCCACCAGGAATCGTTGTCGGTCAAGTCGCCGCCCGATTCCGTCTGAGTTCCGCTGGTGGATTATCTACAAGGGGAAATGCCGCTGACGGGGAAGTGGAAGATTATCTCGTCTCAATCATACCAGCAAACTTCACTGGCCTGCTACCAGACCCGAATCGTCCCGGCAAAACAGCCCTGTTTATTACGGGAACGCAGGGGAATGATGTCATTCTGCTTTCGGAAACTCAATCAGGGCTGATTCAGGTTCGGATCAACGGCGTCACCATCATCAACACGGCTGATTCTCTCCCGTATTTTGCACCCACCGGCGGGGTGTATGCCTGGGGTCTGAATGGAAATGACCAGATTATTGCCGACGATACCTTCTACGACACCGAGTCCATGTTCTTTGGTGGTCTTGGAAATGACTTGCTGGTCGGGGGCCGCGGTAATGATGTACTGGTCGGCGGCGCCGGAAATGACACTCTCGAAGGGGGCCCTGATGGATTTGACATCCTGATTGGCGGATTGGGATCAGACTATATTCGCGGTCATAATGAAGCCATCCATAGAAACTACGGACAGAACGGCGATATCCTGATTGGGGGGGCCACTGTTTATGACGCGGGTCTGACCCAGCTCTACGGCATCCTGAAAGAATGGTCTTCTGCAACACCCTTTGGTGACCGTGTCGGTAATATTCGCACACGCGTTGATAACACTGTTGCTGGCGTGAACAATATCAGACTCGACAGCACCACCGTCTACAACGATGGTGAACTCGACCAGCTCTTCGGGGCTGTCGCCCGCGGCGATGACTGGTTCCTGCTTGACCTGGGACTGGATATCAACAACGCAGGTGCTAACGATATTCGGAACTAACCACCAGCCAAATCGATTTTAACACAGCCTCTCTGGAATCAGATTTCAGAGAGGCTGTTTTTATTTCTGGTATCACTGGGAATCGACGGGGTTACCAGCGTTCTACCGGACCATTGGGTGTTTTGATTAAAGCGGTAGGTACTGACGATTCCCGCTCTCCATGCCTCAAACGAATCTGTGCTACGATTTCATGGAACTCGTCGATCGACTGTATTTGTCGTAAACGATCCTCGAGATCTTCGGGGATTCCCAGTTTGACGCCATACCAGGCCGCAAACTTTCGGATCAACAGACAACCATAGTCTTCATACTGCTCCACCATCAGCGTGAAATGGCGCACCAGAAACTGAAGCTGCTCTTCCCGTGTTGGCTCGGCAACAGGTTCATCCCCCTGAATGGTCTGGGCAAGTTTACGAAAGATCCACGGATCCAGCATGGCTCCCCGACCGATGGAGACCGCTTCGCAGCCGGTTTCTCTTCGCATATGGAATGCCTCTTCCACCGTACAGACATCGCCATTACCAATCACGGGAATCTGCTGGACTGCTTCGACCGTCTGCCTGATTCCCTGCAGATCAACGGTTCCTCCAAATCCCTGATTGCGTGTGCGACCGTGAATCGTAATCGCAGCCACTCCTGCTTTTTCGAATTCGCGCGCCAGCAGGGGCGCGGTAATGGAATTGCGATCCCAGCCCAACCGCATTTTCACTGTCACCGGAATTGATACGGAATCGACGACATCAGCCACCATCTGGCAGGCCGCATCCGGAGCACACATGATCCGGGCCCCCCCTCCATTGCCGTGCATCTTCGCCATGGGGCAGCCCATGTTGAGGTCGACCGCTTCATACCCCTGCTGCTCCAGCCAGCGCGCTCCTACCACCAGCTCTGAAGTAAGGCCGCTAAATATCTGCACGGTTAAAGGCCGATCTTCGGCGGAGGTTTTCAATAGCGCCTTTGCTTTCCGGCTGCTGGAAAGCATTTGTGAAGCGAGAATCAGATCGGTCGTGCATAACCCCAGTCCTCCCAGTTCTCGTAGTGCCACACGAAACGCATACTGCGTATAACCGGCCAGTGGCGACAAAAAGTAGCGTGAACTGAGAACGCGATTACCAATTGTGATTTCGGGAGATTCCGTGGAATTCCATTTGATCAATGTCATAAGATGATTTTGATTTCGTTCTAACCCGCGCCCAGGTTTAAAGTCGCGTCTCCCGGATCATTCGGATCGAGTATAATTACAGACACGACACGATGGTTAAACAGGGCGCATTCCAAATAACGGCGTTCAACAGAACAGCCTGATTAAACTCTCCAGCGGTAATCCTACAACATTGGACAGGCTGCCTTCAATCCGTTGAACAAATATACTGCCTGCCCCCTGAATGGCATACCCCCCGGCTTTGCCCACTGACTCTCCCGTAGAGAGATACCAGTTCAGTTGCCTGTCAACTTCATCCCGCTCATGAAATGTGACCCTCGTTTCAGAGATTTCCGTAGTAAGCCGCTCTCCTGTTCGAAAGCAGAGCCCCGTCAGTACGCGGTGTGTCTTCCCCGCATAATCATCCAAAAACCAGTTTCGAACAGTCTGTTTCCACTCGAGACCTGCAGGAGGTTGCCCTAACACTACGTATCCGACCCCTTCCCGTTCCACAACAACAATCGTGTCCGCCGTCAGGATCGGGACGGCTGCATTTTCTCTCGCTTTGATCTGCTGAACGACATCTTGATTTTTTGTCATGCAAATTGAAATCAGTCTCTCGCCGATCGATTTCAGGTCGTGCAGTTGCTCAAAACCCGCTTCTTCCGTATTCAATGGCGGCACCACTTCAATGGCGGACTCAGAGATCACCTGAGACAACAATTCTCTGCGACGGGGAGATCGGGAACCCAGAATCATTTTACTAAAACTCATCAGCGTTTTTCTCTTAAGATAGAAACATAAGACTCAAAATAGTGGCGATCACTCCCAAAATCCCCAGCGTGATCCACCACCGGGGACGCTCACTGAAAGGGTGAGTATTGACTCCGACATACTCGCCACATACCGGACAGGCGACCGCGTCTTCATACACATCGGCTCCACAGTTTGTACATTCCACCGTCTCGGTTTCCTGATCATCCTCGAAGTCCGATTCCTCTTCATATTCGACATCCTCATCCAGATTCCAGTCCCAGTCCTCATTCATGCCACTTTACTTTCAGAAAACGCGCTTCAGGATTCTTTTCGGAGTAATGTTCAGTAATTAATTCCGATTGTTTTGGAGCACCAACAGCTTCCACTGCTCCAGACTGAGACTCCGATTAAATCGCCGAAATATTAATTTTTTATGTGAGATCTAAGCCATACCGGGTATTCAAATGTGGCACTTCAACTAACTGGTTGAACAACCGACTCATATTTTTTCGCGGAATGCTTTGGATTCAAAACACTTCCTGAGTGCCCTACAGACATTTTATCACATTCTTGTACACGTATCTAAATACTCTGTAAATCGTCATTTTACCCTGGAGAGACTTATTATGCAGCTCAATACTTCAGAACCAGTCAAACGTCCCGGTTTTACGCTGATCGAACTACTCGTGGTGATTGCCATTATCGCAATTCTGATTGCCCTTTTACTCCCGGCTGTGCAACAGGCACGTGAAGCAGCACGCCGCAGTACCTGCAAAAACAATGTCAAACAATTCGGTCTTGCCCTGCATAACTACCATGAAACTCATAGAACATTTCCTCCCGGATGGGTCCAACCCTCAACCGCTGCCGCCTGCCAGGCCAGTGGGAACGGCACAGCCTGCCTGCCCGGATGGGGCTGGGGCACCATGCTGCTCCCCTTTCTCGATCAGGCAAATCTCTACAACGAGCTCGATGTGAAAAACAGTCGTCTGGATGCCACTCCCAGCGACGAATCCAAAACGACGCTCCCCCTGTTTCGATGCCCTTCCGATTCGGGCAGCAAATTGAATACAGACCGCGGCGGACATGCGACTTCAAATTACAAAGCCGTTTATGGTACTCGAGGCAACAACAACGCTGTCAGCTCATCTCCTCATAATTCTGCCGGTGGGAATGGTTCCTTCTGGTCCAACAGTGAAACACATCTGCGTGATCTCAAAGATGGATCCAGTAATACCGTTCTCATTGGAGAAACCGTTCGAGGTCGCGTCGGCAGCAACACATACAACGGCGGAGTCTGGGTTGGTTACTATGATAATGGCAAAACGGCTTCTGTTGTCTGGACCACCGAAAACCATCCATCCGCTCTGATCAATGGAACTTCCCCCTGGGCTTTCAGCAGTTCGCACACCGGTGGGGCTCACTTCCTGCTAGGCGATGGCGGCGTGCGTTTCCTCAGTGAAAATATTGATGGTAACACCTACGAAAATCTGGGAAGCATCGACGATGGAAATGTCATTGGTGAATTCTAAGGCAGAATCAATTTCCAGAGGAAAGAGATCCCAGTGCCAGCGCGGACATTAGTCAGCCGAATCTCCATGGGAATGCCCTGTTTACCAACATGAAATTGAAACAGAAGCTACTCAAAAGTGAATGACTTTTTACGGCGATTCGAACTCTCCTGAGTACGCCCCGACCAGGTCTGTTCGGGGCGTACTTGAGATTCGAATTAACCGCTTTGCTACAGAATGAACTTACTGAGGTCTTCATCCTCAACGATGGCGTGCAGTTTTTGCTGTACATAGGCGGCGTCGATGGTAATTTTTTTCGTCTTCAGATCGGGTGCTTCAAAACTGACCTCTTCCAACAGTCGTTCCAGAATCGTATGCAGCCGACGTGCACCGATATTCTGTGTGGTCTGATTCACTCGAAACGCGATTTCCGCCAGTTCTTCCAGACCGTCTTTTTCGAACTTGATTTTCACGCCTTCCGTTTTCAGCAATTCCTGATACTGCATTGTGATGGAACTGCTGGGTTCGGTCAGAATTCGCAGGAAGTCATCACGTGTCAGCTCCTGCAATTCCACGCGAATCGGAAACCGTCCCTGCAGTTCAGGCATGAGGTCGGAAGGTTTGGTCCGATGAAAAGCCCCCGCTGCAATAAACAGCATATAGTCTGTTTTCACTGAGCCGCTCCGCGTCTGTACCGTTGTGCCTTCCACGATGGGCAGTAAATCGCGCTGAACGCCCTGGCGACTTACATCACCGCCCCGACTTCCCCCTTCTTCAGACGTGCAGATCTTGTCGAGTTCATCGATAAAAATGATTCCGTTGCGTTCCGCCAGCTCAATCGCTTCTTCGGCGATGGCATCCTTGTCCATCAGCCCTTCCACTTCCTGTTCAAGCAAAACCTTGCGCGCTTCTTTGACGGTCAGCTTGCGGCTCTTGTTCTGTTGAGGCATCATGC
Organism: uncultured bacterium; assembly: GCA_963974925.1. Taxonomy (GTDB): domain Bacteria; phylum Planctomycetota; class Planctomycetia; order Planctomycetales; family Planctomycetaceae; genus Gimesia. The sequence goes on along the minus strand of CAXBFD010000006.1, from coordinate 84,679 downwards.
GTTCCAACATACCTTGCAGATCAACGTCCATCTGGTCCATGCCCATGTTCGAGAAAACCTGCACGGGCGAACTTTTCTGGTCAATCGAAATCTCTACTTCTTTTTCTTCCAGGTCCCCTTTACTCAGCATTTTCCGAAACTTGTCCCGCGTGCGTTCATAACGTTCTTTCGAATCCTCTGCCTGCTCTTCTGCTGAGGAGTCTGTCGTTGACATTTCCCAATCAGTGGGACGGGGCACGAGCAGATCGAGCAAACGCTCCTCGACACGCACTTTTGCCTTATCGACCACTTCCACCCGTTTCTTCTCGCGCACCAGATTCTTTGCGGAATCAACAAGGTCGCGCACCATGCTCTCGACATCACGACCGTAATACCCGACTTCCGTGTATTTTGTCGCTTCGACTTTGATGAACGGCGCATCAATCAGCTGGGCCAGGCGGCGGGTGATTTCAGTTTTCCCGACCCCGGTAGGCCCGATCATGATGATATTTTTCGGCGTGATTTCTTTGCGGATCTCTTCCGGCAACTGCTGCCAGCGCCAGCGATTACGCAGGGCAATCGCGACAGCGCGTTTCGCGTCATCCTGACCGATAATATGTTTATTCAGCTCTGCGACAATCTGCCGAGGCGTTAACTCTTGCACTGCAGCTCCTCCACGATGATGTTATTATTCGTATAGATATCGATTTCTGATGCGATGCCTAATGATGTTTTCACAATTTCCGCAGCCGATAACGGGGAATGTGCAATCAGCGCCCGTGCGGCGGCTGTTGCATAGTTCCCTCCGGAACCGATACCAATCACACCATCAGAGGGAACCACGACGTCTCCCTGGCCGGTAATGAGCAGGCTGTGCTCCTGATTCACAACTACAATCAATGCTTCCAGTTTTCGCAGAATCCGATCGGTCCGCCAGTCACGGGCCAGTTCCGTCGCGGCACGCGGCATATTTCCCGGATAGTCCTTGGCTTTAATTTCAAATCGTTCCAGCAGTGAAAAGGCGTCCGCCGTCGAACCGGCAAAACCGCAGATGACCTGCCCGTCGAGGATTTTGCGAATCTTGCGGGTATCGCTTTTCATCACCGTATTACCATGAGTTACCTGACCATCTCCGCCAATAGCAACCATCCCCTGATGGCGGACTGTTAAAATCGTCGTGGAACGCCATTTTTTCTTTGAACTCATAACTGCTTCACATTTCATAAATATAAGCTGGTACCAAAGCCGGACTCAACGCCATGCTGAGACTCCACCAGATAAGACACCGTCAGTTGGAACACCATAGAGCAGAGCCTCAACACATGCAAGCATACTCAACCTGAATCATAGTCTGCAGGGATCGCGTTTTTCAATCGCTGCAGTGCTGCTCCTGTTTTATTTGACTCAAAGCAAAAGTGCCTCTTTCCTTCTGTTACTTGTACAACAGAATTGTAACCTGTCTGGTTCACTGCGCATGAAAAAAACCCTCAATTGATTAAAAAGAGGGTTTTCCTATTCATATATTCAAATGCATGCGAAATCAGGTGCTCACGCCAGGACACCATGGGCCACATGACCGGCGACATCCGTCAGCCGGAAGTCTCGGCCGGCATAGCGATAGGTCAGCTTCTCATGATTCATTCCCAGCAGATGCAGCAGCGTGGCATGGAAATCATGTATGTGCATTTTATCTTTGGCAGCATAATAACCGAATTCGTCGGTGGCACCATATTTGATGCCCCCTTTCACGCCCCCCCCTGCCAGCCACATGGTGAATCCTTCCGGATTATGATCGCGACCATTTTTTCCCTGAGCAGTCGGCGTGCGCCCGAATTCTCCCCCCCAGACAACCAGTGTATCTTTCAGCAGGCCGCGTTGTTTCAGATCCTTCAGCAATGCAGCGATGGGTTTGTCGACTTCTTTTGCATTTTTCCCATGTCCTGCCAGCAGATCACTGTGCTGGTCCCACTGCACTTTCTGGTCACTGTGCGAGACCTGAATGAAACGGACTCCCCGTTCGGCAAAACGACGTGCCATCAGACACTGACGACCAAAGTCGGCCGTTTCTGCTTCATCGAGACCGTACATTTTACGGGTAGCTTCGGTTTCGCCAGAGATATCCTGAATCTGAGGAACCTCTTCCTGCATCCGGAAAGCCAGCTCAAACGAACCGATCCGATCTTCCAGTATTTGATTGGGACCGGTCTGCTGTTGATGCATCCGGTTAAGATCGTTCAGAAAATCAATCTGTTTCCGCTGGACCCCACGTGAGAGAAACCCGTTTTTAATAAATTCAATCTGGGCATTCTCAGCTGCAACCGCTGCATTACCCAGAGGAGTTCCCTGATAAGGTGCCGGCAGAAACGCGGAACTCCAGTTCTTCACACCGCCATGCGCGAGCGTAGGACAGATGGTGATGAAACCCGGCAGATTCTGATTCTCAGTTCCCAGACCATACGTTACCCACGACCCCAGACTGGGGCGTACGAAAGCATCGCTGCCTGTATGAAGTTTGAGCAAAGCGCCTCCGTGTGCGGCGTTCGTTCCATAAAGCGAATTGATGATACAGAGGTCATCGACACATTCGGCGACATTGGGGAACAGTTCACTGACGTGGATGCCACTTTCGCCGTATTGCTTAAACTTCCACGGCGATTTCAACAGATTACCGGTCGGGGCAAACTGCACGCGGGGTTTATCAAACGGCAGCGGTTTTCCATCATACTTCTGCAGTTGCGGTTTATAGTCAAACGTGTCCATGTGGGAAGGACCGCCCTTCATGAACAGGAAGATCACCCGTTTGGCCCGCGGTTCAAAATGCGGTTCTTTAGGAGAGAGGGGATCTTTTGCAGAAGCGGCCCGCGTTTCGTCGTTTAACATCGACAGTAAGGCAAGATTCCCAAATCCGACTGCTGACTTTTTTAACAGGTCACGCCGGGAGAACAGTGCTTGTGGTAGGATACTCATGGCAAGTCTCTATTTAATTTGATTAACGATTTTAGAGCGGCTTTTAATATTTTTATACTTCTCAACGAATTACCTGAGAAAGATAAATTCACTCGATGCAAAAACCGACTGGCAGAACACCTGCCAGGCACGATGGTTGCGTTTCACCGAATCAGGTTCTTCATTCTGCAAATCGCGTTCGATTTCATCCAGGAACTGCAATGAGCGGTTGATTTCCATCTTTGACGGCGAACGTCCATAGGTTTTTAAAACCAGTTGCTCAATTTTCTGCTCCGGCGTCAACGCGGTCTGATTTAAAATTGCTTCTGCCATGCGTTGCGAAGCGTCTTCAACAAGATGGCTGTTTAACAGGAACAGAGCCTGTGGCGCCACAGTGGTGGAGGCGCGGTCGCCGTTTAATACGCTGGCGTCCGCATAATCAAACAGCATGAACATGCCAAACAGATGGTTCCGGATTACCGGAAGATAAATCGAACGCCTGTTAAAATCATAAGTCACACCATCCTTTGATTCATGGTTGAACACGAATTCGCGGTTATTCACGGTGAGTAACGAGCCCCCCAGTTTCGTATCCAGCCCATCGCTGACTGCCAGAATCGAATCGCGAATCGATTCCGCATCCAGACGACGCACGTCGGTGCGCCACATCAGACGATTTTCAGGATCAACCGTGGCGGCTTTTTCATTCCACTCACTGCTCATCTGCCAGGTGTTGGAAAGCAGAATCGTGCGGTGTAATTTTTTGAGCGACCACCCCTGCTCCATCAGGCTGGCAGCCATCCAGTCCAGCAAGGGCTGATTCGTTGGTTTCGCGCCCAGTTTTCCGAAGTTATCGGGTGTAGACACAATCCCCTTACCGAAGTGCCAGCGCCAGACTCGATTCGCAATCACACGCGACGTCAACGGGTGCTCCGGATTCCCGAGCCATTCTGCAAATTTCAGGCGACCACTCCGCTCTTTGGGAAATGGCTCTTGAGGTTGCTGACTGAGCACCACGGGAACATGTCGCGGCACGGTCTCGCCCAGAGTCAAATGACTGCCTCGAATATGAATAGGCACATCAATGATTTCACGTTCGGTGGCTCCCATTGCAGCAGGAACCTCGGGACGCTCTTTCTTGAGCGATGCGACCTGCTCCCGCAGCGTCTTCAATTGTGCCTGGGCCTCTTTCGAATAGGTGGGTTCGGGTTTCGCAGGGAGTTTAAATTCTGCGCCTCCCTCTTTTTGAAGCCGTTCATTTTCCGATTTGACCAGAGCGGAAATTTTATCTTCTTCCACTTTGATCTTCTGATCCCATTCTGCCTGAACTTTGAGGTCTTCCTTTGTGGCCAGCGAGTTTTCGTGCCAGCGGCCAACAGTCTTGTAACTCTCCATGATTTTCGTGCTTTTCAAGATCCCCGCGATTCCATAATAATCGTTCGCTGAAATCGGATCGAACTTGTGATCATGACAGCGGGCACAGCCCAGCGTCAGCCCCATCAGGGAAATCCCAATGGTATTGATCTGCTCATCGATGATATCCATTTCCATTTTGGTTTTATCAACTTCTGCCAGAACTTTCGGACCTAATAACAGGAAACCGGTCGCGATCAAACGCTCATTGCGTTCGGCAACATCTTTGGCCGGTTCCAGTAAATCTCCCGCCAGTTGCTCCTTGAGAAATAGATCGTAAGGTTTGTCTTTGTTGAATGCATTGACGACATAATCACGATATTTCCAGGCGTTTCCCATCGCGACATTTTCGTCCAGACCATTCGAGTCGGCGTAACGGGCGATATCCAGCCAGTGGCGTCCCCAATGTTCGCCGTAATGCGGTGATGCCAACAGACGGTCGACGACCTTCTCGAAGGCCTGCGGCGTGCTGTCGTTCAAAAAATCTTCAATTTCCTGAGGCGTCGGAGGCAGTCCGGTTAAATCAAATGTCGTACGACGAATGAGCGTGCGTCTGTCAGCCGGTTTGGCGGGAGTTAAACCGGTCTGTTCCAGTTTGTGTAAAATAAACTGGTCGATCGGATTCTTCACCCACTCTGCCTGCTTGACTTCGGGCAAAGCCGGTTTTTTGACTGGTTGAAATGACCAGAACTCCCGCTCTTTTTCGAGATCGATTTTTCCTTTTTGATTCGCCGCTCTCAGGAGGCTCAGGTCGGCATTGGGATAAGGTGCTCCCATTTTGACCCAGTTCGTCAGATCTTCAATTTCCTGCTTGCTCAGTTTTTCATCCGGCGGCATCTGCAAATCGGGAGTCTGGTATAACACGGCGGTGATCAGCAGACTCTGTTCCGGTTTACCGGGAACCACCAGCGAACCGGCTTTGCCCCCTTGCACGATGCCTTTAAAAGTATCAACGCGCAAGTCCGACTCCTGCTCATCCGGACCATGACAGTCGTAACAGTGTTTGATTAAGAGCGGCCGAATTCTCGATTCGAAAAAATGAATCTGCTTCTGATCCGGCTGCTGCTCGGCGGCAGGCAGACAGGAGGCACTTAACACAATGAATGCCACCAATAATCCTGAGAAGATCGGTTTTACGAAAGAGAAGAAATGTTCTCGAAAACTGACGTGCATGGTCATTATTATTTCCAGCATGATTGAGGTAGGAACCACAGTCTGACTGATTTAAGCGCTTGCTTCTCAAACCAGGAAACTACAGTCGATGCGTGAAGGTAAGAAGTATTCAATAATGAGTTTATGCTTACCCTTACATTATATTCCCATTGACTCCGAATTCAGCAAAAAACCTTAGTAAATTAAGTTCATCTTGATCTTTTTCAGTCTCTCCGGCGTCATAACACCCCCTTTTCCTGCAAAACTTTAAGACAAGGCGTGTTTTAATTCCTGCAGAAAAGTTTCGACGTTTTCCATCGTATTGTAACCATGTAAGGCGACACGAATGCGGCCGGCATGATACATGGGATAGATATGTTTACTGTGTAAGTGCTGATAAATTCGCTCGGCATCAGGGTGGCGAAACGCAATGATTCCCGCGAGATTTTCCAGCCTCGGGGGTGAAATTAACTCGACAGGTAATTTTTTGAGCCCTTCCAGACACGTTTCCACCAGAGGCGTCGCCGCCCGATTGATGTTTTCCACACCCGTTTCCGTAATATACTGTAAGGCCGCACGTATGGCATAAACGGCCGGATAGTTTGGCATACCGACCGTGAAGCTCGCAGCACCGGGCAGGCTTTCCGCTTTTTCGAAACGCTGCTCGCCGAAAGCATCTTTCAGATTGAACCAGCCACCAGCGGGTACTGTCCACTCATTCGCCCGCGACGAAGGTACCCCCACCAGACCGCCGCCATGCGAGGCGAGGATCCATTTATGCGTGCTGCTGACGATCAGATCAACGCCTTCCAGATCAAGGGGAATCCGCCCCAGTGCCTGCGTTACATCTAATGCAATCAAAGCAGACGAATGCTGCCGAATTGTCTGAATCACTTCTTTCAACGGAATTTTGAATCCATTAAAAAAGCTGACCAGCGAGATACTCACCACGCGTGTTTTGTCACTCAACAGCGCCTGCAGATCCTCCAGGTGCAATTCCCAGTCGCGCGATTTCCAGACTTTCACGGTCGCCGGGCAACTCGCCTGTAAGCCGAAAGTATAACTGGCGGGAAAGTCCAGATCGCTGACGATGATTTCATCGCTGGCTTTCAACTGCAGAGCCTGATACGCCAGGTTATACGCTTCCGAGCTGCAGGAACAGATGCTGACTTCAGCAGAACTCAGCCCGTACATTTGCGCGACGAGTTCTTTCGCTGCATCCCATTGAATTTCGTGCAGTTTGCGGCCATCCATGCCCAGTTGCTTGTCCATAAAATAGTGCTGAAAGGCTTGTCCCACCGAAAGTGGAGGAATCCCTTCCGCAGCGGAATTCAAATAAACACGTTCCCGCAAACTGGGAAAATCGTGATGTCGCTCTTGTTGATCCAGCATGAAAACTCCGTTTAAATAATCCGCTTGTTTCAATTGATACTGTGGTTTTCAGTATCAGGTGTCGCTAACATGGTTGGACCAAACTCACTCGAGATTGCCCGTGAGCACTGCAGCATGGCTGAGGAAATTCTGGTACTGTCTCTGGATTCCCCGACCCGCAGAATATGAGACACACACAACACAGCCAGCAGTCTTCCATCCGCACCGAGAATGGGCGCCGCCGTATCCTGAACTCCAACGATTAATGTACTTTCCCGCGTACGAAAACCAGCACGACGTATCGTGTGGTAATCAGTCTCCCATTTCTCAATCTGCTCGGCCGGCTGGTCACATTGCTCCCAGTATTTCTGCCTCTGTTCGTCCGGCAGAAACGAAAGCGCCACATGCCCACTGTTCCGGTCATGCAGTTTGAAACTGGCTCCAATTCTCACCGCCAGTGAAACATCGGCATCGCAATCAACGCGCGTAATCACCAGCATCTTATTGCGAACCACAATATTAAGATGGCATGATTCATTCAGTTCATGCGTCAGTGCTTCCATATGCGGCGTCGCACGGGCGATCAATGCTTCCGTACTCGCATGCTTGGCACCCAGCTCAAACAGTTTCGTACTCATTCGATAACCCTGATTGGCATCTCGAATTAAATATCCCTGTTCATTCAGGCAGGCCATCACCCGAAACAGTTCCTGTTTGGTACGCCCCAGACGGTCCGCGATGTCGGTCAGAGAAAGTGGCCGCGAGATTCCGGAGAGTAACTCCAGGACCTCCAGCCCCTTTTCCAGAGCGGGTACCCGATACGAGATTCGTGATTCATTGGCATCTAATGTTTTACTCATGAAATATGATTTTACATATAAAACATCTTTCGTCAAGCACTAATCCTGACTTTGCCGGTTTGAACTTAACTCCATCAATGAAAATACCTTAGATGCATTCACACCTAAGGCGACAGTCCAGGAAATTAGTTTGACAGAGTGGCTTTGACGCCCTTTCCAGTCTCAGGGAACGGTGTCCACGAGGTCCTCAACCAGCTTTCGCAGGACTTGATGCGTAAGCTGTAAATCTACCTGTGCACGACCGCTCTGCCCCTGCTGAGACACGAAACGCTTCAAACTGAATTGCCCGTTGGAGTGCGAGGACAGAATGATTTCGTAAAACTGGGTTCCCGCCTGGTTCTGGTCTGGGGGAGTCGAGCGGATTAAAACCTGTCCCGCAGCTTCATCAAATTCGAGAGGTCCGATGTTTTCCAGCAGATAGGTCACCTTCTGACACAGTTTCTGCCCCCACTCTTTGAGCTTGTCAAAGGCTGCCTGCGTCAGTGCAGGAACGTTGACCCGAATTTCCTGAAACGAACAGCTCATGGTATCAACCGAGGTAAAATCAATCATGACAATGATCTTGCCTTTCGCAGCCAGAGTCACCGTTCTCGGCTGTGCAGAATGATATCCCGTTAACTGCGTCAGTTCGTGATTTAATTGATTGAGTATACTCATAGTTCCATCCTCCCGATGAGGATCTTATTTTTTCTCTTTCGAGTTTGTGAAATGTTTTTTCCCGTCATAACTCAAGATTGTCGGCCTGTCATCCACGACGGTTTCAATATTCACAGGTCGTTTCCAGATGCTGTGCAGATTGACCAGTGTATCCTGTGCGTAATCGAGCTTGAGTTCGACTCCCAGGTATTCGTGCTCCAGATACAACTCGCCACGGTTTTTATAGTTTCCATCCTGCACATAAATCACAGGCCGCCCGTGATTACTCAGGCTGTTCAGCAGCTGCTGCTTGATCTGTTGAAATTCACGTGACTGAATTTCGTACGTTTTATTGGAATCATTATACGCGAACGAAAACATACGGTTTTTATAACAGAATTCGGGAGTCAGAAACGTATCGATAAACGTGACGTCATTATGAATCCGGCGTACTTCAAATATTTTCTCTCTTCCCAGTCCGAGTTCCTTGTCCCAGTGCTCTTTCTCAAACATATCGGGGCAGTTTTCATATTCGGGACCGAACTGTCCTTTATTCCAGCGTTCTTCAATATCCTTCAGCAGTTCGATTCCCAGCTTATACGGGTTCAGCCTGTTTGGACTGGTGGCCATTGTGCCGCTGTGATGGTCGGCGTAATTGATCAAGCCTTCATCCGTCAGACCGTGTCGCGTCATGATCGTGGAGTGCCAGAAGCTGGCCCAGCCTTCGTTCATGATTTTCGTCTGCCCCTGAGGTGCGAAGTAATAAGCCTCATCCCGAATGATGGAAAGTATGTCGCGCTGCCAGTCTTCCAGCGGTGCATTCTGAATCAAAAAGTAGAGCACGTCCCGCAAGCGTTCTTTCGGGAATTTTAACTGATCGGCGAGATCCTGGGCTTTTTTACGTTTCTGACTGGCCTCTTCTTCGAGAATCTCTTCCGGATTGATATAGCGATCCATGTAGTTCTTTGCAGGAAACCGGCCTCCGGAACTTTCGCTCTCTTCGACATTCCGTTTTTTAGTCTCTTCTTTTGTTTCGGTTTTCGTATTGCGTCTGATGTGCGGCAGATAGGGGTCAACCAGACTTTCCAGAGAAAGGCAGGTGTCGATAAACATCTCGACCGTCTCATAACCGCAGGTGTCGATATGCCGATTGACGCGGGTCGCGTGATTGGCCATCTGGTCGAGCATCTTGCGATTCGTGTGTGAAAACCAGGCATTATTTTTGAAAAAATCGCAGTGGCCATAAACGTGGGCAATCACCAGTTTCTGGTCGGTGATATCATTCGCGCTCAACAGATAGGCGTAACAGGGGTCCGTATTGATCACCATTTCGTAGATTTTCTGCAAACCGTACGAATAACCTTTCATCAACTCATCATACTGCGCTCCAAAGCGCCAGTGAGGATAACGCACCGGAAATCCGCCATAAGCGGCGAACATGCTCAACTCTTCATAATCCAGAACTTCAAAAATCGTTTTGAAGAAATCGAGACCATAATCGAGCGCATGCTGTTCCATCTCCTGCTGGATATCACTTAATACCTTAGGCAGAGGGCGATGCGTTGTTACTACCATACGAGTCTCCATCAGCATTTTACGTTTCTCAACCGAAGCGAACAGATTTCGACCTCAGACTGCAAAACACACATTCAAAGAATTTATTTCCCTGTTCCCAGGAACGTTTTAATCGAACCGTAGATGGCCTCCTTGTCTTCGATTTCAGAGAGAATCAGATTGTCAAATTCTCCTTCTACCTTTCTGAGTTCCTTGATAAAATCTCCTGATCCGTAAGGGCTTCTCACCTGGCCGTAACAGAAGAGATTGCAGATCGGAAAAATATTCTGTTTGAGATTTTCGATACAATCCGAGTTATCTTCGCCCCAGTTGTCCCCGTCCGAAAACTGAAAACAGTAAATATTCCACATGGAAGGGGGAAAATCCCGTTTAATGATATGGTCGGCTGCCCGGTAAGCGGATGAGATACGCGTTCCACCACTTTCGCGAGTGCGGTAGAAGGTATCTTCATCCACTTCATGAGCAACAGCATCGTGAACGATATAACGCCGTTCGATGCCGTTGTATTGTCGTTTCAGCCAGGTATCGATCCAGAAGGCTTCCGTGCGCACAATTTCCTTCTGAACGTCGGTCATGGACCCTGAAACGTCCATCATATAAATGACGGCGGCGTTGGTATGCGGTTCCGAAACCGTTTTCCAGCTTCGATAGCGTTCATCATCTTTGGTCGGAACAATGAACGGATCAGCCGGATCGTAGTTGTCTGTCGACATCATCCGCCTGAGTGCTCGCTTGTAAGTCCGTTTAAAATGGCGTAACGAATTCGGGCCGGTGGGACGGATCGAAGTATAACGGTCCTTTTTCGAAGTGAGTGCGTCGTCTCCCTTGGGTTCGATGCGAGGCAGTTCAAGGGCTTCGCCGAGCATGTCGGCCAGTTCGTCGAGCGTTAATTCGACTTCCCGAATATGCTGCCCCCGATCGTTGCCGGCCTGTCCCTGTCCATTGCCGTCATCTTGTCCGCGGCCGATGGGCTGGCCGACTTCTCCTTCCCCCTGCCCGACGCCGCCACTCCCTTTTTCACCATGCTGAAAATGGGGAATCTCGATATTAGGCACGGGAATACTCACCGTTTCACGACCTTTACGGCCGATCATTTCTCCATGATTGATATATTTCCGGAGCTGCTGGCGCACTTTTCCCTTGATAATTTTATCAAACCGTTGCTGGTCACGATCGATTCTGCGTACCATGCTATCGAGACCCTTTCTGAACAGGGAAACCGGGTGAGCCGACTCTGATACAATTCCTTCTTCACTTGGTTTTCGTGAACAATCAAATAAGGACAGAATTACGAATCAGGCGGCGTCACTGCTTTTTTTTGTGTCGCCGCGAGCAAAAATACTGGCAACGTACTGTAAAACATCGGTGGCTGATTCTTCGTCATAACCATAATTTCGAATCAACCGGGCTTTGACGATATCGATTTTTTCCTGCGTTTCCGCATCGACGACATTTGACACCAGACTCGTGAGCTTGATGGTATCCTTCTGGTCCTCAAACAGTTTCATTTCGAGAGCCTTCTGCAGACGTTCGTTGGTTTTGTAATCGAACGTTTTCCCATCCATCGACAACGCGCCAATGTAATTCATGATCTCACGACGGAAATCGTCTTTCCGGGTTTCAGGAATATCAATCCGTTCTTCAATCGAACGCATCTGACGTTCATCCGGCTCTTCATATTCACCGGTGAATTTGTTTTTCACACGTTCTTTCTGTGTGTACGCTTTCACGTTGTCCAGGTAATTCCCACACAGCCGCGTGAGTGCTTCTTCGTCGGCGGCAATCGCACGCTGGACTTCGTTTTTCACTATGTCCGTATACTCCTCTTTGACCACGGTAATCAACTGGCGGTAATGGTCGCGCAGTTCCTCATTGGCAATCAACGAGTGATGTTTCAGCCCTTCTTCCAGTTCATTTAACAGCATGAACGGATTCAGATTTGAACTGTGCGAATTCACCACCAGCGCATTGGAAATTTTATCCTGAACATAACGGGGAGAAATCCCGAACAGACCTTCCGACTTGGCTTCCTTGCGGAGCTGTTCGACATTCTCTGTCGTAAATCCGGTCAGCGATTTGCCGTTATACAGGTTCATTTTCTGCACCAGCGTCAAACCGTGATGTTTCGGCGTTTCCAGCCGGGTGAGCACGGCCCACATTGCTGCAATTTCCAGCGTATGCGGGGCGATATGCTTGCCACGAACGCGTTTGCTATTGTAGTCCTTCTCATAGATTTTGATTTCTTCACTCAGTTTGGTCACGTAAGGCACGTCAATTTTGACCGTACGATCCCGGAGCGCTTCCATGAATTCGTTCGACTGCAGCCGTCGGTATTCGGGTTCATTGGTATGCCCGATAATCACGGTATCAATGTCGGTCTGCGCGAACTTCTTCGGCTTGATCTTGTGTTCCTGAGAGGCGCCCAGGAGATCATACAGAAACGCGACGTCCAGCTTCAGGACTTCGATAAATTCAATGAGTCCCCGATTGGCCACATTAAACTCGCCATCAAAATTGAAGGCGCGCGGATCACTTTCGCTGCCGTACTGAGCGATTTTGCGGTAATTAATATCGCCCGTTAATTCTGTGGAGTCCTGGTTTTTCTCATCTTTCGGCTGGAATGTGCCAATGCCGATGCGATCCTGTTCCGAAAAGATAATCCGCTTGACGACGATCTGATCCATGACTTTGGTCCAGTCGCCGTTGGCCTGCTCCAGTTTTTCATTGAACATGAAACGACTGAGCGGGCAGACTTCGCCTGTGATTTCGACAATGTAGTCTGACTCGTTATCGGGGTCGCGGCCCGTATTCAGGTATTCACAGATTTTCCGGCGATTTTCCTGAGGAATTAACTGCAGCGGATCGCTGTTCATCGGATCCCAGAGTATTGATCCATCGGGCTCTTTCCAGCCGAAGGAATAGACGGCGCCTTCTTCTGTACGTGAGTAACGCTCCAACCCCTGTTTTAACAGACGGGCAATGGTACTTTTTGAACTTCCCACAGGACCGTGCAACAACAGGACGCGGCGTTCACTGCCATACTTGAGCGACGCAGATTTGAAGACATTGACCAGTTCCATCAAAGGCTTTGAAAGACCGAAGATGCCATCGCGACCTTCGTTCACCGGGTCATCAAAAAAGCGATAGCGGATCAGTCCCTTTTTGCCATCCACGGGATACGTTCCATAGCTCATGATCATATCATAAACTCTCTGGAATGCGGTCCGCGTCACTTTGGGGTCCGCTCGAACAAGATCGAGGTACTCATCAAAAGTCCCCTGCCAATGTTCCTGAAGAAATGAGTCAGCATTCAGCTGACCAGAGATCTGATTTAAAATTGATCGACCATTTTCCATCGGAATCCTCCTCCTGGCTTCACAACATGCGTTCCAGCACGTCGCCTTGTAGGCCAATAAGTTCGAGGTTATTTAGTTGAACAAGTTCTTTCTCAAGCGCTGCCTTTCAAAAGGACCTAAAGTTTTCTTGCTTCCGTTAGATACTACCAGCGCAGGGATAGTTCCCTCACACAAACATAAATCTGTGATGAGGTTGTTTAATAGACCATCCATGGCCAACACCAAATTGTAAAATTGGGATTATCGTGTGGACGTGACTCGACAGCTTTCAGGGCATGCCACACAGGAATGTTCGTGACTGATCATTGTTTCGAGCCCTTATATTATTTCCCACCTTTCAGATTGAGACAATAGCAATCTTGAAGTCGGCAGAATTCTCCCTCATAGAAGCCGGCACCACACCAGCGGTAAGTAACGAACTGACAACCAGTTAGCAAAACACCCCCAGAGACCGCGTGTTTCAGGCAAAGTGCAGAGACGACTCCTGAATGAATTCATTCATCACAGGTTGGACAGACTGGATTTGCTACGCTTCCACTTTCACATTACTTCCTGAAGTTATTACGCTTAGATCGGATAAAGCGTTAAAAAAACATCTCGATTTTCCTCAGAAGGAAGAGGTGTTCCGCGAATATCTTCGAATTCCGCAATCCGAACTAAAACGTGACCGCTTCAAACAGACGCGCGACCGGCGTGCTATGGTTTCATGAATGTCTCCACGAGTTGGATGATGCGTTTTTCCACGCCGGGCTGGAAGAGATTTTGAAAGCCGGCTACTGCATCGCGTCGGCTCCTCCCCCCCCTTCCTTAAGCACACGTTCGGAGGGAACGTAGCCAAATTTTTCATTTCAACAGCCGGCGAACCACAGACGGCGGCCGGAATTTTTTTGTGCAGTCGAATGGATTTATCGGCCTCCGCTTCTCCTCTCATATCACGGCTAAAATATATCAAGTCTCAGCCGTGAATCGAGATGTTGACAATTCCTTTCGCTGCACTACGATAACGCCTGAGAATTCGGCTTGCTGCATTGACACCATCAGGGAGAGACTGACATGGATGAATTTATCGCCCGGTTACCGAAAGTAGAATTGCATCTGCACATTGAAGGGACTCTGGAACCGGAACTGGCATTTCAGCTCGCGGAAAAGAACCGGATCTCCATCCCCTTTTCCTCAGTAGACGAAATGCGGGCTGCCTTTGATTTCGCTGATCTCCAGTCGTTTCTCGATCTGTATTACGCCTCAATCAGCGTCGTTCGCACGGAAGAAGACTTTCATGACCTGACGATGGCCTACCTGAAAAAGGCGGCATCACAGAACGTACGGCACACCGAAATCTTCTTCGATCCCCAGTCACATACGGCACGCGACATTCCCCTGGGAACCGTCATCAACGGCATCACGGCGGCCCTCAAACGGGCACAGACCGAACTGGGCATTTCATCTCACCTGATTCTCAGTTTTCTAAGGCATCTCTCTGAAGAATCGGCGATGGAGACGTTGCAGCTGGCGCTTCCCTTCCGCGAGCAATTCATCGGCGTGGGTCTGGATTCCTCTGAACTGGGGCATCCCCCTTCTCAATTTGTGAAGGTGTTCGAAGAAGCCCGCCGACAGGGCTTTCGGGTCGTCTGCCACGCCGGCGAAGAAGGCCCGCCCGCATACATTACCGAAGCGCTGGACCTGCTGCACGCGGAACGCATCGATCATGGCGTGCGCTGTATGGAAGATGCGGACCTCGTCGCGCGACTCGCCGCAGAACAGATTCCGCTTACCGTCTGCCCGCTCTCGAATGTGCGGCTGCGTGTTTTCAAAACCATGTCGGAGCATCCTTTGAAACAGATGCTCGCAGCCGGCCTGCTCGTCACAGTCAACTCGGACGATCCCCCCTACTTCGGCGGTTATGTGAATGAAAACTTCACCGCCGTCCAGCAGGCACTCGATCTTTCACGCGATGATCTGATAAAACTCGCCCGGAATTCGTTCGAAGCGTCGTTTCTGTCTGATGAGGAAAAACAGGCATTAATAGCGGAACTGCCGTAATTTAATTACGCCTAATCCAATGTATCGAGCACCTGATTCAGGTACTGTTTCATTTTCGGGTCGACTTTTTCATAGCCCTTTTCGGACCGGGGCTGCCCCATCGCATGCCGCATCGCGTTGTGCATCAGATAACGGCCGCTATCGGTTTTCATGTGGATCGCGTCCCGATATAAATCTGAAGTCTGTGCGAGGGGAGCGTTCTTATTTTTGATATCCGCGTCTACCTGCTCCAGCAGATTGATCGCGTAAGTCTGCTGAAACTGCCGTTCGGGATAGCGTTTTTTCAGTTCCGCCAGCAGCGCGTTGATATAAGCGGGGCTGTGCTGCAGCTTGCTTGAAATATCCTTGCTGGCATATTCATCGGCGCGCGTGGCACTCCGCGCCCAGCCGGTATGAATGATAAACGTCGCCTTGGGTTGCATCTCGACCCATTTGGAAATCGTATCGGCGTCTTCCGCGAGAGTCGAACCATAGTGCGGCTGCACGGAAATCAGGTCGTACTGTTTTTCCTTGAGCGCCTGCGGCCAGAGCGTGGAGTTCTTCACGCACGGCATTTCCGGATGGGCATAAATGTAAGGCAGACTTTTTCCGCAATCCACGTGCCACTGCACATCCCCGTCCAGCAGGGAAGGAGTCGTATCCCACGTCAGCGAGTTGCCGATCAGGTAATAACTTTTGGCTTTGTCGTCTGCCTGCAGCGAATTCATTTGTGACAGAAAACCAAATGCGATGAAACAGCCAGCCAGAATTCGGAACGCCTTGAGCATCAAACCTTGTCCTTCTCCAAAATGAACAGGGACACGTTTTCGAGCATCCCCCCAAAAAACATACCCCCGGCAGGGTTCGAACCTGCGACCTATGCTTTAGGAAAGCATTGCTCTATCCAACTGAGCTACGGGGGCCTATGAATGGTCCTACTATAGTAGGGGTTCCGGTGATTCGTCAAACGACTGATTCCGCGGTTTTCGTTATGACCCCAAAAATATCACTGACGTCTACATCCACCGTAACATTTTCTCCGTTTTTCAAAGTGAACAAGTCACTTCGAGCAGCGCTGGCGTTTCAGCCTGAGTCTGTCGTATTGACCGCCTGGACTCTAATCACACAATTCAAGCACCGTCAACCCGCGGCGCGGCAGCCCGGAAATTCTTGACTTTTTCTGAGTATTAAAAGCAGAAGGACCAGAACACATTAAGTGCTGTCGCTACGAGCAACCGCTGCTGCTCGGTCCCAGAGACATCAGTCAAAATCCGTTTCGTCTCGTTCCATTCCATAGAACAACCGCTTTTTACGAATCCTTCAGTATTTTGCCAGGCGTTGTTTTTTGACTATCTGATTGCGGAAATCAGGATCGCTCAAATCGACATTACGTCAGAAACTGCCCATCGCGCAGCAAAGACAGAGCCTGGCAACAAGCAGATTCAGCCACAACAATTGAGGCTTTGAAAAAACCACTTAAGACTCACAGGGTCGCCTTTACGTAGCGATCCATAATACGTTTCTCCTCAAGTGCCTGCAGGCGGGGCAGAGCCTGCTGGTAAAGGGTTTCCGCTTTTTCTGTTTCGCCGAGTTCGGCAGCTGAGATTGCCTGATAGGCTCGATTAAAATCTAACGTTAACTGCAGTGCCGGCTCATCGGCTGCCAGAGGGAGCATACCATTTTGACAGACGAGAAAATGGGCTTCAGCTTCTCGATAGTTTCCCCTGCTTAATTCGAGAAAACCATAAAAGTAATACCAGTATAATTCAAGCAGTTCGCTTAAATGCTGTTGCTTTGCCTTTTCCAGCAGCTGTGCTGCCAGTTCGATATCTGTTCCATACTTGAGAATGGCGTAAGCATAATCAATTTGTACGCTCGGATTCTCAGGTGCCTCTTCATAGGCAAGCCGAGTACATTCGATGACCTGCGGATATTGTTTCGCGATCTCATACAATTCGGAAACTCGTGGAAAATACATCCAACGGGGAACTTCGGGGGCATCCAGGAAAGGCTGCATCAATGCCAGTCCTTCATCAATTCGCCCTAAACCAGTCAAGGCACATGCCTCACGTGCTGAAAGATCAAACTCGGGCGCAATGCCTCTAAGTCCCGGTATACGGTTGAGTGTCTCTTGCCATCTGCCCCAGTAACCGGCATCGACCATCTTCTTGTATTTGATAGCGGGTGAAAAATAAGCCGCACAGAAACTGGCAACAAGCGAGGTCCCGATCAGAATATAGTCAAAATAATTCAGTTCTCTGCTCTCTCCCCACCTGATAAAAACCAGAATCGTCGTCAAAAGGAGCGCCCACTTATACGGACGCAAACTCTTTTTCGCCAGAAAAATAAAATGATCGAATTTGGAAAGATATCGCATCTCAACGACATCAGCAGGAGTCAAATATTTTTCCACTTCTGCATTGACATCAGGGGGAAACATGGCGACCGTGGCGGCCCATACATCATCATCGTGCAGGACGATGTCAAGATATCCGGCTGATTCATATTGATGGCAGGCGTCCTGTGCGGTATCTGCATCTACGCGATGCGTTTCACGTTTGCCATTTTTATCGGTTGCGGTCAGTAGAAATATTGGCATCAGTTGGACTCCCATGTTGATTCAGTCATCTCAAACTGGCAAATCACTGTTCCTCGCAAGGCATGCACCTCGATTCATTAGTCTACCATGCTATCAATCCCTGCTAAACAATACCAACGCCCATTTCTCTCTGTAACCTCAAATCTTCATCAAACAGATCTTCGAGTTTTTTGAGTTCGCACAGCCGTTTCCAAAATAAGTCACTACAAAAAAACGCATCGCTGACAGGAATCAACGATGCGTTTTATAAATCGGATTTGAAACGAACGATGTCACTCAGGTACGACGGGCGAAACAAAATCGGCCGGTTTGAAGGTCAGGACGGAGCATTTGACTTTCTCCAGCATGCGTTCTGCAGTGTTACCGATGAAGAAACCACTGATGCCGGAGCGGGCCAGCGTGCCCATCGCGAGCAGATTGATCTTGTGCTCGTCAATGAATGCAGGGATCGCGACCTCGGGCGAACCTTCCAGGACATGCACCTGCACGCCGTACGAGAGCGTACGGTAATCGGTCTGTGCCAGTTGTTCGTTCAGCTCGTTTTCGACTTCTTCCATAATATCTTCAGCACATTTTTTGAGCGTCTGTTCGCCAATTCCCAGGCCTTTGAGTCGCTGGTCGAGCTGGGTATCAATGGCGTGTACCAGATGAATTTTCATGTCGGCGACCTGTGCCGCGGAAACGATGAAATTCAGAATATCGCTGCTGACTTCGCTCATATCACTGGCGATCACGATTTCAGGAACGTCGGGTTCTTCATCTATTTTGACCGCGTAAACGGGGCACGGGCATTGACGGAACAGATTCATCACCGTGCCACCAAACAACCGTCCCGTAAATCCGTGGGGACGTGTGCCGACCAGCACTATATCATGCTTACTCTTGATGACCTCAATCACAATCTCGCGCCAGCTTGGACCCAACGCCACTTTGGATGTGCTTTCCACGCCCTTCTGTTTCGCCTGTTCAATCAACCCGCTCATCACCGCATGGGCTTCATCTTCCACCGTATTAGTCAGGTGATCCCGATCTGCTTCGAGCAGATGTTTCGTATGGGCAGACAAATCAATGGCGGCGAAGAATTCCAGCCTGGCATCAAACAGCTTAGCCAGCCAGATCGCACGTTCAACCGCTTCTGCAGTTTGTTCGTTCAGATCGGCGGCAACCAGTCGATCTGCGTGTGTCAAATCAACGCCAACTAAAATGGAATCGAGGCTTTGCATGGGAGTACTCTCTTCTAAATAATTTCAGCAATATTCAGGCTTTAAACCGCTATTATGACAAATCTGAGTTTCTGTTTCTAGAGCGCATCGCATTTTACCATAGCGTGTCTCAATCTAATATGCTCGATCCAAATGCTCCTGGAGTCGCTACAGTAAACCGGGACACAGTCTAGCCCGTGTCCGGGTTGATTATCGCGTATTCAGGGCCTTTTAAATCGAGCATAATCACATGGATCACTGTCTGAATAAACGGGAGTCGCTTTAACAGAATCCTGAATCACTCCGATTGTCGAATTGCAATCTATTGCTTTGGCTTTTGCATCAACAATATGAATTCGTGAACCTTATTGACGCGAAATACTGAAGGAAAACCCAGAGGCCTCAGATTGTTATATTCCGACTGACGATTCCAGATAATCAGATCATCGTAAATAAATCCGATCTGTTGCAGCTTAGTTGCCAAATCGCTGTGAAAAGGAAAAAATTGACTTTTCTTTCTCAAATCCATCACGATGACACAGCAGTAACTACCCGGACGCAGCGTTTCCAGTACCTGGCCGAAAACCTGTGTCAGCTCAGTCAGAAATTCTTCGTAATCTTCCACGACGCCGAGATCCTGCTCGTGATTTCCATAATGCCTGACCGCTTTGTGATCGGCGGAACGACGCTGATTGAGCACGTTCCAGTACGGAGGAGACGTAATACATAAATCGACGCTGTCCGGCGAAACATGTTCAGCCAACTTCAAAGCGGAACCGAGAATCACGCGCGATTTCGCTGCGGCCTGTGCTTTCGCGGGAATAGTCTCATCCTGTTCATCAGACTCTCCTGCAACCTCCGTGATCCGTTGATTGGCGAGAGCCGCGTATTCTTCCGAAAGCTCCACGCCGATGCCGGTCTTTCCCATTTTTTCTGCGGTCACTATCGTACTGCCGGAACCGGTAAAGGGATCGAGGATCACGTTCCCCTCCCGCGGCAGAAATGTTTCAATGAGCCGTTCGACAAGCATTTCAGGAAAAATCGCCGGATGTTTCAAACGTACTTCTTCGGTTGACTTGCGGACATCACTCCAGACGCTGATCGAATTCTGAATCCATCGTTTACCATCCAGCGCGTTATAGGGCTCCGGCATTTTGCGGGTGCGTTTTTTCTTCGCTGATGATTCTTCAGAAGTCGACACGCGGCTGGAAGCCTCCTGCTGGAATAATGAAATTCTGAATTCCGAACGCAAGGACGGGCACTTCCCCTCCTTGAATTCTTAAGCTGACCTGTATGCGGCTAAAACCATTCTACTGCAAAGTACCACTTAAACCATTGTTATATGAATCACACCGCTGAAATCGCTTACAGACTTTGCAAATAGGCATTTAAATCAGCCAGATCAGCAGGAGTCAGATCTTTTAGTAACCCTTCGGGCATCAATGAAGTGCTTTTCTTATTTTCGAAATCGATTTCCGCCGCTTCGATACGCGTGGTCTGATTATTGGAATTCCGTAGCGTCAGTCCATCTACCGAACGGTAAACGACGAGCCCCGTATAAATCTTACCATCGACGGTGCCGACAACGGTAGTCTGATAGCGGGGCGAAACATCCCGGTTCGGCGCTACAATCGCAGTAAACAGATCTTTGCGCGAAAACCGCTTGGCGGCGCCCGCTAAGGCCGGGCCCAGCGCACTCCGGTTGCCATGACACTGCACGCAGGCCCGCTTACGAAACAATGCTTCGCCTCGTTCGCTGTTCCCTTCGTCCCACTTGACGGTTTCCAGTTGCGCGAAGAATTTTTCCGTTTCCGGCCCCCCCTGCTGCAACAGAGCTGTGAAAATTTCCGGATACTGTTTCGACAGCCAGTCTTCCCACACTTGAATCAGCGCCCGCTGTTTCATCGGGTCGGCCAGATCAGCGGTCTGACCGATTTGCTGACCGGTCCATTTCTGCAGCAGCGAAACAATGCGGGCCTGAAGCTGCTGCTCCCGTTTATCGTGGCCCAATCGTCGCAACGCCGCAAACAGTCGCACCGATTCTTCCGGTTTCGTTGCCGGCATCAGTTTTTCCAATGCGGAGATACAAGACTCCAGCACTTCAATCTGAGAAGATTCCAGCCCCAGTACAAATTTATCCCGGTCCTGTTCTTCGGGAGCAGCGCCCAGTACGGCCAGTACGGCTGCCTGCAGTGCAAAATCATCATACAGTTCACGCAGCATTTCCCGATGCTCGGTTTTCTTCGATTCACCGAATACAAAGACCACATCACTGATCCAGTGAAAATCCGGATCGGCCTTGATTTTTCGATCAAAGGCTTCGATGGCGGTTCCCAGAAACTGAGATGGCAACTGGCTCAAAAACAACACATGTCCCGGCAGCCCGAAGCCCGGCTGTTCCACAATCTGCCGCGGAAGATCAATGTCAATTTTGGCGAGCCGCGTATACAGTTCCTTAAAGCGGTCGTCCCAGTTCGTATCCTGCGGAAGCTTGAGACGCAGCATTTTCTCATCAATCTGTACCAGCGCATTCGCAATTTTTTTCGACTGTGCGGTACTGCGATCGCTGGGAATACGGGCAGAGACTATCAGATAATGTATGTCAGACACGGGATCGGACTCATCAGTAATCTTCGCCAGAATCCGGTCCAGCAGTTTTGGATTATAAGGGGCGAGCATCGAAAGCACACGAGCCAGTTCGTAATCCAGAACTTCATGACTACTGGGAAATGCGTCCATTAATCGGATGCGAATCGGATCGAGGTGGCGTTCGTATTCCGTCAGGTCGACGCTGTTCGCGTAGCCGTCAAATACGGCTGCCATTTTGGTGGGCGGTCCCAGATCGCCGAGCCCTAACTGAATCAACCGCAGTGCATCAAGACGCAGATCGGTTTGATAATCGCCTTCAAAAACGGTAATACCCGTGCGTACAGCCAAAGGAACCACGCCCCCTTGTTTGATGATGCTGGCATACGCAAGCGTGATCTGAGCAGCGCCCTCCTCTGCGGTCACCCCGGAAGAAAGCGTTTGAAAATTTTCTGCGTTCAACGTCGCCGCGGCACGGGCCGCCGACTGCCTGACATAACGCTGCGGTGCGCCCAACGTTTTCTGCAAACCGGAAAGGCAGTGTTCCTGATCAATCGTAGATCCCCGTTGCAGGAAGGCTTCTAAGGCAAACCGGGTTACGAGCGGTGATTCATCTTTGAGCAGCGCGTTCAACAGTTCCGCATTCTGCTCGGACGGACTTTGATAACCCAATGACCATGCGAGTCGTGCCCGGACCCGAGCCGATTTGTCCAGAATCAATTGTTCCACGATGCGATCCGGAAATCCATCGTATAATTCCGTCACAATTTCAATGGCGCGGAGACGCTCTGCGGCAGGACGGTTTGTGTCGAGTACTGCCCGATAAAAGGCTTCCGGCGTTAATGATTTCAGCAGAGGCAGACAGGTTTGCCTCGACCAGCTGCTGAGCGGCTGAGGCGCTGACAGTACGGTTTCGAGTGCGGACGCGGTTTCTGTCTCTGAAGCGTCGGCTGCTGCAGGCAACTCTGAATTCAAATCGGGCTTTTGCGCTGCAACCGGTCCGACGTATTCAATGCGAAACACACTGCCGCGCGTCCCCCGTCCCCCGACACTGACATACAGACAACCATCGGCGCCCACTTCCAGGTCGGTGGGTGCAAATCCGAACTGCCCTACACCTGTGATAAACTCGATCGGTTCACTGGCATAACTGCCTTCAAAATCTTCCAGCGGAATCGCATGCACGCGGCCGAAGGTCCAGTCCGCAACAAACAGCGCCCCCTGATAGGCTGCCGGGAACTGACGCTGCTGATAGGTGCTGACCCCCGTCGGCGAGCCGCGATGAAACGAGGCGATCACGGGGGGCATATCCAGAAAGTCATCCGGGCGTTTCCAGCTGCGACTGCGCCAGCCGGCATTCGAACCGGGTAACATCTGAAACACGCGCGTCGGGCGATACCAGGGGAGTGAAATATCGCGTTCACCATCACTGTCATACGTGAAGACATCGCCGTTCGGCGAGAAGGAAAAATCATAGGCGTTGCGAAACCCGTCGGCGATGACTTCGCCTGACGTGAGGTCGGGGCTCAGCCGCATCAGTGTGCCGGCATACGGTTTTTTGACGGGGGAAGTTTTGCGGGTGATGTATTTTTCATTGATGCCCGCCGTGTTTCCCAGCAGCAGATACCACCAGCCATCCGGACCTTTCTGAATGGAATGCGTATTGTGTTCGCCGCCGGTTTTCGTCTGCAAAAAGACGTCCGGTTTTCCATCGGCGCGGTCATCGCCGTTCTGATCCCGATAACGTATCAGCCCGGCGTCACCCGTGCAGAGCAGATCGCGACCGAGAAAATACATGCCCTGTGCGCCACTCGCGGGGCCATCCGCGTATTGCTGAAACGATTCAGCGACACCATCGCCGTCGGCATCAATCAGAATGCGGACATAACCCGGACCGGAAACGACGACGCGCCCCCGTGAATCGATGGTCATGGAATAGATATCGTGCGCGAGGTCATCGTCGGCATACAGGGTCGCGCGGAATCCGTCGGGGACTTTGAGTCCTTCAAATTCGTCGGCTGCCTGTACGGAATGAGTCGTCGCGAGACCTGCCCCGCAGAGGAAGCAGACCAGCGGCAACCAGAAATGATTTTCCAGGCATCTTCTATTGAACTGAAACATCGTACCTCATATCGGTTGAACTCTGTGAAAGATCCCGATCACTGTACCGAATATGAGTCAATGTCAGGTCATGAAGTCACTTAAGGCGGTTTTACATCATAGTAGCTGCAGACGGTTCAAGGCAATGCCCTCTTTGCAGGTCATTTCCAGAATTCAGGGCACTCCTTCAGGGTTTCCGCGACAATTTGTTGAATCGCCTGCCGTTCCTGCAGCGGGAAATCTGCCGGTGTGACGTCCCATTCCTGTTTGAGTTCGGCGTCAGTCGCGTTCAAAAATGAAAAGATGCCGCGTAAAATCCGTAAGCGGGCGGCTGCAGGCATATTATGGAAGCTGTCCGAATAAATCAGGTAACTCAGACGAAAACGAAACAGCCTGGTTTTCAGATCAAAGTCTTTCAGCGATCGGCCTTGCACATCCCGTTTTCCCTGTTTTTCAAACCAGTTTTGAAAATCGGTAGTCCCCTGCAGAGGACCTGCCAGTTTCGCTTCATCCAGAAACAGCAGATAACGCAAGAGTCGGTCTTCCACGTCGGATTTGAGATGTAACTGTTGTTCCATGCTGGCGCGGGTGATTAAATTGTGCCCGTGAACCTGATGATCAAAAATCAGATGCGCAATGAGATCGGAGTGCGGGCTTAAGTATTTTGACGTGTCAACAAATTGATCGATCTGTTTCAGATTCGCGCGACAAGCCGGATTCGTTTTCGATTCGTCAATGACTTCCTGACCAAACAGATTTCCGAGATGGTTCATCTCGCCATGCGTGCCTGTGACGTACCAGCCTCCCCAGCGTTTTTCCAATGGTTTGTCATGCGAGATCTGGGAATAGCCGGAAATCGGACGGCCATGCTGGTCGGTTAAAAAAGAACGCACCAGTAAACCGGGCACACGCAAGCTCGATTCGCCAGCGTGACAGGCCAGACAACCTTCCGAACGTAAAAAGCGAGGCTGCTCTGACGGTTTCTGATCCAGCTCGTAAAAGATCGTCCCGCGCAACGGATCAACGGACGCCAGTTCCATCGCCCGCGCGCCGGGCACCCAGCCGACATACACGTCGTCGTTAAAATAGATGACGCGGGGATGGCTCGGTTTGATCAGCCGCGGATTGAGGGCCGTCTTGGAATAAACCATTAATTGAGAGGTTTCCGGAATCCTTAACGATTGCAGAACTTCTCGTAAATAACCCCATTCGGGATCGTATTTCAGACTCAGAGTCCGATTCCCCAGTCGCCGGTTCAGGTCGGCTACGGGTTCTGAGAGGTCGCCGGTTCCATAAGCGACCGGATCCAGACCAAAGGGTATGGGATCTCTAAACTCAATCTCCTTCACTGTTTCGGCAGGTTTCGGGGCAATCAGAGGTTCCCCGGCAGTCACTTCCGATGAAAAGCTGATCAAGAAAACACAGAGCGTACCTAGCTGTTTTTTCATCGCGTTTTATTTTCAATTGATCAAAATACTTTGATGGGATAAAATAGATAAGGTTTCACCTGCCAACGACTTCCGTCATCACTTGACGTCAATGTGCACTGTGAACTCTGACCCATTCTCTATTACAAAGCGTAATCGGACTAAAAGATAGTTATATTGGATAAGGTTAGTAAATTGTTGTCAATGTTGACTCAGAAATCTAAAATCCCTATGAATCCATCAGGAATTGTGACTTACTTCACAGAAGAAAACAGTCCCGACTCCGATATTATTTAATAAGTTGGCTCACGAGCCGTTTTGTCATAGTTCCGAGTTTTTGGAAGGGTTTCATTTTGAAAACTCCCCGCTGTATCGCTATTACGATCACAATGTTTGCTGCTCTGGTCTGTTCATCGCTCGAATTGCAGGCGCAAAAGGGGTCGCTGCCGGATTTATTCGGTCAAAAAAACGCACCTGCTACGAATGCAGATGTGAAGACGGAAATCAGCGTCAGCCTGCTGCCCCAGGATGCCAAAGCCGGGGATACGGTGACGCTTTCGCTGACGATGATCATCCCGGAAGGCTCTTATACGTATTCCACCAGCCCCACGTTTGGCGGTGCGACCAAGTTTGTGATTGAAGAATCCAAAGGTCTGACTTCGATAGATCAGCATTTCAACGCCGACCATCCACCGAAAACGGTCTTCGAACCGCTGTTCGGGAAAGAAATTGAAAAGTATACGAAAAGCGTGATCTGGAACCGTCGTTTCAAAGTCAATGCCGACGTGACCAGTCCCGCACAAGTGCTGCTCAAAGGACAGATGATTTATCAGGTTTGCGATGCGAAAAACTGTGTCCCTTCGCAGTTTCCGTTTACCGCGACGCTTTCGGGCAAACAGAAAAGTGCGCCGCTTTCGTTTACTGTGACTCCCGAACGCAGCTCGAAACCAGACCCGGTAAAACTGACATTTGACCTGTCGCCGGCGAAAACAGATCCAGAGAAACTGGTACAACTGAAAATCACCATGCAACTGGAACCAAAGTATCATACGTTTGCACTGGATCAGGACAAAACACAGGCTGGTTTACCAACGCATATTGAAATTTTCAAACTGGATGGACTGAAACCGGTTTCAAAACAGTTCACGGCCAATCCGGAACCGACGCAGGAAACGCACAGTGATAAAAATCAGAGAACGCATTACGAGGAAGTTGTCTGGACCCGCGAATTCGAACGTTTACCCGATGCAAAAGCAATTGGCGTGGAAGGGAAACTGACTTACCAGATCTGCAGTGAAGTCAGTTGTCTCCGCCCCATGCCGATCGAATTTCAACTGGGAGATCTGACGAACGCGACCCCTGTCGCACTCTCCTCCGTTGAAGAATTAAAAAGTGCAGAGGACGATGACGAGTTTATTATTACCTCTGACGATCAGAACCAGACACTCGCTTCCTATCTTTTTTTCGCGTTTCTGGGTGGTTTGATTCTGAATGTCATGCCTTGCGTTCTACCAGTGGTGGCCATCAAAGTCATGAGTTTTGTGCAGCAGGCGGGGGAAAACCGGATGCGGATTTTCCTGCTGAATATTTTCTATTCACTGGGTGTATTGACGGTGTTTCTGGGTCTGGCTTCGCTGGCGGTTTTTGCCGGCCTCGGCTGGGGCGGACTGTTCCAAAGCACCAAATTCAATATCGTGATGGCCTGTATTGTATATGCAATGGGGTTGAGTATGCTGGGCGTGTTTGAGATTCCGGTGCCGGGCATGGTCGGTTCGGCAGCCGGCAGTCAACAGAAGGAAGGCTTAACCGGGGCGTTTATGACAGGCATCCTGGCAACACTGCTGGCAACCCCCTGCAGCGGGCCGTTCCTGGGGCCGGTACTCGCCTGGTCAGTTCAACAGACTCCGAATATTACGTATCTGGTCTGGCTGACAATGGGGTTGGGGATGGCGTCTCCCTATCTGGTTTTCAGTGTGTTCCCGAAAGCGATTGCGTGGCTTCCCAAGCCGGGCATGTGGATGGTGCGTTTTAAAGAGTTTTCCGGTATCGTGCTGATGGGCGCGGTGATCTTTATCATTTCGTTCCTGGATGAGTCTCTGACGATTCCTGTTTTGATCATGCTGCTGGGAATTACGACCGGGCTGTGGATGATTGGCAGCCTTTATACTCATAATTCTTCGTTCCGTAAGAAAATGACCGTACGTACGTCGGCGCTGCTGCTGACGGCGGGGATCTGTTTTTTCGGCTATGAAATGAGCCAGAAGTCGACCAATGACCTGCCCTGGGTGCCTTTTAACGTTCAGGAGCTGAATCGATTGCGTGACGAAAACCGAATCGTGCTGATTGACTTTTCTGCCGAGTGGTGCCTGACCTGTAAAACAAATGAAGCGCTGGCATTGAACACCCCGGAAACGCTGGAACTGATCAAGAAGCACAACATCGTCCCGATGTATGCCGACTACACCGACTATTCGCCGACCATCAAGGAGTGGCTCGATAAATTCAGAAGTGTCAGTATTCCGCTGACCGTGATCCTTCCCGCCAATCGGTCCAACGAGCCGATTATTATACGCGACCTGTATACGCAATCCACGTTGCTCAGTGCGCTGCAGGAAGCTGTCGATCGTCCCGTAGCTAACAAGCCGCCGAAGCAGGCGATGGTCTCCACCACGGCTCCCGATGCACATTAATCGCAGCAACGGATACTGGAGAATCGTACCGTCGTTTTCTGTTTGCAGATCTTTCTGAAAAATACAGGGCGCGAGTATCGCATCAACGCTTTTCGATTCCTTATTTTTTTTGTAAGGTATCATGCGGAGCTTGAAAAAGAACCAGTTACGTTCTGAAACAAAGCGATTGTTGTTTAGAAATACGACGCATCGCATGAGCGGAATGTCGCCAGCGACCGGTACAAAAACTTTCGATACCGGCGGCTAATGCCGTTCCGCTCAGAAAGACGCAGCTGCTTCGTTTTTCCTGACTTTGAGTTTTTGTGATCCCAGTTTAACCGGTGGCCAGCACCATGCCGCTCAGAAAGTAATGTGATCAATGCCAGAAAACGCGCCGACTCCTGAACCTGAGCAGAGTGACATTGTTATTGCAGCACCTCGTCGTTCGACGTGGTCCGAGATGAAAACGGCGGAAGACTGGTGGGCCATCTGGACTGGCAGCGGCATCCTGTTGATCTGTTTTCTGGCGCTGTACCTCACCTTACCTGCCAATTTTTCAGAACAACTGGCGGCAGCAAATACAGCCGGCGAAAAACTGAGCGTCCACAGTCCGTTGAAACCCTGGTTGAGTAAACCGGGCTCCTGGACTGATAATCCCCTCGATTCCATTTTCCCGCCTGAGAAACAGAACCTGCTGATCCCGTTAGGTGCGGTGTTCCTGATCAGCCTCATTGCATTCTCACTGGGCATCAAAGCGATGGGGCAGTCTGTTGCAAAATTCGCCGTCGGTTTTCTCGGCGTGTTTCTGCTGGCGACACTCGCTTACATCCTGACCGGACAGGTTGTAGTCAAACGCTATAACCTGGAATACGCGCTCTGGGCGCTGATGATTGGCCTGGTGATCAGCAACACCATCGGCACGCCGAACTGGCTGAAACCCGCTTTGAAAACAGAGTTTTATATCAAAACCGGGCTCGTCATCATGGGGGCGAGCGTTTTATTCAGTCGTTTGCTGGTATTGGGATTGCCGGGCATTTATGTGGCGTGGGTGGTGACGCCGATTGTACTGATCAGCACTTATGCTTTCGGTCAGAAGATTCTGAAAATCGAATCGCGTTCATTGAACATGGTCATCTCGGCTGATATGTCAGTGTGTGGTGTTTCCGCCGCCATCGCAACAGCGGCCGCCTGCAAAGCGAAAAAAGAAGAACTCTCGTTTGCGATTGGCCTCTCGCTCAGTTTCACTGTGATTATGATGATCGTGATGCCTCTCGTCATCCAGATGTTGGGCATTGGCCCGATTCTGGGTGGTGCCTGGATGGGAGGTACAATTGACTCGACTGGTGCTGTCGCTGCCTCTGGTGCCATCCTGGGACCGGAAGCCGAACAGGTCGCCATTACAATCAAAATGATTCAGAATATTCTGATTGGCGTCACTGCGTTCGGCGTTGCCGTGTTCTGGGTGAGCTGTGTGGAAACCAAAGAATCAAACATCAAACCGGATGCCTGGGAAATCTGGTATCGTTTTCCCAAGTTCGTGCTCGGGTTCATTATCGCTTCCGGCATATTCTCGCTGCTGTATGTTTACATGGAAGGGGGCGAGATTATTGTTCCCACGATGGTAAAAGAATCATCCAAAGTATTTCGCGGCTGGTTCTTCTGCCTGGCGTTTATCAGTATCGGACTGGAAACCAACTTCCGCGAACTGATGAAGTTCCTCAAAGGGGGCAAACCGCTGATCCTTTATATTTGCGGTCAATCGTTAAATTTACTGCTGACGTTGTTGATGGCCTGGCTGATGTTTTCCGTATTCTACAAAGATGTCGTCAGCGAAGTGTTTAACAAATAGTCGACGCGCCAAGCTTATTTTCCGATGCACGTACGCTGGTCACTGCCGGATTTTCATTTACTGCTGACTGAGTGATATCGAGTAGAATGCGTCCTTCAACAACGGGCAGTCAACTTCGGAGAGGCCGACCGCTGACAGATCCTGATTTCGCATTTTCCAGGCAGAGTAAGCATGTCGTATTTTTTAGTTTCCTACGGCTGGTATAAGTTCCTTACAGCGATTGTCGGTGCCCTCTGTCACCCACTTCGCTGTGACACCGTTTTGGCTGCGACCGAAAATCATCTTCGCGAAGTGCGTCATCCAGTCAAGCGCAACTGTGGTCAAAGTCAGGCACATTCTGACTCAGCCGAAGCGCTGCTCGTGACAGTTTATGGCGCAGAAAAGCAATTTAATGTCGCATCGCGCAGTACTCAAACTGAACCAGTGCCACGTCATTCTATAAAAAAACGCGTTAAACAAGCGTCTTTTATGGTGCTGGAATCGTCAGGAGGAAATCGATACACCTGAAAATCATGTTTGCTCGCGCGCGACGCACGCAGAGTAGTTTCGCTGGAGAAATCGAGAGGTCAAGACCAAAGAGTTCAGCTGAATCTCCGGCTGTCAATAAGAGACTGGATGAAAAAGAAAACCCCGACAGGAAGTGCCGGGGTTTTCGATGATTTTATTTTGGAGGACTATGACTGTTTCAACAACCAGACGAGCAACCCCTTGGCCAGATGCTTCCGGTTCTCGGCCTGTTCGAATACAATGCTGCGTTTGCTGTCGAGCACCTCGTCGGTGACTTCGAGGCCGCGTTTAGCGGGCAGGCAATGCATGAACCGGCAATGGGGATCGGCGGCGGCCATCAGGCTGGAATTGATCTGATAATCCGCGAAGATTTTCTTGCGTTTTTCAGTTTCGGATTCCTGTCCCATGCTGGCCCAGACGTCGGTATAGATCACGGTAGCGTCGGCAACAGCCTTTTGCGGATCCGATACCACTTCCAAATGCGCGTCGGGAGTGTGTGTCTTCACGGCCTGCACAAATTCCGGCTTCAACTCAAAACCTTCAGGAGAAGAGAGAACAAATTTGACCCCCAGTTTCGCACAGGCATTGGCAAGTGAATATGCCACGTTATTTCCGTCGCCGACATACACGACTTTCTGCTGAGTCAGATCTCCGGCGATTTCCTGAATCGTGTAAAGATCCGTCAGCGCCTGGCAGGGATGACTTAAATCCGAAAGTGCATTGATCACACACGCCTGAGAATTGTTTGCGAACCGCTCAATCAGTTCGTGCGAGAAGGTTCTGAGAGTCACGACGTCCGAGTAGCGGCCGATGACCTGCGCGACGTCTTCGATGGACTCGCGACCGTCGAGCCCCGCTTCTTTACAGGAGAAAAAACTGGCACCGCCGCCCAGTTCCCACATCGCCGATTCAAAACTGAGCCGCGTGCGGAGGGAAGGTTTTTCGAACACCTGAGTCATCGTCCGTCCCTGCAATAATTGCGGACGTTCTCCCGCGTTTCGCTTCGCTTTTAATTCCTGAACCAAAGCGAAAATTTCAGCGATCTCTGACGATTCCAAATCGTGTAAGGTGACTAAATGTCTCATTGGATATCTCAATCAATGACTTGTTAAAAACAGGAATTCCTGTTCGCTTCTTAAACTAAGATTCGAACAGGAATGTGTGAATGGATCAATTATTTTTCATGAAATGAGCTGTTACCGAGTGCTAATCTTCCTCAGCCATTTCCCGAAGCACGGTTGCAATTGTCTCGCAGCCTACCTCGACCTGCTCCGAGGTCACATTCAGCGGAGGCAATAAACGAACGACCGTATCATGCGTGGAATTGATGAGCAGCCCACGTTCCATACATTTTCCGACCGCAGGGCCGGAGGGAATATTCAATTCAACGCCGATCATCATTCCGCGAACGCGCACGTCACGAATAATGGGCAATTCCGTTTTGAGTTGTTCAAAAAACTGCTCGAACTGCTTCGACATCATCTGACTGTTTTCCAGCAGGTTCTGGTCTTCGATCATCTGACCAGTGGCCAGTCCCGCGGCCATTGCGAGGGGATTTCCGCCAAAGGTGCTGGCATGCATTCCGGGTTTTAAACTGGGAGCGACTTCTTCTGATGCGATGAAGGCACCAGCGGCGACACCGGCGGCAATACCTTTAGCCATGGTCATAATATCTGGACGAACGCCCCACTGCTGATGACCGAACCAGGTGCCGGTTCGCCCCATGCCTGTTTGCACTTCATCAAAAATCAGCAGGCAGTTGGCTTCATCCGCCAGCTTTCGCAGACCGGCCAGATATCCTTCATCGGGAATATTAACACCCCCTTCCCCCTGAATCGGTTCCACCATGATCGCACAGGTTTCATCGTCGACCAGACTGGCCACTGCTTCCAGGTCGTTATAGGGCGCATATCGAAAACCGGCAACTAAAGGTCCCAGTCCAGCATGGTATTTGGGTTGTGCGGTCGCTGTAACCGCGGCAAACGTTCGGCCGTGAAAGCCATTTTCGCAGGTGATAATTTTGGGACGTTTTCCATCGAAGTGCAACCGGGCCAGTTTGATCGCCCCCTCGACCGCTTCGGCACCACTGTTACAGAAAAAGGCTTTGCCAAAACTTCTCGTACAGAGAAACTCAGCAAACCGTCCCTGGGCTTCGGTGTACCAGGTATTGGGTACGTGAATCAGGCGGGAAACCTGATCCTGAATGGCAGCCACGACCGGCTCGGGACAATAGCCGAGAATATTACACCCCCAACCTGGAAACAGATCGAGATAACGTTTGCCTTCTGCGTCCCAGACATTACACCCTTCGCCGCGTACCAGACTGATCGGATAGCGACCGTAATTGGGAATGACATATTTCTCGAAGAGAGCAATCGTTTCCTGACTGCTGGCATGTCCCGTTAATTGCACTGGTTCACCTCGTCCTCTAATTAAAAAAGCCGTAAATATACATTATCGGATTCTTGGAAAAGAATTGTGACACTATTTCCTGAACGGTAGTTCGAAAAAGCAGCAAACTTTTTTAAAAATCGCGAAGAACGAATTCTGTCCGCCAGATTGAAATGGGCGAACTTTCATCAAAAACAAGCCAGAGATTATAGCGAATCCCGCCGTTTTTCGCATCATACGAATCGAAAGAATCCGATTCCTCACCAAATTTTCATCTATTTCGCCTGCAGCAGTTCCGCAACTTCTTTCGCAAAATAGGTCAAAATACCATCTGCGCCGGCCCGTTTGAAGCAGAGCAGGCTTTCCAGCATCGAACGTTCCCGGTCCAGCCACCCATTCTGGGCCGCTGCAGAAAGCATGGCATATTCGCCACTTACCTGATAAGCGAAGGTGGGAATTTTGTACTCGGCTTTGACGCGACGGACGATATCCAGATAAGGCATGCCCGGTTTGACCATCACCATATCGGCTCCTTCGCTGATATCCAGGCCGACTTCGCGCATTGCCTCATCGCTGTTGGCGGGGTCCATCTGATACGTGCGTTTATCGCCGGTTCCGAGGTTTGCTCCCGAGCCGACGGCATCTCGGAACGGACCATAAAAGGCAGACGCATATTTGGCCGCATATGCCATGATTTGGACATGCTGAAAACCGGCTTCATCCAAGGCTTCCCGGATCGCACCGATGCGACCATCCATCATGTCCGAAGGAGCGATAATATCACAACCTGCTTCCGCCTGGACTACCGCCTGCTGACACAACACGTCGAGTGTCTCATCATTCACGACATAACCGTCTTTGACCAGACCGTCCTGCCCGTGACCGGTATAAGGGTCCAGAGCCACATCACAGAGAATTCCCAGATTCAGGTTTTCCGCTTTTAACGCACGGACAGCACGACAGACGAGATTTTCCGGATTAAAAGCTTCTTCGCCCCCTTCGTTTTTTTTCGCGGGATCTGTCGCGGGAAACAGTGCCAATGCAGGAATTTGCAGATTCGCTGCAGAATTCGCAGCTTCGACCAGGTGATCAATGGTGAGACGCTGCACTCCCGGCATGGAAGGAATTTCTGTTTTCTGATTCGTGCCTTCCTGTATAAATACAGGCCAGATCAGGTCATTCACCGAAAGCTGATTTTCAGAAACCAACCGTCTAGACCATTCTGTACGACGGTTTCGCCGCATTCGTACTTGAGGAAACATAATAAATTAAACCTCTATCAATCAAATTGCGTCAGAATGCCTGTAAATAATAGCGTCAGACCCTTG
This sequence comes from uncultured bacterium, assembly GCA_963974925.1. Classification (GTDB taxonomy): domain Bacteria; phylum Planctomycetota; class Planctomycetia; order Planctomycetales; family Planctomycetaceae; genus Gimesia. The sequence continues at coordinate 50,714 of CAXBFD010000006.1, read as the reverse complement.
ATTATGGCTGAAACAGTCTTAATTATAAAGGAATATGCTCTTATTAAATCTGATTGAGAGTTCAGATTAGACCATTGCAATACCCGAACAACTTCAATACTGTATTATGTGTAGGGGACGAACCCTCCCACCTTAAGAACTGAGATAGCAGGCCTATAAAAAGGTTTGTAGTCCTTCATCAGTGATACCACATTCTATAAACGAACAGTGAGGATCTTCTATGCGAAGAATGAACATGGTGCTTGTCGGCTCCGTTATGCTGTTTTTCACCGCTTCTTTTGCCACTGCTGGCGACTGGGCACACTGGCGCGGTCCGGAGCATAATGGTATTTCCCGCGAAACCAACCTGGTTGATGAGTGGTCTCTCGACGGAAAAAATGTACTCTGGCAATCAGATATTGGCGGGCGTTCTGCTCCCATTGTTTTAAACGGTCGTGTGTATCTGAATTGCAGAACACACCATGATGTTACTGACCCAAAAGAGAAAGTCCACGCCAGAGAACAGGTTGTCTGCTGGGATGCCAAGACAGGCAAAGTGCTCTGGAAAGATGAGTTCAATGTCTTTCAAACCGATATCCCCTCGCCGCGTGTCGGCTGGGCCAGCATGGCCGGCGATCCGGAAACCGGCAACGTATTTGTTCACTCAGTCAGCGGTTTATTCCGTTGCTACTCCCCCGATGGCAAAGTCCTCTGGGAAAAATCACTCTCAGAAGACTATGGTAAAATTTCCGGTTACGGTGGTCGCACACAAACACCGATTGTTGATGAGAACCGGGTGATCGTCAGCTTCCTGCAACTGAACTGGGGTAAGACAGCTTCGCCTCCACCAAAACAGACCTACTATGCGTTTGACAAGAAAACGGGCAAACTACTCTGGACGGCGGCTCCCGGTGAAGCGCCTTTAGACACCAACTATTCTGTGCCCATCGTCGCTGTCATTGACGGCGTTCGCATGCTGATCGCCGGAAATGCCGATGGTGGCTGTTATGCCATGAATTCACGAACGGGAGAAAAGCTGTGGGGATTCCTCATGTCCAAACGCGGGCTGAACTGCTCTCCTGTTACTGATGGAAAATACGTTTACATCTCGCACGGTGAAGATAACACCGATACCGTCGACTTTGGCCGAGTTCAATGTATTGACGGATCTCTTCGTGGCGATATTACCAAAACCGGCAGCGTCTGGCGCGTGGATGGTATCAAAGCCGGCTACGCCAGTCTGCTCGTCAAAGACGAGATTCTGTATGTCGTGGCGGATACCGGTCGGATGTATGCTTACGACAGCAAAACAGGGAAAGAACTCTGGTATTACAGTCTGGGAACTGTTGGCAAAGGTTCTCCTGTCTGGGCAGATGGTAAACTGTATGTCATGGAAGTGAATGGCAACATTCATATTCTGAAAACAAGCCGCGAGAAATGTGAAGAGCTTTCGCACGTTCAACTGCTGGCACGCGTTGATAAAGGGATGGACGAAATTTACGCCTCACCGGCAATTGCCGATGGTCGGATTTATTTCGTCACACGAGACAGAACCATCTGCATCGGTGATGAATCGCGAAAGCCGAGCAGCGATCCTGTGCCTCCCCTGGCAGAGGAAAAACCGAAGCAGGATAAAATTGCTTCACTGCAGTTAATCCCTTATGAAGTTGAAGTAGTTCAAGGTGATAAAATTGATTATGAAGTCCTGGCCTATGATGAAAATGGTCAGTTCATCAAAAAGGTCGACGCTGCCATCGTACCGGGCAAAGGGCTCGAAGCGGCGAAAGTGGATGACATGAGCGTAACCACTCCTGCCGATTTGAAAACCCCCATCGCCGGAACCGTTTCCGTAAAAGTCGGTGACTTGACCGCGGAAGCCCGAATTCGGGTCTTTTCTGCTCTTCCCTGGAAATTTGATTTTGAAGGTTACAAGGGAAAACAGGTTCCCCCGGCGTGGGTGAATGCGTTTCTCAAACTTCAGCCTGTTGAAGTCGATGGAACCACAGCCATGATCTCAAGCCCCGGCAAAGGGCGCCCGAGTGCAAGCGTCTGGCTAGGCCCATCTGACATGAGTAAGCTGGCTCACCAGGGATACACGGTTCAGGCTGACGTGTTTATGAAAGAACAGAAACGAAAACTGGCCAGTATAGGTGTGACGGCCAACCGTTATGACCTGATCCTCAAAGGTAACTCGGGAAAGCTGGCCATTCAAAGCTGGGCGCCCCATTTGAGAATGGCTAAAGAAGTCCGGTTCCGTTCTGATCCAGATGTCTGGTATACTATGAAAATCAAAGTTGATATCAAGGATGGTCAGGCAGTGGTGAAGGGTAAGGTATGGCCTCGAGATAAGCCTGAACCAGAAAACTGGAGTATTGAAGCCTCAGACCCACATGCTAACGAAAAAGGAAGTCCTGGGCTTTATCTTTACCGTCTCGCGGATGCTTACTTCGATAACATCATTGTCTCTGAGGATAAATAATGAAAAAGTTTCTAATTCGATTCGCTCTGCTCAACTCTCTCGCGTGTTGTGCAGTCATGACTACGACAGGCTGTGGATCCCGTGACGCGGAGACGAAACCTGCTCCCGGGACGGAAACCGAACTGGGTGGTTCTGCTCCTCTCGAAGAAGCAGGTTCTACAACCATTGATGCGGGAACAACCATTCCCGAAACAGAACCGGAAATGAAAAAATCTGGTCCTGCTTTGAATACGGAAGAAAAGCCGGCCGAACCTAAAGCGGAGGCGCCGGCACCTGAAAAGCCAAAAACGGAAACCAAGCCGAAGCCCGAAGAAAAACCAAAAGACGAACCGAAACCGGAAAAAACATCGCAGACCAAACCGGCCCCCAAAAGTGAGCAGACCAAAACCGCTGCTGCGGGCAAAAAAGGAACTGTCTCCGGTGACTGGCCGATGTGGGGCGGCGACGCTTCTCGCAACATGGTCAACAAGACCACCGGCGTTTCCCTGGACTTCAAACCAGGCGAAGGCGAGGAAAAAGGAGAGAATGTTCTCTGGGTTTCCAAACTGGGCTCACAGACATATGGAAACCCTGTTGTTGCCAATGGTCAGGTCTTCGTCGGAACCAACAATGGCGGAAAATACCGTCCGAAATATGAAGATGACCTGGGTGTCGTACTCTGTTTTGACGAAAAAACCGGCGATTTCAAATGGCAGTTGTCTCGTGAAAAACTTCCTCAGGGGCGCGTCAATGACTGGCCGGAACAGGGAATCTGCTCTGCTCCCTGTGTCGAAGGAGATCGGCTGTGGGTTGTGACCAACCGTTGCGAACTCATGTGCCTTGATGCAAACGGGTTTTACGACAACGAAAACGATGGCCCTGTCAAAGATGAAAAAGAGACTGACAAGGAAGACGCCGATATTATCTGGTCGCTGGATATGATCGAAGACCTCGGCGTATTTCCTCATAACCTGGCAACCAGTTCTCCCGTGATTCATGGCGATTACGTCTTTCTGCTGACATCCAACGGCGTTGACGAAGCACACCTGGAAGTTCCAGCGCCCCGTGCTCCCTGCTTTCTGGCAGTTAATAAGAACACCGGGAAAATTCTCTGGGAAGATAATACTCCCTTCGATAAAATTCTGCATGGTCAATGGTCTTCCCCCGCAGTGGGCGTTGTAGATGGCAAGGTCCAGGTTTATTTCCCCGGTGGAGATGGCTGGCTGTATGCATTCACTCCCGAAGGTGACGGAGATGGAAATGCCAAACTGATCTGGAAATTCGATCTCAATCCCAAAGATTCAAAATGGGAACTGGGGGGCCGTGGAACTCGGAACGCCCTCATTGGTACACCTGTTTTTTATGATAACAGTGTGATTCTGGGAGTCGGACAAGACCCCGAACACGGTGAAGGCGTAGGTCACATTTATCGCATCGACGCCACCAAAACCGGTGACATCAGCCCCCAGGTTTCTGACGGAAAAGACGGCTGGAAAGATAATCCCGCTTCGGGTCAGATCTGGCATTATGGCGGAGAAGACGTTGACGGAAAGCTGACAGGTAAAAAAGGCGAGTTGTTATTCCGCCGCACGATGTCCACCGTCGCGGTCGATGATGGACTGGTTTACGCACCGGATCTCAGTGGATTCATTCACTGCCTCGACCTTGCAACCGGCAAACGCTACTGGGAATATGACATGTTCGCCGCTTGCTGGGGTTCCCCGATGGTGGTTGATGGTAAAGTCTTTATTGGAAACGAGGATGGGATGTTGATCATTCTTCAGGCCGGCAAAGAAAAGAAACTGCTGGATGAAAAAACATTTAACTCTTCAATCTACAGCACTCCGACCTTCGCCAATGGCAAGATGTATGTTTCCGATCGATCTCGGCTGTATTCGATCAAAGTTACTGAATAGCAAGAAGTTACGAACTATTTGATTAAAAAAACAGAAGCCCGATTGAATCGAGCTTCTGTTTTTTTATGGATACACAATCCGATTTTGACATAAACACGCTTTTTTGGTACACACCGGTCTCAGAAATCACCAGAGCACGTCTTTTGAAACGAGACCAACTCTGATGTCACAGGCTTAATTACACCAGTTCGACAGTTGCAATCCTTGACTGCGATTCGAACGAAGCGGGTATCAGCTCACCTATGTCAACCGCGATCATCGTCATTCCCTGTTTCAATGAAGAGCAGCGTTTAGAGGTCCTGCAGTTTCGCAAATATGCGATGACTCATCAGAACCATCGTTTTTTATTCGTCAACGATGGCAGTAGCGATCGGACGGCTCTGATTCTGGATGATTTAAAAACCTCTGTTCCGGAAGCATTTGATGTACTGCATCTGCCGCGGAATCAGGGAAAAGCAGAAGCCGTTCGACAGGGAATGCAGCAGGCGATGCAAGCCGACGTCGATTATGCCGGATTCTGGGATGCAGACCTTGCGACGCCGCTGGAGATGATTCCGGAGTTTACTGCTCAGCTCGACCAGCGTCCCCAACTGGCCATGGTCATCGGCGCGCGGGTTAAACTGCTGGGCAGGCAGATCGAACGGCAACAGTTAAGACATTATCTGGGTCGCGTTTTCGCCACCACCGCCTCTGTTGTATTGAAACTTCCCATTTACGATTCTCAATGCGGGGCCAAGCTCTTTCGAGTGACTCCGGAATGCGAAGCTCTGTTTTCAATTCCCTTTCTGACAAACTGGATTTTCGATGTGGAACTGCTGGCCCGCTCACGTCAGCTGGAAAAGTTCTTCAATTGCCCTGCACTGGAAGAAACCGTGTATGAGCTGCCGCTGACGAAATGGATGGATGTCGCCGGCTCGAAAGTCAAACCCCACGATTTCATCAAAGCTTTCTTTGAACTTTGTTCGATTTACTGGAACTATCTGCGACCATCAATCAAAACTCCGTTCTCAAAACGGCCAGTCACCCAGGTGACCAGAGAGATCCGCAGAGCCGCTTAAGTATGCCCGGTAATTGCTCTAAGCTCGATAGCGCGTATAAATAACCATCGAAAACAAGACAGACAGAATAAAGTGATCGGGATGACCACTTTCAAAGTGGGACCTTTACCCTGTAATTTTCTGCGTTCAATTATGATGAATATTGAACCAGCCGTTACAGTGCCCGCATTTTACATCCCCGTGCGGTGAGACTTCAAATTGACCCGAGAGCGGCGCATTACAATTAGGGCAGGTATACGAGCCTTGTTTTGCACTCACTGACGCAGAACCAACCCAACTCGATTTTTGTAAGCCAAGTCCTGTGATCGAAAAGTAAGCAATAAAGCTGCCGATTGCCACGAAGGGAATCGCGACAAACGAAGCAAATACCCGAAAAAACAAGGGGGGAGCACCAAAGCTGCCAAAGGGTTGTAACCACAAAAATCCCAGCACGGTAATGCCGATCCCGGCGAATACACAACCGAACACAGCTCCGACCAACCTGGCGCCTTTGGTTACGTTTTTTCGTTGCTCTTCCAGTTCGTTCATTGCTATCTCTAAATTTCAGATTCGCATGCCAGATATTATCGCAGCCAATTTAATCGACTTGGATCGATTCGATTTTTTCTTCGAAAGTAATATCCTGAAGTAATGCATAACGCACGATATTCAACGCCAGATTGATCGCATCCTGCGGAATGTATCCGGCGCAGGCAACCGAAGCCTGTTGTTCCAGAGCGCAACTGATATCGTACTTGCTGTAAATCACCGCGAGATGCCCATCAATTTCAATGCCTTCAAGCAAGGGCTCGACAACCAGTGTTTTCGCTTTGAGGGGTTGATTCACATCATCAACTTCCATTTGACGGCGTCTGACTTTGCGAACATCATAACCCGTTTTTTCTGAAAACAGCGGATGATCAATCGGAATCCGTTTCAACTGTTTTGTGGGAAACATCTCCTGAATCATCTGTCGAAAACTCTGATCAAAAGGAGAAGAGCCGCAACAGGCATCAGCAAACAGGACAGCCCCATTCTCGAGCGCCTGCTTTAACGTCGCCTGTTCCGTATTAGAGAGACTGAACTGACTCCGCCCGTGCATATACAGCAGCGGATATCTCATCAAATTGGGATCACTGGCAGGCAGATTCGGCGTTTTTGTAGAGGCAATCATACCCGCCTTCTGGTTGAGGGCCCTTAATAAATTGCGCAAGGCACGCGGTGCTGCATCCCAGGTTCCATTGTGGCGAATCTTTGCAATCTGTAAAAAACCGCGTTCAATCTGATCCTGCAGGCCACCTTCATTGGCCAGCTCTTCCTGATCCAGTTTATTTGGCGGCTCGCGGCCGGTGGCGTAAGCGATCACGTTCGTGCCAATTCGAACTGCTCGTGTAATCATCGAGGTCGCCTGGGGGGAGCGTTCTTTGGGAGGAAAACGCATCCACTTATCCCATAAACAAGCCAAATCATCTGGACAGTAAATAATCGAAGTACGGCAGCCGACATCCACGCCGTAAAGCTCCACACTCTCCGCATCGAGTAAATATTCACAACGAAATACGGGATGTTCTGCGGTCAGTCTTTTGAGTTGCGCTTCTCCCTGCGGATACATGTTTTTAATCAACTCACGAAATCCCCGATCGAATCCGGCGCCATTGCAATTATCCACGGCGAAGATAAAGCCCCCCTGCTCCACATACTGTTTCAGCATGGCGATTTCCTTTTCGCCGAATTTTGGATTTTCCTGTCCGCTGATAAACAGAACCGGTGCCTGCCTGAGAACCTGAACGCTCCCCGCCTGGATCGCAAGTTCCAGATTCACGGTTTGCCAGGTGAGCAGCTTCGGCCAATCGGGACGTCCCGATAAGGCATCGGTTAAATTCAGGATATCGTTCCGATGATGATTCCAGTTGGGAATGGTATCGGGTTGATTTACCTGTTCCTCGGTTTTGTATTCCAGTTTATTGATCAGTACCGGCGCCAACCCTTTGGAAAGAAAGAGCAACACAAAACTGGTTCCCAAAACGGGATCGCCTTCCAGTTGCCCCGCCCCCTTCCAGGAACCATCCCGCACGGACTGCCTTGTGACCAGAAAAGCGGCTCCTTCCCGGTACCAGTCATGTTTCCCAAAAAATCGCGTTCCGCTCAGTCGGCCGGCGCGTTCGAGACCATACAGATAATAGAGGAGCCATGAATTCACGCCGGGATTACTGCCTACTGAAAAATGATTGGCCATCCAGCGCACCGCGCGTTCGATTGATTCATCGAATTCCTTTTTTTCACAACAGACGGGGGTCCCGTCCGGATTGATTTCGAGTTCGTCGCCCAGCATCGAATTGACGATCACCATTGTCGCGATGCCAGCGACCGTCATGCTGCCTCTGCTGCTTCCTCCTCTCGACTGGTACCCCCATCCCCCATCCGCGCTTTGCTGAGTGCCCCAGTACTGTCTGATCAATTTCCAAGTACTAAGACTGACTGGCACTCCCGCGTGAACGGCATCGCGCAGACCGAGCACGGCATACTGACTGTTGCTTCTGTCTGCAGTGCCTCCACCGCCGATCGCCATACCGGGACCATAACTCCAGCCTCCGGCATCAGGCCCCGCTTTTACCTGGCTCTCTTCCAGACGGGTCACCAGCGACGAAATTAATGGCACATCCCGTTTCCCATCCTTGGCTGCCGCCAGCGCCATGATCATAAGACTGATCTGATAAGTCCCCTTTGCTTCATCAGGACGAAGCGACCGCAAATATTTTAAACCTCGCTGGACCGGTTCATCTTCGGCTGTCATTCCACTATTGATGATAGCCATCAATGCCAGGCAGCTCACGCCCACCGTGTAAGAGCCACCGGGGGCGGGCCAGGAACCATTACCTTTCTGCTGCTTTTCCAGAAAGTCCCGCCCACGTTCGATCGAATCAGCAACTGATTTCGCTGAGAGCTCCTGGGCAGAAACGGTTACATCTGGTCGCCATCCTAAAGAAATACAAACGGCACCCACCAGGCTCCAACACAACGCTCTCCGGGTTATCAGACTATAGATTCGATCCATCGCATTTCTCTTTCTATCCCGCGACAATAATATTAGACAAATGCAGAGGCTGCCATGCTCTTGAAAACGTCCCCCCCTGACTATGGGCTCTCCCACGCTGTTTTATTCGATCCAAATGGCTTGGGAAACATTAGAGCAAAGATGAACACAGTTTAGAAAGGACATGCAGGCCATTATAGTTCAATAAATATCCATGTTTACCGAATTTATACCTTTTTTTGTGATTCCATCACTTTTATGACTCTTTTAAAGATTGTAGCAGTTTTACTTCTGCAAGTCAGGAGTCACTGTTTCTCTAGCCATTTAAGATGATTATAATTGTGTTTCCTGAAAGTGAATTTCCACATCAGTCCGGCAAGCATACGAGTTCAGATGGCAGCAGATACTGGTTTACTGGATCGAATCCAGCAGGCTTCATTATTTATGAGAGAATGGGAAAACATTGGCTAACGAAAAACGCGACTTCGACGATTTTCTCGAAAAGTTAAAACGCCATCATGATGTGATGGTGGATGAGCTGCATAAAGTGATTATCGGACAGAATGATGTCATCGAACAAATCCTGGCAGCCATCTTTACCGGAGGACATTGTCTGCTGGTGGGAGTCCCCGGACTGGCCAAGACCTTACTGGTCAGTACGATTGCCCGCATACTGGACTGCGAGTTCAAACGAATTCAGTTTACCCCCGACCTGATGCCCTCGGATATCACAGGCACGAATGTTCTCGAAGAAGAAGATTCCGGTCGGCGTGCATTTCGATTTGTCCAGGGGCCTGTATTTACCAACATTCTGCTCGCCGATGAAATCAACAGAACGCCTCCCAAAACTCAAGCGGCATTGTTGCAGTCGATGCAGGAACACGAAGTGACCGTCGGGCAGACAACATACGACTTGCCCGACCCCTTCTTCGTGATCGCAACCCAGAACCCGATTGAACAGGAAGGCACCTATCCGCTTCCCGAAGCGCAGCTGGATCGTTTCATGTTCAATATCAAGGTCGAGTATCCGAATCTGGAAGAGGAAGAACAAATACTGGCTTCAACCAGTATCAGCGAAAAACCGGAAATCCGTAAAGTATTGTCAGCCAAATCGATTGTTTATCTCCAAAGGCAGATCAATATGATTGAAGTCGGGCCGATGACGATCAACTATGTGACCCGCCTGGTGCGGGCCACCCGTCCTTCAGATGGGTCTGCCCCCCCCTTTATTAAACAGATGGTCGACTGGGGCGCCGGTCCTCGTGCCGGTCAGTATTTAATTGCAGGCGGAAAAGCGATTGCCGCCATGTCAGGACGTGCCAGCGTTTCGTTGAATGACATCCGGCGGATTGCCGTTCCTGTGCTCAGACACCGCATTTCAACTAATTTCCAGGCACAGGCCGAGGGTATGGTCACCGAAGATATTATCGCTCGCCTGCTCGAAGAAATCCCTGAACCCAATATTCCCAAATATGAATGAACTGCACAGACTATTCCAGCGATTAATGAGCAGTTAATTCTGCCGAATCATTGAGCTGGTGCTCGAGTACTTTCTGGATCTTTGCACGTAAATTGCGAATCTTGATTGGTTGCACCAGAATACGGGAGCGATCTGTTTTCTGCAACGTTTTCTTGACTTCGGCATTCTTCTCGGAAAGCACGAGGACGGCAGCTACATCGGGATCTAACTCCAAAGCTTTGTGAAATGCTTCGACAGCTCCTGCGCCAATCGAATCTTCCATAAAGACAACACAATCGGGCGTGTTTTCTTTGATCCGATTCAAAGCCCGTTCGGCATCACTTAAGATCAAAACGCGGTAACCATGTTTGGTGAGATAATCCCGTAAAACGTCCTGATTTTTGGATCGATTTTCAACACATAAAATTGTGGGAGGGGCGATTGCGAGCTTTAATTCCTGTTCAGCAGAATTCTTGACCTCGATCGCGACTTGTGGCTGACTGTTTGATCCGGCAGTATCAAGCTGAGCACGTGTTTCGAGCAACTCCTGGATGGCCTCTGTCGCCGATTGATAACGTTGCTGTGGCGGATAGGCCATCAACTTTTCCAGAACATTCACAACCGGATCAGGCAAATTCGGTTCCAGAGAGGTGATGGAGGGAACCTGAGAATACCGTGAAGGCCTTTTTCGCTCTTCAACGTCTTTGGTGCGAGGAAAAGGAGGTTTGCCGCAGAGCAGTTCGTAAAAAATGGTTCCGACAAAATAGAGATCACTCCGCGGATCGTTCCGTGGTGCACCAGTTGATTTTTCCAGAGTTCCGTACTCAACCGCGCGCTGATGTGCTTCTCCCGCACCACTGGCGTCATCTTCTCCCGCCAGTCCGAAATCGATCAGCTTCGCTACGCCCTGAATCGACATCAACACATTCGTCGGTTTCATATCACGGTGCGTATAGCCCAGCCGATTGGCGTACTCCAGGCCTTCACAAATATCGATCGTGTAATTGATTGCCTCGAGAGGCGAGAGTTTCTTGCGGATCGTAATGAAATCACGCAAGTTCCCGCCTTCCACAAAATCCATTGTGAAAAAATGAATATTGTCCTGAACGCCAACATCGTAAATCGGGACAATATTTTTATGCTGAAACTGTTTGCAGACTTCAGCTTCCCGGTGAAACATCTTGACGGTTTCAGGATCCTGAGCCCAGCGCTGCCTGAGGACTTTAATGCCGATCATCCGGCCATCGGTCAGAGAGGCAGCCCGATACACGCGTGCAAAACTCCCGGAGGCGTTCTGGTACATTAATTTGTTACCACCGAGTACCAGACCTTCGAGTTCATTATTTTTTAAGCGACCAGCCTGAAACGAAGTAATGAGATTCTTCCGCTCTAACAATCGGATCAATTTCTCATCATCAGTGGAATTCGTCTGTAGCTCGTGCAGGCAGTCATCCATGTCTTGTTGTGAAACAAGCTGGAGATCGACTACCTGATCGCTCAGTTTTTTCTTGGGTGACTTCTTATTAAAAAAAATCATTCGCGGTCCATGATCTGCAGACGCACATCGGGCAATGAACTATCTTTATTGTAAACTTGAAGGAATCAACACAGGCGACATTCACCTGGATTTCCCGATTCGATTTCGCGATTAATAATAAACGTAGATTCATTTACAAAAATGTACCACTGCCTTGTGTCATCTCACTACATATGAAGAGCCAAAAATATGATAAAACGAGGGCTCTGAAATAGATACAAAATTTTCCGTATGAATTTTTTGTGTACGGAAGAAGAATGCTTAATTATAGCACCAAAATTAGCGAAATGAAATCAGTGGACACGCGAGCAGAAAATATTTTTAAGTTTTTTGCGTGACAAAATGAGTATTCGTTTTAACCTGACTCAAATCAGGAACTGACGAGCAATGTTCCGTATTTGACGGTTCCACATGAGAGTGTGGTTTGCAGATTTAAACGGGAGCCAGGACCATCGTAATGGAACAAAATGAGATCAGCTCTCGAGCCGACTTCGAGCCGGATTTGCTCAAATCCCAGTAGACGTGCCGGATTCAGCCCGGCCATATCCAGAGCTTCCTGGAGGGTAATCCCTGCCATATCGATGGCGGTCGTCACACAGGAATCGGTCTCCAGCCCCGACCCGGCGAGCAATTGGCGCTGACCGGCAATCACAATCGGACCATCTTCGAGGACTTCCATTTTGACCGCGCCTTCATCATAGATTCCAGGCGGTAAACCGGCCAGCCCGGAGGCATCGCAGGTGATAATGGTATTCTCGACCCCTTTGGTTTTAATAATCGTCCTGACCACACTGGCTGGGAGATGGTGACCATCGGTAATAATGCTGGCCATCAATCGGGGTTCTCCCAATTGTTCCCAGATATAATTCGGGTGCCGACGTAATGTGCCATGCGCCCCATTGCCTAGATGTGTACTGAGACGCGCACCGGCATCAACCGCTTCCGTAATCTGTTCAGGCTCAGCAGCAGAATGACCTATTGAGACTACGACACCGGAGGCAACCGCCTTCTTGATAAATGGAATTGCATTATCCACTTCGGGGGCTAAGGTGATCAATCGAATTCGATTTCCTGAAAGCTCCTGCAATCGGGAAAATTCATCCCAGTCTGCAGCGCGCACCTGATCCAATGGATGAGCGCCCCGCGGTCCCTGAATTGGTGAGATATATGGACCTTCCAGATGACAGCCGGGAACCATCTGATCGACCCAGGCATATTCCTCACATGCTTCGCGGATCGCAGAAAAACCGCTGGCGTAATCTTCGAAAGAACTGGTGATTAATGTTGGGCACAATCTGGTAATTCCATACTGATAATGCTTTTCCAGCACCTGGCAGACTAATTCGGCTGTCAGTCCCGGTTTATTAAACCAGGTGCCTCCGTATCCATTGATTTGCAGATCGAATATGGAAGGGGCGATAAAAGGAAGTCCTGCCGCTTCAGAATCAGGCAGCAGGTCAATCGAAGATATAACCCCCCCTTTGATCTTAATGCTGACAGCTTCGTATGTATCGTATCTTCGTCCAACTAACTCCATCAATTGCCTCGAGCTCTTAAACAATTTGAATCAGAATGAATAATGTCTGTAACAAAGTGGGCGGCGTAATTTGTTTTTATTTAAACTTAGAAAGTATAAGAATTATACTCCAAAGTCAAAAAAAGAATTTTAAGATCAATTCCTTATACCATGAAATTCATGCAATTTACAGTGAGAGATGAAATGTTTGTGTACTGTGCAAATATTCTGAGGATTTTTTAGTGGAAACAGGTGCTTCCCGGCTCCCGACTGAGTAGAATTGATCGGAATGAATAATTTTTGTTCACTAACCTAGCTTCTTCTACAGAACTGAGACCCTTTATGTATTTAAAAATGGCCAAACGAGTCTTGCTGGAAACAGATAAAAGGCTCGTCTGGAAGTTAGCTTATAATTTTGGGTTCAAAGGCGCACTCTCAGTCCACAAGCATAAAAAACGGCTGAAGCGAGGAGAATTCTTTCCTCCCTTCCTCTACATCTCCGTCATTAACAGCTGTAATCTTCGCTGCCAGGGATGCTGGGTAGACGTTGCAGCGAAGCAGGAAAAAATTGACGTTGAGGCGATGTCGCGGCTGATTACCGAAGCTAAGGAAATGGGAAACTCCTTTTTCGGAATACTGGGAGGAGAGCCGTTCATGCACCCTCAGTTACTGGAAATTCTGGAACGACACCCGGACTGTTACTTTCAGATTTTTACGAACGGTCAATTCATCACTGACGAAATCGCCAAAAAGCTCCGCAAACTGGGGAACGCCACCCCTCTGATCAGCGTCGAGGGTAACGAAATCATCAGCAACCTCCGCAGAGGCCGCAATGATGTATATGAAAAAACCATGCAGGGGATCCAGAATTGCCTGAATAATAAATTGCTCACAGGTGTCTGTACCAGTTTGTGTAAATCCAACATCGACGATTTACTCACTGAAGAATGGGTTGATAAGCTGATCGAAATGGGCGTGATGTATTGCTGGTATCATATTTACCGGGTTGCAGGTCCGGAACCTAATCCTGAGTTGGCTCTGTCACCAGAAGAGCAGTTACGCGCCCGAAAATTCGTAGTGGATATTCGTGCGAGAAAACCAATTGCCGTAATCGACGCCTATTTTGACCACGAGGGTACCGCTCTCTGTCCGGCTGCGACGGGGCTCAGCCACCATATTAATCCGTGGGGAGACATTGAACCATGCCCGGTAATTCAGTTTGCCACGGATTCGATTCATGATCAAACGAAAACACTGAAAGAAAAATTTGTGCAATCGGAGTTCCTCAAAGATTTCAGACACGTTGTGCAACAAAACACGCGTGGCTGCATTATTCTGGAACGTCCTGATCTATTGATCGATCTGATGAATAAACACGGCGCCAAAGATACTACAGCCCGAAAACAGGCAATGCAGGAGTTGCAACATCTGGAAACGCGCACTTCACAGTATTCCCCTGGAAATGAAGTGCCGGAAAAGAGCTGGGTTTATCGTATCGCCAAGAAATTTTTCTTTAACGATTTCGGCGTCTACAAAGGAACCGACCATAGTCAGACTGCGGCGCCCGGAATTCTGGCGAATCGTGTCAGTTCCACCCCCGCGTCAAATGACAATCCTGCAAATTTCGTTTCGCTGGAATCGATAAAGAGTGACATTCGCTGAAGATTTTTTCAAAACAGCACTTTCCTGCGGCGAAGTTAGATCTTCCTCATTTGAATTCATAACGGACACGAAACGAAAATTCGTCTACTCTTCTTGCGAAAGATTGACGATCAAGGTGGCATCCGCTTTCGAACTGAGAGCTGGTTTGAACTGGGAAGCGGATTGAATCGACGTTACTTCCAATTGCATTTTCTGCTTCCACCACTCACTGGCGTCCTGAATCGTCCATTTCCCGTCGAGCTGGCATGCTGAGAGTGTCTGAACGATTTCTGCTGCTGTCTGTGGACGCTTGGCTGGATCTTTTTCCAGACATTGCATGACGATTTGCTCCAGATCCTCTGAGACCGGCTTTCCCATGCGCCTGGAAGGAGTCTCTGGCTGCTCCTGGGCATGCTTCATGCAGATTTCAATGATTGAATCACCATCGAAAACAGTCGTGCCGGTCAGCAGATAATAAGCGACAGCCCCGAAGGCGTACAGATCACTACGGGCATCGACAGAATCAGGATGATTGATCCCTTCAGGAGAAAGATACATGGGCGTGCCCGCCATTGCATTCGTGGAAGTCAGGGACGCCTGTTCTCTCCCGTCAACTGCTTTTACCAGACCAAAATCAAGTAGTTTGATGAAATCATAAACGCCTCCGCGATGCGTCAGAAAGATATTAGCCGGTTTTACATCCCGGTGAATCACGCCCAGGCTGTGTGCTTCAGACAATGAACCGGCGATCTGTTTCAACAGATGGATCACGCGGCTTTCCGACAGTGCGCCAAACTGCTTGATCAGATCATCCAGATTGATGCCTTCCAGCAATTCCATCGCGTAATAAAATACACCTTCCGGAGTACGGCCATAATCATAGATGGCAATCGTATTCGGATGATTCAACTGACTGGTCAACTGCACTTCCCGCTCAAAGCGTGCCACCGCTTCATCGGTGGTTTTCTCAATATCCAGCAGCTTGATAGCCGTCGGGCGCCTGAGCATGGCATGATGGCCGCGGTAGACTACCCCCATGCCCCCCTCACCCAGTTTCTCTCCCAGTGCATACTGACCTAATTGTTTTGCTTTAATCACAGCACGGCGGGTTTCCTGTTCCTTCCTTGCGACGATCACTGTAAAGATAAAGATGGCTACAGACCCGACAGCCAAAAGACCAAACAGTCCCCAGAAACTGTAGCGTAATAAATACAGGGGACGATAAGCTTCCGTGGTATCTATTTCCGTCACGATCCCCATTTCGTACTCGGGCAGCCACGTCCAGGCCCCCACAACGGGAACTCCCCGGTAATCTCGATACCCGTTGACATCAACCCCAGTCTGATTCTGCACCGCAGCGGCGGCCATTTGAGTTAATGGACGTTCCGCCATTCTTAATGCGGGGCGATTGCCGCTGACCATATTGACTTCCGGATCACGAATTTGCACATTCAAAATTGAACGCGAATCCTCACGGTCCGGAATCAGGCCAATCATTTTCAAGTCTTCGTCAAACCGGCTCTGAGACAGCATCAGACCGTTCTTGTCGAATGCGTAAGTCTCTCCTGTCCGGCCTGCACGCGCTACAGATAAAATGCGGGTAAAATTGATATCAGGTCGAATCAAGAGCGCTATCGCTGCGATGA
This sequence comes from uncultured bacterium, assembly GCA_963974925.1. GTDB lineage: Bacteria > Planctomycetota > Planctomycetia > Planctomycetales > Planctomycetaceae > Gimesia. The sequence continues at coordinate 34,491 of CAXBFD010000006.1, read as the reverse complement.
TCTTCCCTGATTCATCCCTGACCGGTGCCAGCGCAAGCATCGTCGGCAATCCGGCTTTTAATTCTCCTGAATCCGTCTTGCGCGCAAACAGGCTCTCAAAAGGGCGTGTCACTGTGGCTTTGCCCTGCCGCACTTTGTCGAGAGCCGATTTCTGAATCGGCAAGTCCGCTCTCCCGATCGGTTCGTCCCGTGAAGAAACTAAAACTCGCCCATTGAGACTGAAGATTCCCACATCCAGATACCCCAGATGTTCCAGTTCTGATGAGAATTCACTCCGCAGTTCCGCGAGGGATTTTGAATGCAGCAAGGCCTCACGATCATCCGGATTCTGTTGATCGATCGCGACGAGTTCACCCGTGAGCTTCTGAATCCGCAACTCATTCGCAAGAACTTCCGCCAATGATTCTTCACGCTCCAGCCAGATATTCAATGCAGCCACATCAGCATTGAGAATCGTCTGCAGATTGTCCGAAACCGTCTGTTTGCTCGATTGTTCAACAACCGACCGCACGATAAAGGCGAGCACTAACAGCAAAATGGTTCCGGCAATGGGCCAGATCCACATATTCCCTTTCAAAAACAGTTTTGAACGGGAAAACGACTTCAGAAACGATTGGGAAAAAGATCTGCCGAGAGAAGTCTTTGATACATTCATGAAACACGAGCGAGCCCTGAGAATCCAATGATTAATTCATAAACATTAAATGATTAATTCATAAACATTAATTGTGTCATTTTAATGAACAGGCTTCAAGAACTGAGTCGACTTTCTTTGAGAACCGTAAGAATCTCAGTCCGTCGATTTAATGCAAATTTGTCATCATTTATCGGGTAGGAGGGGGATTTCTCCCCCGTCCTCCCACACCACCGTGCGTACGGTTCCGTATACGGCGGTTCCCTTTAACGCTGCAGTTCCCGTACTTTATCAATGAGGCATACGAGACCGTATTGACTCAGTTCACGCGTCGGGACCGCCTGGTTCATGTGGCTTGCACCCGACAAGTCACTTCCCAGCTCACTTTCGCTCACCGGTTGACTGCGTCAGGTCTTGACGCTGCGCGTCATGCCTGACGCACCAATAAAAAAAAGTCGTGCCTCTATGAGGTCACGACTTTCATCGTATAGCTGTCATAACATTGCGACGGTGGGGTCGCTGCAAGAAGGACGGCGAATCGGGTAGTGCCTGGCACTCACCACTATTGATTCCGGTCCATGCTAAGGTTTAGGATCCTCCGACGGAATTTGAAATGACAGAATACTGTTTTCATTGTATGCATCGTCAATGCCATCGTCGACGGGTGATTTCGGTCTAAATCTAAAAATTCACCACAACTCAGGCATTTTGAATAAAAGTTTTTTCGACCTCTCAAAGGTTGTAGAATTCATCGGCATTCAGCGGTCTGACTGATTGCCTCGTTTTTCAAAAAAAAACAAAAAACAGGACGTTCCCTGGGCGAGTAAATCAATGCCCCTCGGGAAGGACGGGAATCTTAGTCATTTTCAGAAAGCAGACAAGAGGAATCTGAAGGGGGGTGAAAAAGACGTACTCTGAAAGTGAAAACCGATCTTTTCACCAGTGTACGATTTGCACAGGCAACTTGATAAAGGACTCAGGCCTTGCGGGCACCGCTTCTCATCAGCAACCAGCCAATGACTGCGATCGAAACCAATACGATGCCGTATTCCATCGGTGAAATATTGTCCCATCTTTTATTCAGGTAATTGATATAAAAGGTGGAATACTGCTGCCAGGTATCCCGAATTGTTTCAATCATCGTTCACCTCAACTACGCCATACCAATATGCGACGCACTGTTCACGGAATCGGAAGTTTCCTTCCTGCAGAATCAGAGCAGACATCATAATCGGTAAATTCGATAGATTCCTGTTTCTAACAAAACATGCCTGATAACCTTGTAGTAATCATACTTCCTGAAATTGAATTGAGCGGCGAAAATAATCGTTTGCACCGACAAAATCAAAAAACACCCCCCTGCATTCATTGAATGCGGAGGGTTGTTTTCAATCTGAATTCTGCAAAAATATTATCTGTCAGAGATATTCATTGATTACATTTTCGATCCATTCCTGACGACCGCTGAGATTGGGAGCCGAATCCCCTTTCTTAAGCATGTAGGATTCCAGATCGGAAAAAGAAACGCTGCCCGATTCAATTTGCTCGCCAATGCCTTCATCATAGCTGGCATAACGCTTGGCAACAAAATCAGAAAGCACGCCATCTTTACGGATTTGAGCAGCGATTTTTGCGCCACGGGCAAACGCATCCATCCCACCGACATGAGCGTAGAAAAGGTCAATCGGCTCGAAGCTCTCCCGTCTGACTTTAGCATCAAAATTGACACCGCCGGGAGTCAAACCTCCCTGATCGAGAATCGCCAACATGCATTGTGTGGTCAGATAAATGTCAGTCGGAAATTGATCGGTGTCCCAGCCGAGCAACAAGTCTCCCGTGTTTGCGTCGATGCTTCCCAGTGCTCCCTGAATCGAAGAGTAAACCAGTTCATGCATCATGGTGTGCCCCGCCAGCGTGGCGTGGTTCGTTTCGATATTCAGTTTGACATGATCCAGCAGATCATTGGCCCGCAGGAAATTCAAACAGGCAGCAGCATCGAAATCATACTGATGTTTTGTGGGTTCTTTTGGTTTTGGCTCAAACAGAAACTGCCCTTTAAAACCAATCTTCTGGGCATGTTCCACCGCCAGGTGCATGAACCGGGCCAGGTGATCCAGTTCACGTTTCATATCGGTATTGAACAGATTCATATATCCTTCACGCCCCCCCCAGAAGACGTAATTTTCTCCCCCCAGGCGGTGAGTGACTTCCATCGCTTTTTTGACCTGGGCTGCTGCGTAAGCAAAGACGTCTGCATTTGGACTGGTCGCTGCTCCGTGCATGAAGCGGGGATGTGAAAACAGATTCGCTGTGCCCCATAAGAGCTTGATCCCCGTTCGTTCCTGAGCTTCCAGCAGCTTATCAGCGATCCGGTCAAAATTTTCGTTCGCTTCTTTTAAAGTCTCGCCATCTGGAGAAACATCTTTGTCGTGAAAACAGTAGTAAGGGGCCTGGAGCTTTTCAAAGAATTCAAACGCGACATCCACCCGCTTGAGCGCATTTTCCACAGAATTGGAGCCGTCATCCCAGGGACGCTGTAGTGTCGCAGCACCAAAGGGATCGCTGCCGGTACCACGAAAGGTATGCCAGTAACAGATACTGAACCGAAAGAGATCCCGCATCGATTGGCCTTCGATTTTCTCATCCGGATTGTACTGCTTGAATGCAAGTGGATTTTTGCTCTGAGGGCCTTCGTACTCAATCTTAGGGATGTCTGCAAAGTATTCCATGGTGCTTACCTGTAAAGTAGTTAAAACGTTTTAAGACAATCACTTCAAAAAAATATTCTAAACACAATTGTTTTCCGGGTGTAGGCCTGGGAAGTTATTGAACAAACATTACAAATGGATTTTCAAAGTGACCTTGCCTCGGAATTATCAATCTGGGAAACTTCGCGACTGTTTGATAATGCCAGCCAAACCCCTTTCCCCTGCCCCGTCGAATAAACAACGGAGTAAACGCTCTGATTTACCCTGACTTCGCTTTGCCATTTTGCATTGCAGTCTGAGTGACGGCATCCGGTAATGATCTGTAACTTTATAAAATTGATCATGTTATGCATTCTATGTACAGGTTGTGCATCAGGGGGGTTTCAAGCTGCGCCTGAGCCTGCCTCGAATCCGATTCAAATTTCGGGAACAAATCAGGATGTGGTCTGGGAGCGGGTTGTGGACATCATCCATAATTATAAATTCCCGATCGCACGAGAAAATAAACTGGATGGCAGAATCGAGACAGAATATAAAGTGGGCTCAAATTTGCTGGAACCCTGGCACGGCGATTCTGTAGGCTATGACAACCGAATGGAGAGCAGTCTCCAGTCGATCCGGCGCAGAGTATTTGTCAGCGTCACTCCCGTAGAAGGGGGTTATTTACTGGGAGTCGAAGCCTTCAAGGAAATTGAAGACGTTCATATACCGACTTCAAGTGCGCCAGGGGGCGCTACATTTCAACAGGAACTCAGTTTACGTCGTGATCTGAACCTGGTGCAAGAACGCAGTAATCCCCCTGGCTGGATTCCCCTGGGACGCGACCCAGCCCTTGAGCAAGACATGCTGGAAAGCCTGCAGGTTGCCTTTTCACAATAGGCAACCCCTGCAGATCAGAGGCCGCTGTTACCTGCTTCCGTTACAGCGAAACCGATTCCTCACAGGAACTGCTTTTACTTACAGAGAATCAATTTTCCATTCTGAGTGATTCTTAATCGGTAAATGGTTTCTCCATGCTGAATCAGCACCTCGTGATTTCCTTTCAGAAGTGTATCTGAAGAAATCACATCTGCAGGTGTTTCGTCTTTGGGGGCTGACGCCGGAGCAAGGCGTTCTGCTTTACTTTGTTCGCTCATGGTCTTGTTGATACCAATTAATTAAGAGATTTCAAAACTGCAGATCAATACGCCCCCCGGCAGCAATCAAAAAATCCGTGCCACCGATTGAAATGCTCTATACAAATGTCGCAAGGCAAAAAATCACGATCTGATACCCACTCTTAAGAGCTGCTTTTCGCAGAAAATAATGTGAAAAACAGATCCTTATTTACTTGCGTGCGTCATAACTGATTGCTAACATAATGATCCTGAGACTCAGTGTCAACAAAGATTGATTATCAAGTCTCGGACAATTTACTGAAATATCGGCAAGACGGCTTATTCATCCGGGCACCAGTGGTGCCTGTTTGCACGTTGCAAAACCACATGTCAAACAGCACGTTGCCACAATCTTTTTTACAGGAAAGAAAAGAAATGGGGCAACATTTTCTACAGAGCCAGCTATCCCGCAAGGGCAAGCATGGTTTTACATTAATCGAATTACTGGTGGTCATCGCCATTATCGCGATTCTCATCGCACTCCTGCTGCCAGCAGTACAGCAGGCTCGTGAAGCGGCTCGTCGGAGCCAATGCAAAAACAATCTGAAACAGATTGGTCTGGCACTACACAATTATTTAAGTGCCCATTCCGCATTTCCGCCCGCCTTTTGCGTCAGTCCTAATGGAACCAGTTTTTCTCCTGGCGGCCAGTGGTCGATTCACGCTCGCATTCTCCCGTTTGCCGATGGGTCTAACCTGTTCAATAACATCGATTTCACAAAAAATTATTCGGGACAAAGCGACCCCAGTATTGCTTACACACGCACGCCCTTCTTTATCTGCCCCAGTGAAGTGAATGATAGAGTTCGCACCACGACTGCTGGCGCTCCCCAACACTACCCTGTCAGCTATGGTTACAATGGAGGGACATGGCGCGTCTTTACCAATGACACCCTGAGCGGCGGTGATGGTGCCTTTTATCCGAACAGCAAAACCAAACCACGCGATTTTACAGATGGCACAAGCAACACACTCTGCTTTGCAGAAGTCAAAGCTTTTACCGCCTATAACCGCGATGGTGGCCTTGGCACACCTACGATCCCGAGTGTCGCCAGTGATGTTATCCCACTATTCAGCAGTGATCCGGATGATAGTAAACCGAACAGCGGTCACACCGAATGGGTCGACGGGCGCGTACATCAAACCGGTTTTACGACCACGCTGCCTCCGAATACGAAACTTGCTGTTCCAGATGCCAGTGGAGCCATTGATGCCGGTGATTTTACGTCCTGTCGAGAAGCTAATAAGGACTGTAGCGGCCCCACATACGCCGCCGTTACTGCCCGCAGTTATCACATTGGGGTTGTACATGCCCTGCTGATGGATGGTGCCGTCCGTTCTCTCAGCGAAAATATCGATCTGACAACTTACCGTGCCCTAAGCACCCGTGGCGGAGGTGAAGTCATCGGTGAATTCTAATTCGGTATCAATACTGAAATAGCACTCCAAATTAATCAAAGCCCTCCGGAAATCTCTGGAGGGCTTTTCTTTTCAGTCCGTCCCTCAACACAAAAAGTCTCATTTTGTGTGAATTCATTCAGGATTTCTACTTATCTTCAGCCGTTTTTTTAGCCGAACGTATCAACGTCATGATTTCCTGCAACCCCAGCAAGCGGGCCAGAAACAGGTAAATCACCACCGAAGAAACCACGGGAATCAACACCCGTATCAAGCGATAGACAAACTGAGTCGCAGGCGGGAGCATCTGCAATTCCATAAAGATGACCAGCGACATGACGAGCGTCGCCAGACTTGCCCGCAAACACGTTCTGGTAATCATGGAAAAATCGAGGGCCCCTATTTTTTCTCGGATGAGCCAGATACTCAGCCCGGTTTGAATGATCGCCGCCACAGAAGTCGCCAGTGCGAGCCCTTTCCCTTTCAGCCACCAGATCAAAACCAGATTCAAGACCAGATTACAAACCACGATCAGTACACCAATCCTCACCGGAGTCCGCGTATCGCCAATGGCGTAGAATCCGCGATTCAAAATCAGTACTGCCATAAACGCAAAAACTCCGATGCCGTAATAGCGAATCATGTCTGCTGTCTGTAACGCGTCAAACACATCAAAATCACCATACTGAAACAAAAGCAGCGACAACGGTTCTGCCATTAAAAACAACCCCATACTGGCAGGTAACCCGACGCTCAAAACCAGTTGCAGGCCCAGGAGTAAATCCTGTCGTAATAAATCCCCGTCATTTCTTTCTGCATGTCGGGAAAGTCGGGGATAAAGCACGGTCCCCAACGCGACGCCGAAAACTCCCAGCGGAAACTGGTACATCCTTTGACCAAAATAGAGGGCGGACGCAGTCCCAGATTCAAAAATCTGCCAGAAAGGAAGCCCCGTATTAGCGGCAGCCGAATGAACGCCTTCCGGTTTCGCCATCCCCCAGGCCAGGAGACTGTCGATCAACGTATTGAGTTGAGTGATGGATAACCCCACAACAATCGGAGCCATAATTGCAGCGATGGTTTGAACTTGCGAAAAACCAGTCCGCCATGCCATCTGGGGGCGATAACCCAGCGAGAATAATTTCCACGCCGGTAACACTAATTGAAAAACGCCTCCTGCCAGAATCGAAACACAAACGACGGTAATTTTCGCATGGGGATCTGGAAAAAACGGTGCGATGAGCCAGATCCCCATCATCCAGAACAGATTTAATATTGTAGGGAGCAATGCCGGTAGCGAAAAATGATTCAGAGCATGCAGAGTCGCATTGATCTGAGCAGCCATACAGATCAAAATCAGGTAAGGCAACAGCAGGCCGGATAACCAGTACAGGAGATGCGATTCGGAATTGGCAGCTCCGAAACTGCTCAACAGAATCAAGAGCGATTCACCAGCGGCCACCACCAGAATCGAAAAGATCATCAGCCAGAACAGGACGGCAGTCACCATTCTCCAGGAAGACTCACGACCATTTTGCTCTAAATCCCGGATATACGTCGGAAGAAAAGCCGTCGAAAGCGCCCCTTCTCCCAGGAGACGGCGCATGAGGTTAGGCAACTTGAATGCCACCGAAAACGAATCCATGATCGGTCCATTGCCGAACAAGGTCGCCATACCGATATCCCGAATCATCCCCAGCACACGGCTCATCAGCGTCAACAGGCTGACAATACGCAGCCCCGCAAACAGCCCGCGCGTTTGATCAGCGGTAACCTCCCGCGATGGTTCTTTTTCAGAAAGCGGGGGTGGTACAGAATCATCCATTATTCAAGTCTTGAATCAGGATAAAACTGGTTCAAGTCGTGCAGAGTTGATATCGATCAATTCGAGAATATCAATCACGCGCTCCAATGGTAAATTCCACTCTCTGGCCCAGATGATAATATCCAGGTTTTCCATTCGCATCAGGAATATTCGATCCAGAATACGGTCGGCCAGCAGATCATGCTCCAGCTGAATCGACTTCAAGAACCCGAAACGGGTTTCACTGAATTCCTGCCAGCATCGATTTCCTAACAGATGCTCAATCTTCTTTCCGATGCAAAAGTAATACCAGTGATTTGCATACCAGTCAGAGATAGCAAGAGTGCCCAGATCAGAGCCATTCTTTTGGCTTTCGATCCATTTATGACGATCCGCTTCCAGAGGAGCTTCCTCGTAGATGCTGGCGGCATCACTTGGATCTAAGAGTTCCGACGACGACATGCTTCACCTCAATGTGCGTCTGAGATCCCAACAGAAGTACGAAATTTTAACAATCACTGCAAGGTTCACACAGTGTCAATGAATTTCGCAAAAACCTTATTAACATTGATTTATACCCCCCCTGCAAATTCAAGGCAAGATTCATTCTGGAGAGAAATCAAGAATTTTGAAAGGAAGTTTATGAAGGGACGTGCACTCTGACAGCTTTTGGTATCAGCTGATTTACACTCCAGATTAAGGCTTTCCACTGAGCAGAAAGAGCAGTCGCTCCAACTCCAGACGCGGCGCCAGACGGCTGTTCCCTTTGAGATTCAGATCGGTTTCCAGCAACCAGTGGCTGATTTTTTCAGCCCGCTGGCGATTCAATCGCCGCAGGTATCGATCCGAAGGATCAATGTCGCGAGGAAAGACACCAGCCTCTTTTAATGCCTGTTTCAAAGGGGTTCCCTGCACGGCGAGCTGTGCAGCCTTAAAATATTTTCGCCAGACAAAAGTCAATCCGCCCAGTATTTTCTGTGGTGCCTCGCCTGCGACCAGCAAATTATCCAGATACCTGAGTGCACTCCCGATGTTTCCATCACGAATCGCCCCAGTCATGGCCCAGGTGGTCTCTGCCTTCCAGCCGCCGACAACCGCGCGAATATCGTCAGGACTGATCCGTTGCTGCTCCCCTACAAAAGTAGACAGCTTTTCCAGTTCCTGATGGATTTGTCCACAATGTGTCCCCACCATTTCAATCAGCAACAAGGCGGCTTCTCGTGAAATCTGCTTTTGATGCACTTGTCCAGCAGTATCGGAAATCCATTTTGCCAGTTGGACTCCTTTGAGTTCTTTACATTCGAGATCCAGGCCCATTTTTGCGACCAGTTTTGCCAGTCGAGTCGCCTTGCTCCATGATTTGACGTCCAGAATCAACAGAGAACTCTTCGACGGCGCTTCCAGATATTTTTCTAACCGGGACCGATAAGCGGTCACAAATTTTTCCGCTTCGTCAACAATGACCAGACGCTTATCTCCCCACATGGAAACGGTTTTCAGCTCATCAAACAGCGCCGACGGAGATAAATCAGTCTGCAGTCGTTTCCCGTCAAAACGGGTGATACTGGTGTCTTCTTCCTCTCCCAGCACAATCGGCTCAATCGCCTTAATCGCCTCCTGCTTCATATACCGATCATCACCGTGCAGAACGACCACCGGACCAAACTCATTTCGGGTCGGATTTAACAGAAATTCGGTGACGTGCAGGCTCATAAATAACTCTTATTGACCAAAAACATTCGGATAGCGTAAATTGACGCTCGAAATCAAGCGATCCGACGAAATCGCCTCTGGGGAATTCTTATCTGATATTACACTCCATTTTGCAGTGAATTTCGAGTGACGCTGCCTGCTGATCCCGCAAATTGAAGAAACAAATCCGCATGGAGAACAAAACCATCGCATCGAAATCAGCATCTCACGCCGGAAACAGACACACGGCAGAGATCCCGTTTTCAGATCAGACAGCTCCTCTCCCCAAACCCCTGCTGCCGGTGTTAAAGCATACGGCAGAAGTCTTTTTCCAATGTCCGGGTGAAGACTATCCGATTTCGAAAGCCATTCATCTCTCCCGTCTGGCCGCCTTTTATCCGAAATGCCGTGATTGTCCTCATCGCGGGGAAACGGGAAACCTGTCTCCCCAGACAGTAAAACGACTCCAGCAGACGCAGCAGCAGAGAGTGACGTCTCACGATCTTTTCACCAGCGAAGGCATACGCGGCGTTTATCTGAACGAAATCAACCGTACACAAGCGGCTCAGTTTGCAGGGGCTTTTTCCAGCGTCCTCTGGGAATCGCTGCCTCTAAAAGGGCTGGCCCCTCAGGAACCCGCAGCACATACTTTTAAAACGACACAGTATCCGCACGAGATTCCCTCTTCCGAAAAAAGTCGAGGTCCCGGTGTAGTCATTGGCTTTGACGAACGACCTTCCTCCCCGGATATCATTACATGCGTTGCCAATGCATTACGCAGAAATGGCTGCCGTGTGATTGATCTGGGGCTCACTGTTCCTGCGATCATGTCATACGCAACCACTCATTTGCAGGCACAGGGCGCCATCATGGTCACCGGTTCACAACGGGGACCATCTTATACGGGACTTGAATTTCTTCAGGCAAACGCACAACCGGTCTCTGTCGGTCATGGGTTGGAAAAAATTCAGGAAATCGCTCGAAACGGATTTAGCAGAGCCTCCCGACTATCTGGATCTCAGCGAACCTTTCATCCAATGGAATCATATCGTTCCCAGTTCAGTAAACACTTTCACGCACTGCGCCCACTGAAAATTTCTATTGCCTGTTCTTTGAGGCTGGTCAGGGAAACACTCAATTCACTTTTTGAAAAGCTGCCCTGCCAACTCTCCTGGGTAGACATTCCCCATCACAAACGCGACTTAAGCGATCCGTCGAACTCTGATGTTCTTAAAATGAATCGAAGTCTGCAAACCGGCGAGAGTGATCTCGGCATGATCATCGATGATGACAGTCGCTGCTGTGCGTTTTTTGATGAAACCGGCTCACTTCTGCCTCAGCACCGGGTATCACTGTTTTTAATGAAAGCCATGGCTGCCGACCAGACGAACAAGATTTTTGTACTCGAACAGGGATACCAGGAGCGATTGCCGGAACTCCCCTCGGGATGGAACGTCTCTGCCTATGATGGCACACTGGCAGACGCCTATTTTCAGATGCAGAAACAACGGGCCGTTTACGCTGGCAGCCTTTCAGGTTATCATTGGTTTCTGGAAACGGTTCCCACCTGTGATGCGATTTTAACTCTGGCTCATGTTCTGGCTGCATTGAGTTACAGTGATGCGCCGTTTAGTGAAGTCCTCTCTCAATAAACCTCAGGACGAAAACACAGCCAGCGGATTCACGCTTGTGTTAAATCAGGAACGACCCAGTTCTGCTTATATTCATGTCCCTTTCTGCCAGCATCGCTGCGGCTATTGCGACTTCACGCTCGTCGCGCAAAAAGATCATCTCATCAATGAATATCTGGCAGCGATGGAGAAGCAATTAGCTGAAGCCGGCAAGGGAATTGAGCTAAAGACTCTGTTTCTAGGCGGAGGCACGCCCACTCACCTCAGTATCGAGCAACTCCAACGATTGTTTGACGCCGTTTTTTCCCGATTCCAACTGGCCGCAAATTATGAATTCAGTATTGAAGCCAACCCGCTCAATCTCAGTGAAGGAAAAATAGACTTTCTAAAACAGAGCGGCGTGAACCGGGTCAGCCTGGGTGTGCAGTCTTTTGATTCGGAAATCCTGACCTTTCTGGAACGGGACCATCAACCACAGCAGATTTTTGAAATCGTGCAGAACCTGCAATCCCGGATCGAGAATGTCAGTCTTGATCTGATCTTCGCTGTGCCTGGCCAGACTCTGGAGGGCTGGAAAACTTCTCTCACTGAAGCCGTTCGACTGAATGTCCCTCACATTTCAACCTATGGATTGACGATTGAAAAAGGAACGTCCTTCTGGAGTCGGCAAAAGGCAGGTCTCTTTGATTTACCGGAAGACGATCTGGCGGGAATCATGTACGAACACTCGCTGGAGTTTCTGAACTCGGAAGGCCTGCAGCATTATGAAATTTCCAACTTTGCCCGCCCCGGTTATGAATGTCAGCATAATGAAGTTTACTGGACCGGCCATCCGTATTTCGGTTTCGGTCCCGGCGCCGCCAGTTATCTGAATGGTATTCGCAGGCAGAATCACCGCAGCGTCATCAGCTGGTTGAAACGGATCGCCGCAGGAGATACCCCCATCGCTGAGCAGGAAGAATTAACACCTGAAAATCGTGCAAGGGAAGCCATCATTTTCAGTTTAAGACGCCGGGCAGGAATCAATGTGTCCGAATTTGCAGAACGTTATGGCATCGATCTCTACGACTTATCCAAGGCGGCCATCCAGAAACATATCGAGGCAGGATTTCTGGAAGAAACTCCCACGCATGTTCGACTTACCCAGGCTGGCTGCCTGCTCGCCGACTCGGTCGTTATCGATTTCCTTTAATCGGAAACCGTTATTGCGGACGGGGATATTCCTGTGTGACTTGTACTTGATATTTACCAGGAAACGGAGTCCAGCCGTTATCCATTTTTCGTCCCAGAATCTCGAACTGTAATGTTCCTTTGGGTACGAGAAAGTAAAGCCCTCCCTGAAAATCATCATGCACACAGGGATAGACTTTGTGATTGACGCGTGCTTCCATATGATAGCCCAGCCCTCCCATCAGAGAATTCAGTCCGATTGAATTGCGATAATGCACAAGAGCGGGCATCACGTCGCCTGCTTCCAGAAAATGCTGCCAGTCGGCGTAAAACCGTTTGAGTTCAGTTTGCAACTCGGTCGTCCGAGACTGATCCAACTGCACGCCGTTCTTGCTGATATAATCCATGAGCGCGGGATCGCCGGTCAGATCAACGCGCACCAGTTCAGTGCTGCTTCCCGGCTTCAGTCGGATATATAGTTCTCCCTTGTCAGACCCATAAAATAACATCTCCATTAAATCGCTCTGCACACGCCGCGGAGTTTCTTTTAAGCTTTGATTGACGGTTTGAATCACCTCGTCAGACACGCCCAACCCCGCAGCTTTTAACTGCTGCTCCAGTTTTGCAGTTTCGGAATTCAAGCGGGCAGCCACCAGATTTCCTTCCAGCCGGGGACCATAGGCCCAGTAGAAATAGCCGGCGACCCCCAGCATCAGGCCTGCGAAAAACAGAAAGATCAGAATCCCCCCCACATTCGACCTGCGTCTTTTGCGTAAATACTGTGAAGTCATACTTGTCAACGGTTTCGGCTCGGGAGACGCTGCGGGAGAGACTGGCGGATCAACAGTTTGATCTGTGGCATTGACCGTTTCCACAGATGGCTGCGGAGTACTTTGTGTGGGAGACGCGGCCTGACTTCCTGTTGCGATGGGATTGGGGATCAACAGTTTGGTCCCACATCGCGGACAGTCTCCCTGCTTACCAGCAGAGGAATCCGGCACTTTTAATGTCGATGTGCAATAGGGACAATCAAATTGTATTGTCATTCTTCAACTCAAGCATGAATGGGAATTTATTTGAACGGACTGAACCAGAGGAGTCGTTCATTTTCCGATAATCGAGCGAGGCAGTTTCTGGTGGGAACTCAAGAGCAACTGAGTGGAATTATAGGGATTCGTAAAAATAAAAACCAGACTGGTTTACGGTTTACCGCTCCTTTATGCATGACCAACAATGATCACTCAATCAGGTTATTTCAATGATTCCAGATATGCCAGCAGATGGGCGGCCTGCTCTGCGGTCAGATCACGTAATAACTGTTCGGGCATAATCGATTTTTTCTGCATCACAACGCTTTCGATTTCATTCTGCGTGATCTGCAGTATTTCATTTTTGGGATCTTTTAATGTCAGGCCGGAAGCATCTTTTTTGATTAACAGCCCGCTGTGCAGTTTACCCGAACGGGTTTCTACAACGTATGTGTAATACTTCTCATCAATCTTTTTTGACGGCTGAATCAGATTCTCCAGCAGTTCCTGACGTGTAAGTTTTTTCCCGATCTGAGTCAGATCGGGCCCGACCTCTTTTCCGTATTGATGCACGCGATGACAATTGCGGCACTGCAATCCCGACATTTCAAAAAACAGTTTTTTCCCCTCGCGCGAATCTCCCTGCAGCGACAACAGTGCGTCATGATCGATATTCATACCCAGCCGTTTAACCCTCTGATCTTCCGGCAGGAACCGCTCGAATAAATCGCGTATCAAGGGATTTTCTGCTTGAGTGGCCAGTTGAACAATCTGTTTTTTCATTCTCTCTGACATGGCTCTTCGATCAATCGCATCCAGTAACAGCAGCGCACCACTGGTGCTCCCCAGAATTTCCTGAAGTTTTTTACTGACAAAGTCCTGATCTTCAATCTGAACGGAATCATGCAACAGATTTCTCTGGCGGTTTCGCAATCTGAGAACCGTGAAATCACTGCTGTCTGAACTCGTTGGCAGAAACTCCATCCATTCCCGTATCAGTTGAGTCCCCCTCTGATCTACAATAGAAGAGCCCGAGTAAGGCATCCGCCCTTTTCCCAGTTTGCTCATACGATAGAGTAATACCGAACGGAAAGGATCGCCGGGCGAAATCACTTCCGCTCCGTGAATCCCAAAGGTTCCCTGTGTTGGAGCAACGCCAATCGCTTTTGTAACGGCAAGATCCAGAGAAGCGTCGAGCTCAATCGTTGAACCGCCTCCGCCATTGCTTCGATGACAGTGTCGGCAGTTGGCGTGCAGATAAGAACGCGCCCGCATATTCAAGGCGGCAGAAGTATCGTAGGGATCAACCAGATAATGCGCCTTGGCTCCTTTCGAATCAGTCCAGACCGATTCGGGCAGTAATTTAATATGCGCCAGGGTCCGCAACTGATGATCGACCATCTCGCCATACTTTTGATTACGATTCAACTGTGCTTCATCAAATGACAGGACCGAAAGATGGTTCTGATATGGGGTGTGACAGACTGCACATTCGGCGCGGCTGGAAATCTGCCATTCAAAATGACTTTTCTCAGTTGGTTTCTCCTGTGTGCTGATCTCCAGTTTGATTGTATCACCTTCCGTGGCAACCAGAGTGGCGTCAGTCTGTTCTTCATTCCAGCGATAAGAATAGCCTAACCAGCGTGCGCCGTTAAAATGCAGTAATTGCGTTTCCAGCCGACGAGTTGACCGGGGATTACCGCGTTCCGTCTCCAGGGAAATCGTTTTCACCAGCACACTGTCTTTGGGAAAACTCCACACCCCATTCTGACTTGATTCAATACTGCTGCCTGCAGGTAATGCGACAAATCGCTCGCCAGTCGCATGATCCGCCCAGGCAGGGGCATTGATCGAATAGGGAATCACCCCCGGCGCAACCTGATGTGCGGCGGTTGACTGGAATAATCCTGTCTGACTCAATTGCGTCGGAAAATCCGGATTGTGATCCGATTCCTTGATCGGTACGAGACGATGAAAGGCCCCTCCTTCAATGTCGACGATATATACTTCCCCCGTATCATCAACGGCAAATGCGGTCACTTTCAGAGTCGAGTTCGCTAACTCCTGATGCCAGTTGACACGTTTGTCTCCATAGCGAAGCCCCCAGAGTTTGCCTGTTGAGTAATCCCCGTAAATATAAGTATCATTCAACTCTTTTAATCGGGGACTGCAATAAAAATAGCCGCCGGTAATCGAACGTGCTTCACGGTGGGAATGTTCGACGGTGGGAGGCAGAATCGGTGTTGGTCCCGGCTGCAAGTCCGGCTTAACCGGTTGACGCCCTTCGCGAACACTCCAGCCATAATTCCCCCCCTTCTCCACACGAAAGAGGAGTTCCCATAATTCCCAGCCCACATCACCGACCCACAAATCGCCGTTCCGGGGATGAAAACACATTTTCCATGGATTGCGAAAACCGAATGCCCAGATTTCAGGACGTGCACCACTCTGGTTCACAAAGGGATTATCAGAGGGAATGGAATAAGGGCGATCCGTTCCGGGATGATCAACGTCAATTCGCAAAATACAGGACAGAAAATTGCTGACATCCTGACCGGCGTTATGAATGTCGGGAGGAGACGCCGGCCCCCCGTCGCCGGTGGAAATGTAAAGATAACCATCGGGTCCGAAACGCAGACAACCACCATTATGACCGCCGGATAACCATTCGATCAAAATCTCTTCTGAATCAGGATCACAGCGGGGAGGATTCGTCTCCAGAACTTTAAATCGCGAAACACGTGTGCCTGCCGGCAGACCGGACTTTAAGACGTAACAGATATAAACAGAGCGCTGCTTCTCAAACTGGGGATGAAATGCAATGCCATAAATCTCGTTGAGTCCTTTTTCCCGTTCTTTGAGATCGAAGAACAGATCTGCTTGCGAGGTGGTTGGATCATCGTATTGAAACGAAAAAATTTTTCCCTTTCGCTCCGCAACAAAAAAACGTTTCTGCCCGGGAATTGTCGCAATGGCGAGCGGCTGATTGAATTTCAGATTGGGAAAAGCACGCTCCGTCTCATACGGGAGAGAAGGCTCGGGGGATCCTTTGAGCTTCGACGTCGTCCACGGAACACGTTCTTCAATGCCGAAACCGGATTTTGCCGGCTCTTCCGCCTGCAGGCAAATAACGTGCAAGCCCAGCAGAATGCAAACCAGAGGAAACACGAAGCATGACCGGAAACGATTCTTTTTATCGACGGCGATCATTCTGGTTTTTCCTCTAAGTGATAGAAGGCAATCTCGTTCCGGGAATCTGATACTACTATTCAAACCTTAATTCCCACTGAATGCAATCTTGAAAAGAAGATGTCGGGAAACGCAGCAGGAACTTGCCGCTCAGAATAGTGGTTATCGCATGTTAACCGGATCCACGTCGATAATGTATTCGATTCCCTTTTCGTGTGGCAGCTTGTCTGCGATTTCGTGCCAAAGCTGGAGAATGTCTTCCACATTGACGGCGGCTAACTGAAAATGATAGCGGAAATACTTTTTGAGCCTGATAATCGGAGCCGGAGCCGGTCCCAGAATATGGATATCCAGATTTTTCGCCGTCGCAGCGTCCAGCAGTATCTTTGATAACTGACGTGCAAATTCCTGCACATGTTCTTCCTGCGGCCCACGCAGAATGACCCGTGCAAAATGAGCAAACGGCGGCGCCTGCATCCCTTTTCGATGTCCTAGTTCAAGCCGGGCAAACCCCAGATAATCATGCGCTGCCGCTTTGAGAATCGCCGGTTCGGCCGGTGACGAGGTCTGAACAAAAACACGTCCCCCCTGCATGCCACGCCCTGTGCGGCCTGCGACCTGTGCAATCAGCTGGAACGTTCTTTCCGAAGCAAATAAATCGGGCTGATGCAGCATCGTATCCGCGTCGATTACTCCCACCAGGGTGACATTTGGAAAGTCCAGTCCTTTGGCGATCATCTGCGTCCCCAGCAGAATATCCACTTCACCGGCGGCAAACGCGTTTAATACTTTGGCATGGCTGCCTACCCCGCGCATGGTGTCGCTATCCATTCGCTTGCAGGAATAATCGGAAAACTTGGCTTTGACCTCTTCTTCCAGCCTTTGCGTTCCCGCACCGACAAAACGCAGTCCCGGCGCGCCACAACCGGGGCACTGAGTTGGGGGTTTACTGGAAAAATCACAGCTGTGACAGACCGCGAGATTCTTATCCCGATGCCAGGTCAAAGAAACTTCGCAATGCGGGCACTTGACCGAATTCCCGCACCCCTTGCACCAGAGCGCCGGAGAATAACCGCGGAGATTCAAAAACAGGATCACCTGCCCTCCGGCTTCCAGCGCGTGCTGCATCCCGGTAGAGAGAACCCGACCGATCGACTCGTTTCTCCTGATCTGCACATCATTGCGCACATCGATAATATTCACGTTCGGCATCGGCAAATTATTGACCCGTTCTGGCATCGAAATCAACGTGTCTTTTTTCTCAATCACCCGTAACCACGAATTCAACGTCGGCGTGGCGGAGCCCAGAATCAAAGGCACACTCTCCAACTCCGAACGTTTGCGGGCAACTTCCCGGGCATGATAACGGGGCGCGGTTTCCTGTTTGAACGAAGTTTCGTGTTCTTCGTCAATAATGATCAATCCCAGGTGAGGTGCCGGCGCAAAAACCGCGCTGCGTGCTCCCACAATCACCTGCACTTTGCCGGCAGCGATATTCTGCCAGTGATAATGCCGATCACTGTCACTCAAATGGCTGTGCAAAACCGCCACCGAATCGAAGCGGGAACGAAAGCGTTGTATGGCTTGAGGCGTCAGGCTGATTTCCGGAACGAGCACAATCGCCTGCTGACCATAGCTGACCACTTCACGAATCGCCTGAATATAGACTTCCGTCTTGCCGCTACCCGTCACTCCATGCAATAGAAACGTTTCGCCCTGCTGTCCTCGGATGGCAGCCAGAATCCGATCCAGCGCCTGACTTTGGTCTGGGTTGAGCTGTAAATCGTCCTCTTTTTTGATGTGCGCATGAGTCACATCATCCTGATTTTCAAAGTGCTGAACCCGTTTTTGCTGACTTTGTATCAGCGCTTTCTTTTTGAGTGATTGAATCGGCCCGGAACCACAGTCGGCTGCCTGCATCAATTCTTCCTGTGTGAGAGGTTTGACGGCAGTCTTCAGTACTTCATAAACCGCACGCTGTTTGGCAGGCAGTTTTTCGATATCAATCGCTGATTCATTCACGGCCGGCAGCTCGGACGGCGTCAATTCAAACACGGTTACCAGCCGGGTGCCGGCCTGATTCTTGACTCCCGCGGGAACCACGCACTCCAATACCTGTCCCCAGCTGCACAAGTAGCGTTCCGCGATCCAGCACGTGAGTTTCAGCATTTTCGCATCGAACAACGGACGACTGTCCAGAACCGCTTCCACCGACTTCAGACGAATGCTGGGCTGATTCTTATCTCCGGGCCCCACGCCCACACAATAGCCGGTGATCAGCTGATTTCCCCTTCCAAAGGGAACCTGCACGCGATGTCCGGCGCGCAACAGGGGTCGCAGACTTTCCGGAACCAGATAATGAAACACCCGATTCAACGGACGATTCAACACAATTTGCGCGAGATAGAGATCCTGCGCGGACTCCCGCTCCCAGGGCATGGGATTATCCGGAAGCTCCTCTTCTTCAAATAGACTTTGTTGCCTCGGTTTACTCATATTGTCAGCTGGATATACTAAGGAAAATGGTTCTTTCGATTTGTAACCCTTTGGAGTGGTTAACTCAACGATCAAACTCGACTATCGAGAATTCGATACAAAAGATTCATTCCGCACTGCTGTTTCCCGGATAACCTGAAAATGAGCAGAGTTGATTGATAGAAACGATAAACTGATGCGTATTGGAATATTTGGCGGTACTTTTGATCCTGTGCATAATGCGCACCTCCTGCTTGCGGAACAATGCCGCGAGCAATGCAAGCTGGATGAAGTCTGGTTTATCCCGGCGGGAAGTCCGCCTCACAAAAAGGGTGCGGGAATTACTGCCGGTAAACAACGACGCGAAATGCTCGATTTCGCCGTCGCCGGACATCCCGCGTTTGTCATCAAAGACCTCGAACTCCACCGGGAAGGCCCCAGTTATACGGTGGAAACACTGCGTCAACTGAAAACAACTCACCCAGATGATGAATTCTTTTTCATTGTGGGCGCCGACTCCGTACGGGACCTGCACACCTGGCGCGAACCAGAGACCATTCTGGAGATGGTGACCGTAATTGGGGTGAATCGCCCCAACATTAGTCTACCAGATCTGTCTGAACTCACTCACAAATTTGGCGAAACCATCCTTTCAAAAATCCTCTGGGTCACGATGCCGGGAATCGACATTTCCTCCACAGACATCAGAAATCGGATTCGCGAAAAAAAAAGTGTCCGGTTTATGACCCCGCGTGCCGTGGAAGTTTATATCCACAATAACAGGCTGTATTTAGAGTAAGATTTCTCTAAATTAAGATTTCATCGTCGCTTAAGACCGTCAAACATCCTATAAATCAGTGCTGACTACTGGAAATTGCTGTCGATTTCGATCAGAATTAAGCAGTAGACACTCGCTTCGTTTTTTTTTGAGCGATGCCTGCTGTACTTCCACGGTGTTAAATCGAGACAGAATGGGAATGGAATACCAGAGTTTTATGTTGCGCGCACCGGCTGAAACCTACCTGAAAATTCTCGCCAGATACAACAAACGACTACGATCTACTTTCACAAGCAGAGAAACGAGTTACATAGAAAATGTTTCAGCAGTGTTGATCGTTTTTCAACCTGATGAATCAAGATAGATCTCGTAAGGAAATCATCATTGTCATGGATTCGCAATCTTCAGCCAATGTAAATGCTCAACAGATAGAAGGCACCTCACTTTCCGCCTTTGATTATGCGCCCCGTACTCGGATCATCTTTGGCGGTGGATCTTTAAACCGACTGGGAGATCTCGCTGTCGAACTGGGGGCAAAACGGGTGCTGCTGGTCACTGATAAAGGGCTCGCTGCAGCGGGCCACGAAGCCCGGGCAGTCGCTTCGCTGGAAAAGGCCAGTCTTGACCTCACCACCTTTGATGATGTCCATCCCAATCCCACCACAGAAGATGTCGACCGCGGCCTGCAGGTCGCGCGCAACCACCAGATCGATTTAATCGTCGGCCTGGGCGGGGGCAGCAGTATGGATTGTGCCAAAGGGATCAATTTCCTGCTGACCAACGGGGGACAGATGCAGGACTATTGGGGCGTCGGAAAAGCCACCAAACCAATGCTGCCTTTTATTGCCGTCCCGACCACCGCCGGAACCGGCAGCGAAGCACAGTCGTTTGCCGTGATCGCCCACCCGGAAACCCATATGAAGATGGCGTGTGGCGACAAAAAAGCTGCCTGTCGCATCGCGATTCTCGATCCCGAACTGACGCTGACCATGCCCCGCTCTGTGACGCGTGTCACAGGTATTGATGCATTGAGCCATGCTCTGGAAACTTTCGTCACGAAACCGCGCAATGAAATTTCTCAACTCTTCAGCCGCCGTGCCTGGACGCTGCTGGCGAACAGTTTTCCCAAAGTGCTCGATACCCCCGATGATCTGACCGCACGCGGAAATATGCAGCTGGGCGCACATTTCGCTGGTGCTGCCATTGAAAACTCCATGCTGGGTGCCACCCATGCACTGGCAAATCCGCTCTCGGCTCATTTCAATCTAACGCATGGCGTCGCGATTGGCATCATGCTGCCACATGTGATTCGGTTTAATGCGGAACTCGTCGGCGATTATTACTCGCTCCTGGCTTCCGATATCGGCTTAAGTGAGCCGCAGGACCCTGCCGGCGCAGGGTTATTGGCCGAACATATCCAATCATTAATAGCAATGGCAGGCGCACCAACTTCACTCTCGGAATGCAATGTCGACCCCAATCTGGTGGAACAGCTGGCAGAGGAAGCGTCGCGACAATGGACGGCCAATTTCAACCCGCGTCCCGTCGATCAGTCCTCTTTAAGGGAGTTGTACGAATGCGCATTTTAATAAATCAGACACTCTCTGATCTTTCCCGAGGGATAATTGTCGGGCTGATCACCTGCGTTCTGTTCGTAACTCAAGCCAGCGCTGCAGAGAAACCTGCCAGCGAAGACAATGCTGCTTCACCACAGGCAGTCGATAACAAACAGAACTGGCCTTCCTTCCGTAATGGAAACCTGCAGCAGGGAGTCTCAGGAACCTCGCTTCCCGCGGAACTGGAACTTCTCTGGGAATACCCGTCGTCCGACGGCATCGCGTCTACTGCTGCCATTGTCGGCGATCATGTTTATATGGCTGGTCTGAACGGATTTGTGGAATGCCTCGAATTGAAAAACGGGAAACCGGTCTGGAAACACCGTTCCATCGACAACCCGGACCTCAAGGAATTTGCGCCCGGTTTTAAATCATCGCCGCTGGTCACTGAAAATGGCGTTTACCTCGGCGATGAGGATGGCGTATTCCATGCCATTGACCGCCTGACAGGGAAAAAACTCTGGAGCTTTAAAACCGACGCCGAAATCATCAGCAGCGCTAACATCACAGACGGAAAGATTCTGTTCGGCGGTTATGATAACTTTCTGTACTGTCTCAATGCAGCCGATGGCTCGCTCACCTGGAAACTGGAAACCGATGGTTATGTAAATTGCTCTCCCGCTATCGTGGACAATTTCACGTTTGTCACCGGTTGTGACGAGCAGTTACGGGTGATTGATATCAAGACCGGCAAGCAGCACAGCCAGATGCCTCTCGCAACCTACCTGATTGCTTCACCCGCGCTGATGGGCGAAAACCTCTATGTAGGCACTTACGCCAGTGAAATCATCTCTGTGAACTGGAAACAGCTGAAAATCGAATGGCGCTACAAAGATCCGATGAAGGAATTCCCCTACCATGCCTCCGCTGCAATCACAGACGCCTATGTCGTCGCCGGCGGTCGAGACAAGCAGGTCCATTGTGTCGAACGGAAAACAGGCAAGCCGGTCTGGAAATTCGGCACGCGCGGCCGGGTGGACAGCTCGCCTGTCATTCTCGGAAACCGGGTGTTTGTAGGATCCTCTGACGGCAACCTCTACGAGCTGGATCTGAAAACTGGTAAGACACTCTGGAAACAGAATTTAGGAAAAGATATCACCGCTTCACCGGCAATTGGTTCAGGACATCTGATCATCGGGACAGAATCCCGAAATGGTGCCTTGTATTGTTTCGGAAAGAAGTGACAATAAGAAGTAGCAAAAACTGATCTCTGCGGAGAAGTCAGCCGCTTAATAGTTGATTTAAAAACATAAGACATTGAGAGTACTATGGATCTGGAAACGACAGGCACCACCGAAATAGGCAGTTACTTTGTTTCAAACTACCCTCCTTTCTCGCAGTGGAAGCAGGAGTACGTTACCAGAATTCACGAAGTTCTGAACCAAAGCCCTGATGCCAGTATTCCGATGGGCCTTTACATTCATATTCCTTTCTGCCGCAAACGCTGCAAGTTCTGTTATTTTCGTGTTTATGAAAAACAGAATGCCAAAACCATCGATCGTTACGTGCAGGCGTTAGAGCGGGAATTCGAACTGCTCAGTCAGGTCGAAGCCATTCGCGGACGCACACTCGATTTCACATACTTCGGCGGCGGAACCCCTTCCTACCTGAGTTCGAAACAACTGCTCTCCGTTCGAGATCGGCTCTCCAGCCTGCTTTCCTGGGAAACGGCGAAAGAAGTCACCTTTGAATGCGAGCCGGGCACACTCAACCTGGAAAAAGTTCAAACACTCAAAGAGATTGGCATTACCCGTATTTCATTAGGTATCGAAAGTTTTAACGATCAATTGCTGGAAGCCAACGGTCGTGCCCATTTGACCCCCGAAGTCTTCCGGGCTTACGAGTGGATTCAAGATGTCGGTTTCCCGCAGGTCAACATCGACCTGATCGCCGGCATGATGGGTGAAACGGACGAAAACTGGACTGAGTCAGTAGAAAAAGCGGCGGCACTCTCGCCGGACAACATCACGATTTACCAGATGGAACTCCCTCACAACACGATCATCTCCAAAGATATCAAAGAGATGGGCATCACATCACCCATCGCCGACTGGGCCACCAAACGCCGCTGGATGAATGAAGCCATCGAAAGTTTACAATCGAAAGGGTATCACCTCGCCAGCGGAAATGAACTCGTCAAAAACCCGGAAACAGATCGCTTTGCCTATCGGGACAACCTGTTCCGCGGCAATGATCTCATTGCGACGGGAGTTTCTTCCTTTGGTCACATGCAGGGTGTCCATTATCAAAACCTGGATCGCCTGGAAAATTACCTCGAAACTGTGGAAGCCGGCGAACTGCCCATCAATCGTGCTCTCGAACCCACAGAACGCCAGCGTTTGATCCGCGAATTTGTACTGCAACTCAAAGAAGGCCGCGTGCTGACTCAGCCGTTTTTTGATAAGTTCGGCGTGAAATTAAACGAAGAATTTTCCGAAGCGCTGGAAAATCAGCAAAAAGCAGGTTACCTCACCTTCGATGAATCGCAAATCAAACTTACCCGCAAAGGTTTACTTCAGGCAGACAGTCTGCTGACGGAATATTTCGAACCGGAACATCGCATGGTGAGATACACATAACTTTCATTTTCGTTGTTTTTGACTGAAACTCACCCCGATCCTCCCCTGAAAAAAGAAATTATTTTCAAGTGAACCCACAAGACGAACTCGATGCACTTGTCAAATTGTTTCCGAACGAACCACGCTTGTTCGAACGGGCCGAACATGTTTCTTCTGCCTCTCTTCCCGATCCCTATAAATCGCTGCTGGCTCATAACCACCACATGACTGTCACAATGGAAGAGTACCATCAGTCTCCCGTTGATGTGACCGTTCTGGATCAGCGTCTGAATGAAAATGTGTACTTCAGAAAAATCCTGCTCTCCAAAACGGGCAGCGATGACGTTGTTCAATTCGGCATTGTAAGATTTAATTTTGACTATGTAACCCAAGCCGTCAAGGACGAAATTCTGGCGGGAGAAATCCCACTCGGAAGGGTGCTCATCAATCATAATGTATTGCGTCACGTCGATTTAGGCGCAGTTTTGAGAATTACCGCCGGCCCGGGATTGGCCAGCGTAATGCAGATACAGCCGGGCGAAATCACCTACGGTAGACTGGCGACCATTTTTTGTAACCAGCAACCTGCAATTGACCTCTTGGAAGTTTCCGCGCCGCTGCTATAAAGGCAAATAGAAGCATCCCCGCCCTGAACCTGACCTCAAATACTGACTCAAACTTGTGCGACTGAAGGCTTTCCATGAATGATCTCAAACTGAAAGAACAGCCTGCCCTCGATTCGGAATACGATGTGATTATCATCGGTGCCGGGCCCGCCGGGTCAACGGTTGGAGCACTTCTAGCAGAACAGGGAAAAAAAGTTCTTATCGTCGACCGTGCCACATTTCCCCGCTTCCATGTGGGCGAATCACTGGTTCCGGAAACCTACTGGTCCCTCAAACGGCTTGGTTTGATCGATCAGCTCAAACAGACCGCCTTCCCTAAAAAATTCAGCGTGCAGTTTGTGACCGACGAAGGTGTCGAAACGATGCCCTTCTATTTCAATGAATATAAAGATCATGAAAGCTCGCAGACCTGGCAGGTCTTACGAGCCGAATTCGACCAGATGCTGATCAATAATGCCCAATCCAAGGGAGCAGTCGTCCGCACTGGCACCCAGGTACTTGATCTCCTGACAGAAGGAGAACAGGTCACAGGCGTCAAACTGAAATTGCATTCGCAGGAAACACAGGAGATTCGCGCCAAACTGGTCGTCGATTCCAGCGGGCAGACCGGATTCATCGCCAGTCGCTTCAAACTGAAAATTTCAGACCCGATCCTGAAAAAAGGAACCGTCTGGGCACACTTTAAAAACGCCCAGCGCGACCCCGGCATTGATGAAGGTGCCACCCTTGTTTTACAGACCGAAGGCAAACGGTCCTGGTTCTGGTATATCCCGCTTCCCGATAATGTTGTCAGCGTGGGTTGCACCGGTGACATGGAATACATGTTCTCCAAAGGTCGTGGTAACAGCGAAGAGATTTTCTATCAGGAAGTCGATCGCTGTGTCGGCATCCAGCGGCGTTTGACCGAGGCACAACCGGTGACCGAATTCATGACGACGAAAGATTTCTCCTATCATACGAAGCAACCAGTCGGACCCGGCTGGATGCTGGCCGGTGATGCCCTTGGTTTCATTGATCCCGTTTATTCCAGTGGCGTTTTACTGGCAATGAAGTCAGGTGAATTAGTCGCCGACGCCATCAACGACGCATTCGAATCGCAAGATTTCTCGCCCAGTCGACTCAGCCACTGGTATCCCGATTATCGCAATGGAGTCGAAAACTTCCGTAAGCTGGTTTATGCCTTCTACACGCCCGGCTTCAGTTTTGGTACGTTCCTCCGTGAGTATCCGCAGTTCAAAACGAATCTGGTCGACATCCTGATCGGCGATGTCTTCAAACCCGAAGTCGCAGAAATGTTCACCGTCATGCAGGAACAGATACCCGAACTCGCGATGACCGATGATCCACAAACCGCGATGAAAAAGTAAATCGACTCCTCTGCCGAGAGTCCACGTCTCGCCTCTGTTCACTTTGATATCCAAAATCCGTCAAAGCCAACTTCGCTTGATAAATTCGAGACTCCGAGAAATCCCGGAATCTTCTGATTTTCCACTGATGATTCACACCTTGACACCGTCGCGGCCACCGGGATACTACGCAGCTAAGCGTCGCGCGCACGAGAAAACAACTATCTTCACCATAAACAAATCATCCACTGCCGAATATGCATCATAAAACCGACTGGTTTCAGCATACTTTTTCTCGGACACTTCACTTTGATCACTGTTTTGATTTTTGGCATCGACACACTTTCGCGCCCTATTCGACCAACTTCACCTGCTCCTGATTTACGATCGTTTCCACTTCGATCCTGTTCGCGCAAAACATCGCTTGACACTCTCCCGCCCTTCGCGAAGATCATTCCACACAGCAGATCATCAGATACAGAAACCATCACACACCCAGTTAATTAGAATCGAATACAGCAAACCACAAATCTCCTGGATCATATTTTTCAGTTTGATTGTAATTCCCAGGACCACAACCCGACCCAGTCTGGTTTTAACCGCAGCTAACGCCCTGCGGCTCATCTTGTTTTCAGGAACGTTAACAGCCGGTAGACTTATTAGCCGCAGGGCGTTAGCCCCGGTTCCCATTTGCAAAGAAAATTCGAATTAAAAAACACGACCTGGCACCCTCTGCCCGGTGTTTGCGAAACGGAATTCTACCACATCTGTTTTTCAGAACGGAGATGAAAATCGAACACTATTCATATCTCCAGAATCTTTCACTTATAATACCGGTGACACTGCCGGCTCTCCCGGAGTCCGAATCGTACCCACCGCGCAGCGTCCTGCAACTTTTTTGCCAGGTTGAGAAAAAGAGCCAACGCTGTTGTTTTTTGGCAACATGCAGGCAGAACTTCTGTTACTTTTTCAAAATTTGTATCCTAAGGGCATTTCTTGAGGCAACCAGTTGAAAATCTCCGCAGAATGGGGGACAATTACCTATAGTCAAGTGCGCAACCTCTTTTTTTCAATCCGAGGATATTCATGATTTCTCCCACCACATTCCGAAGAGTGCTGTTTTCCGTCCTGGGGCTTTCTCTGGCCATTTACGCCTGCACCGCACATGCGGAAGAAACACCTGCCAAAACAAACGAAGTCAAAATCAAAGACATCACACTCAAAGTTCCCGCGAACTGGAAAAGTGCTCCCCCCTCCAACAATCTGCGACTGGCGCAATTTGAAATTCCCGCAGTAGAAGGAGATAAGGAACCGGCGGAACTGGTCATCTCTTCTTTCGGCGGCACCGGCGGCGGAACCTCTGCCAACATCACACGCTGGATCGGTCAGTTCGCCGCCGGCAAGGATCGTGAAGTGAAAGTGACCCAGGGTGAATTCAAAGATGGTAAATACGTCTTCGCCGACCTGAGCGGCACCTACAACAAATCGATCGGCCCTCCATTCCTGCGAAAAACGGAAGCGGTTCCCGATTCACGCATGCTGGGCGTGATTCTGGCAATCGAAGGCAAACCCTATTACTTCCTCAAATTGACCGGATCGAAGAAAACCGTCGCGTCGATCGTCGATGAGTTTCGCGCTTCTTTCGGAGCCAATGCCAAAAACGAAAAACCATTCGAACAATAACGAATGGTCGTTTTTCGTTTCGCTGTCGCGTTTATGCCGCGTTAACGGGGATTATTAATCAACCTTTATTCTGCACTGAAGCCTCCCTTCATCATGATCTGCCATCAAATGCAAGCGCTCCGGTTCAGCGTTTTATTACGCCTGTCTGGTTTTTTACTTGTTTGTCTGTTACTCATGATCGTCGGGAGGAATCTGGCGGCGGAAGAAATCGATCCGGAAGAAGGCGACTACCCGCCCGGTCTGCTGGCCACCTATCAGGCCGGTGAAAAAAGCGTGCAGCGCATTGATCCGGATATCGACTTTAACTGGGGCACCAGTGCGCCGCTGCCGCAACTCTCCGGCAAAAACTTTTCCGCGGAATGGACCAGCCTGATTCTGGTGAAACAGCCGGGGGAATACCAGCTCTCGGCTTATCTCGCGGGAGAGATCAAAGTCGAAATCGCCGGCAAAACGGTGCTGGAAGGCAAACGTGAAACGGCCGGCTGGATCGTGGGACCAAAGTACGAACAGAATTTCGGTGAATTTGAACTGCAGGTTTCTTACAAAAAGATTTCGCCTCAGGCGCGTGTGCAGTTATTCTGGTCTTCGAATCTGTTCGGACTGGAACCGATTCAGGCGAATATTCTCTACCGCGAGGAGGGAAATCCGGAAGTCGCGCAAATCTCCCGCGGCCGAACCCACTTCGACGCCCATCGCTGCAACCGCTGTCATCAGCGCGAACACCAGCTCACCAGCCCCGCCGCCCCTGATCTGACGTATGTCACCACCGCACTGAACCCGGAATGGCTGATCCGAAAAATCAAAAATGACGACAGCGTCGCCGCACATGCCAAAATGCCTTTTTTCGGATTCAACGAACAGCAGGCCGAAGCCATCGCCGCCTATCTGTTTGCGAATTCGAAAACCGCCTCGCTCAATAAAATCCCGGCCGCGAAAAAAGACAAGAAAACCAAAAAAGCTCTGACCCGCGAGGAAGAACAGCGCGAAGGGGAAATCCTGATGCGTTCGGTCGGCTGCCTGGCCTGCCATACGATCGACGGCAAAGGCAATCAGCAACCTTTCAGCGGCGGCGACCTGAGCAGCATCGGCGACAAACGAGATACGGAATGGTTCTTCACCTGGCTCTCCGATCCGCAAAAATTAAACAAAGATCATCGCATGCCGGTGATCAAACTCGATACCACCGAACGACGCCAGCTGGCCTACGCCCTCTCCGTGTTGAAACAGACCCCACTCCCCGCCGGCAAAAAGCCCTCTGCTGATAAAACAATGATCGTGGAGGGAAAAAAACTGATCACCCAGGCCCGCTGTGCCGCCTGCCATACGATTCCCGGCATCGAAAAACCGACGCAACAGATTACCGATCTCTCTAAAACCGTTACCAACTGGGACAACTCCTGTCTGGCAGAAACGCCGGATCTGGAAAAAAGCCGCCCCGCCTATCGCACCATTGATCGCGCAGCCGTCGAAGCATATCTCAAATCCAGCTTTGGCCCCTCGTCCCCGGAAAGTGAATTCGACCGCGGCCGCTACGTACTGGAACAGCGGAACTGCATTTACTGCCACGAACGGGACAAACACGAAGGCATCACCCAGATCGCCGGCCAAATGGCGAAGTTCGACCCCACACTCGCCGGTCAGAGTGAAGCCATGATTCCCCCGGCGCTCACAGCCGTCGGCGATAAACTCAAACATGACGCCCTCTCGGAAGCGGTCAGCGGCGAACAGAAAACCATCCGCATGCCCTGGCTCCGCGTCCGCATGCCCCGCTTCCAGCACTCCACAGCAGACAAACAGGCACTGCTTGATTACCTGGTCTCACACGATCTCGTCCCCGACGACGGACCACGTCAGCCCGATTTCATGGTCGACTCATCCGATCAGAATCGCGCGCAGCTGCTCATCGCCGGCCAGACGATTACCGGCGCCAAAGGTTTCAGCTGCATCTCCTGCCATGTACTCGGTGAATACGAGCCCCGCAACGTGGCTCTGGGAACCCGTGGCTCCGACCTGCTTATGCTGGGTTCGCGCATGCGAAAAGAATACTTCCTCCGCTGGGTACATAATCCCCTGCGGATCGTGCCCGGCATGGAGATGCCCGCGTTGAAGAAAAGCGTCCCCAAAGTTCTGGGCGGCGATATCAACCGCCAGCTCGACGCGATCTGGCTCGGCTTGAATGATCCCCAGTTCAAGGTTCCTACGAATCCTTCCGTTGTGGAACAGTTTCTCACCGTCGCAGCCGGGGAACCGGCGCGGATCGTACGCGATGTCTTCACCAACCCCAAAGAGACCGGCGGCGGTTATGTGGCCCGCGCGTTTGCGGTCGGCTTTGACAACGGACACAACCTGCTGTTCGATCTCGATCACTTTTCACTCGTGCAATGGACGCTCGGCGATTTAGCCCGTCAACGTACCGAAGGCAAAAGCTGGTATTGGGATATGGCGGGAACCCCCATCGTGTCCGGTTATGAACGCGGTCCCGACTTCGTCCTGGTCAAATCGGGAACGGAACCGGCGGCCGTTGTTTACCCGCATCAGCAGAATGGCACCTCGGGCACACTCCGCAATTATGAATCACACGGAAATCAGGTCGTCCTGAATTATGCGCTCACCTTTAAAATAGACAATAAAACCACGACCGTGGCGATCTCTGACACGTTCCAGACACTCCCCGCGAAAGCAAATCAGACGGGATGGCAGCGCACCATTAAAGCCGCTAATCTGCCCGAAGGATACGACCTTTATCTCGGACGTCCCCGCTATTCCAGCAGCTTCGGCGACCCGACCATCACCGATGTCAACCATCCGCAAGCAAAGTGGAAACACATCACCGACAACAACTCACACGAATATGTCAAAGCCAGCGGCGATTCCTCCGGCCACGCGTCTCTGACGCTCGATTATCTCTGCCATCTCAAAGCCGACGCGCTGCAGATTGTTACCAAACCCAAACCGAAACCGGCCCTTGAAACCGTCACCAGCGCCCCCGGCTTTGACGGCGTGCGTCTCCCCCTCGACCGCGCCATCATGCCCACCGCTATCGCGTGGCTGGACGATGGCACGCTCGTTTTCACCTCGTTGAAAGGGGACGTTTTTCTGGCCAGAGATACGGACGGCGACGGCGTGGAAGATCAACTCACGCTCTTCGAAGAAGGCCTCTCCGCTCCATTCGGCATCATTGCTGACGGGAACGATCTGATCGTCTCGCATAAACCGGAAGTCTTACGGCTCTCCGACACCAACGGCGACGGCAGAGCCGACCGGCGCACGGTGATCGCCACCGGCTGGGGCTTGAACGACAATTATCATGACTGGGCCACCGGCTGCATCCGCGACAGTCAGGGTAATCTCTACGTCGGTTTAGGCAGCGATTATGCCCAGATGAAACGCCCCGACGATCAGATTCAATGGCGCGGAAAAATCCTCAAAATCACCTACAATGGCAACCTCGAAGTTCTGGGGCATGCGTTCCGTTATCCCACGGGGCTTGCCATCAACTCCAAAGACGAAATCTTTGTCTCCGATCAGCAGGGCGTACAAAACACGTTCAACGAGATCAATTTCCTGATTCCCGGCAAAGCGTATGGCGTCCCCAGCCAATCCGATTTAAGATCAAAAGAGAATCTGGAAGAGACCCGCGCCGCGATTCAGGTGCCCCATCCCTGGACCCGCAGCGTCAACGGCTTAACCTGTATTCCCAAACAGTTCCCGTATGCCGGCCTGTTCGATCAGGGGCTCGGGTGCGAATACAATAACCGTTTGCTGATCCGTTTCACCACGCAGAAGGTCGGCGACTCCGTACAGGGCGCCACGTATTACTTCACCCGCGCTGATGTGCCCCCCGATGAGCATAATTTCGCCGGCCCCATGTCAGTCGCCGTCAGTCCCATGGGAGACATCTACGTCGGCAGCATTCACGACAGCGGCTGGCTCGGCGGTCAGAACACCGGGTCGATTACTAAGCTCACCCCCAACGGCAAACTGCCCAACGGCATCAAAGAACTCCGCGCGACCCCCGATGGTTTCGAACTCGAATTCTTCGAACCGGTCGACGCGAAAAAAGCCGTCGAAAAAGAAGCCTACACCATCGCCGGTTACACCCGCGTCTGGAGCGGCAGCTACGCCAGCCCCGACAGCGGCCGGTATAAGGTCGAGGTGGAAGAAGCGACAGTTTCCGACGACAAAAAATCGGTGCGACTGAAGGTCAACGAACTCAAAGAAAAATTCGTCTACGAAGTCAACTGCCAGCAGATCGGTTCGGAAGATGAAAAACTCTTCCCGGTCACAGGGCACTACTCAATGAACCGGATTCCCGAGTAATTGGAAACAAGTCTGGAATGTTGATTTTCCAGACATTGGGTTGTTCATTCTTCGTTGCAGAATAGGTCTTAGTGACAGGAACTTCAAGAAACCCATGAATCTGTTTCAGTTCTGTAGGGGTCTTGTCTACCACCATAGATGGTTCTATTTCAAGTTTCTTAAATGGAGACACAATTAATCCAGTAAATGGTAAGCCATAGTTTGATTCAGGTATCTTATAACCGTTCTGATCAAACTGTATGATTTTGATCGACTCGATAGAATTGATCTCGCGTAATTGACTGAGTTCATTTTTTTGTATCAGATAAATCGATGGTGCCCGGTATTGGCCCTGTAGAATTTCGACCGTCGGAGACCAGACGATTGATTCCAAATCCATGTTTTCAATACTCCCATCTGCGGCAAGAGTACAGGGAGTCGCTTGATTATTTTTGACATCAATCAAATACACATTCTGCCTGGATTCAAGACTCAAATCATGCAAAGAGAGCCAGGTTTGATCACCGATTTCTTGAGTCGAACCCAAGCTGTACTCTTTCACTTTCTTAGAATGGTCGTAGCGTTGAGCTCGAAAATCACATAGAAGATAAAGCTCTTCATCCGCGGGTCTATTTTGCCAGTTGACTTGAAATTGCAGCGCAACGTTCTCAGGTGCTTTCGCAGGACAGGCGATGGTCTGTTCATATTTTCTACCAGGAATTGTTGTTATCTGAATGAGATTACCAAGACCAATATACTCTCCCCAAGGGGCTTTCAATGATACAGCATATTTACCCCAGGGAAGATTCCCAAAATCCAGTTTCCCCGTTTCATCACTCACGGCCTCAACACTGAATTCTATTTTTTCGCCTTCAAATTTGATAATAGTCCCTTTAAAACCAGTTGCCGGTTTTCCGCCTTCCTTTTCCTGAACCAGTTGAAACAGAATCGGATTCATCTCTTCTGAACTGGAACTGGCCTGCTCAATCTGCTTCTGCATCATGACTTCGAGTTGATTGAGAAACAGCGGGTCCATTTTTGTCGTGGCGACAGGTACGGGTCGATCCGCCAGCGCTGCGACCTGAGCCAGTAACTTTTGATTCATCGACTGACTTTCCTGCATCATCGACCAGGCAATCCCCGCAACAGCAATGCAACACACCGCCATCACGGCTGAAATACCAATCAGAATACGTTGTGACATGATTTTTTCCTTCATCTCTTCCAGCCAGAGTTGGCGGGCAATTTTGATCGGATCACCGAATTGATTTAAGACGCGTTGTTTTGCGGTCGACTCGTCCGGATTCCTCAATAACTCGCGATTCAAGGCACAGACAAAGTGATCGCTGAGTTCATCAATGATATCCTGCCGCAGCGACGACGGCTCATCGTCTCGCTCGGGCGGAAAATCTTCGATACTGATCTCAGGCCAGGTCACGCAATACTCCTTCATTTTAATGGGACAGAAATGCTTCGCTTTAGAAAAAGCCCCCACCAGATCCCTCAACTTCAACCTGTTTCGCCTCTTCAGGAACGTGTAACTGCTCAAACTCAGGCAATTTAATTTTCCAGACATTCTCCTGGTCTTTGGCAGCGGTGAACTTCAGCAGCTTTGCGAATTGAATTCCACTGGCATAGGCAAACGGACTCCCACTGGCATTTTGAGCTCCTTTTTTCTCCTCTCTAGCTGCTGCATTCAGAGCCGCGATCTTTCGATGCGTGACAATCAATGTGGTAGCATCAACGATATCGGAACCTCCAAAACTGCTAGCGTGCTGCAGGTTGAGATTGGCAGGAGAAATCATTCGTAAGGATTCTCGACTGTGATTCAAGACCATAAACGAAACGCTACTTTCTCCCACTTTAATATTATCTAGCTGTAGATCAGCCAAGTCCTGCCTGTTCAGGAGATACATCACCGGCAGCAGGTACTGATCACCTTCAATCATGTTGATCGACTGTTTTGCTTCTAATTTATCAAAATCAATATTCTGGAACTTACGATTGATATCTAAAGGACAGCGAAAGACCTGATTCTTCTGATTGATCAGACAGGCCATCGGATAGTCCCATGTTCCCTCCAGCGGATTGGGATATGGTCTGGTCCAAAGCTCAGCTCCAATTTTACGGGATAAGGCAGAGAGTCCACTGTCAATGTGCCGGGGTCGAAAGTCGCACAACAACAGCCAGTCATCTGACTTCAAGTCATCAGACCATTCCACCTCAATTCGGACAGGGACTTCAACCGGTGCCGCACTCGGGCAAACGATGGTCTGGGAAAAGTTGCGTCCCGGTAACACAGTCAAATCATTGTGATAAGATTCTCCCCAGGGAGCGATGACATTTAACGAATACACCCCCCAGGGCAGCTTGCCAAAATCCAGTTTTCCTTCAGCATCACTCTTTTCTTTGAGTGTGAATGAATCTGTGTTATCCCCGATTTTAGTCAACTTCCCTTCAAAGCCGCTCCCTGGCTTCCCGTCTTCCTTCCCTTGAACCAGCTGAAAGGAAACCTGATTCATTTCACCGGCAGCTGACTCAGTTTGAACTTCCGGCACCGGTCGATTCGCAATTTCCGTCATCTGCGCCATCATCCGAGTATTGAACGCCTGGCTCTCCTTCATCATCGACCAGACAAGTCCAACCACAATAAAGCCGCAAACTGCCATCGCGACAGTGACTCCGGTCATAATACGTTG
>CAXBFD010000005.1:0-110363 GCA_963974925.1 uncultured bacterium | reverse complement strand
AATGCCCTGGATGATCAACTTAGTCACTGGAATTAGTCGTTGTAAGAGAAAGGTTACTCGACTCTTCATCATGAATCAGTCACAATAAGAGGACCGTTATTTTTCGGGATTCCCGATTCTGGCGCGAAGAGAAAACTGCAGTTTTCATATTAGAATATGTACTTCATGAGATATCGTCGTTATTATCGAAAGTTTTGCGGGATCGCGGTGGTCAGTTTGCTGCTCGCCGGTTGCGGTTCGGGAGCAACTGCGCCGCAGGCGCCTGCCGAGTCTGAAATCGTGGTTTCAAGTGAACCATCGGGTTCACAGACTGCTTCCGCAAAGACGTCTCGAAAACCATCATCCAGTCCGGTGACCTCAACAAGAAAAACGGATGTCAACAACTCTTCTGTTCAAAATACGAGTTCCGTAAAGACGCCTGCGGTCACGTTATCTGAGGTCCTTTATCGCCCCAGTGATCAGCGGCCGATTCACAATAATCAGCGGCTGGCCTTGCTGGGGATTCACTGTTACGAATCGCCGCGTCTCAAACTTTATACAGATATCGACCCCGCGCTTGCGGCGACACTGCCCGCGGTCATCGATCAGGCGTATCCGGCTCTGGAGAATTATTTTGGTCCGCTGCCCCCCAATCGTGAGGGGACTGAATTTCAGGTGACCGGTTATATCATGCAGAATCGGGAATTATTCAAAAAAGCGGGCGTGATTCTCGAATCATTACCCACGATTGTCAACGGACGTCATCTGGGGGCACAATTCTGGATGGATGCGCAAAGCGAAGAATATTATCAGCGGCACTTGATGCTGCACGAATACACGCACTGCTACAGTATGATCATGGAAAACATCGGCGCGCCGGTCTGGTATCTGGAAGGCATTGCCGAATCGATGGCTACGCATGTCATCGATAAGGATGGTGAAATACAATTCAATGTGATGCCGCATAACAAAGAGGACTTCGGAGGTTTAGGCCGGATTTCCCTCATCGAAGAGGGGGTACGCGCTGCGCCGCCGAAATCGATACTGGAAGTAATGCAGTTTGGGCCCGCTGATTTTGTGAGTAATAACAGTGCGTATGCCTGGTCGTGGGCGCTGTGTCAGTTTTTCGACAAGCATCCGCACTATGCAAAACCGTTTCGCGAATTACCACGGTACATGCAAGGCACACAGTTTTCCCATAAAATTCAACAGCTGATCGATGATGAATTTTATGAAATCAACGATGCCTGGTTAATTTTCGCCCGCAATCTGCGGCCCGGCTATGATTTTGAACGTGCATCGGTCACCTTTGCCCCCGGCCTGCCTATCGACGCGGACGCACCTGCTGTCGCCACGATTGCCGGCGACCGTGGCTGGCAGTCAAGCGGTATGCAAGTCGAAGAGGGCAGCACATATGAAATGCGCGCAGAGGGAATATTTACCCTGGCAGAGCAACCGAAGCCCTGGAAAAGTACCGCAGACGGGATCAGTTTTCGTTATTTCAAGGGGCAGCCTTTGGGGCGGCTCCTGATGATGATCCGACCGGAATCGGGAGCAACGAACCCCGATCAACGTTCCATGCTGCAGGAGTATCCTCTGGGAGCGAACGCAACCTGGATGGCCCCGGTTTCGGGAACCGTATATTTCCGTCTGAATGACGCATGGGACGAACTGGCGGACAATCAGGGAAGAGTGACGGTGACAGTGAGCCGAAAGAAAAAAAACGATTTCGGAACGGCTTCAAAAACAGTGGACTGAAGTGCGAATAGCGGGGAGCATATCGTCTGCTCCATTAAATCGAA
Organism: uncultured bacterium; assembly: GCA_963974925.1. Lineage (GTDB taxonomy): Bacteria > Planctomycetota > Planctomycetia > Planctomycetales > Planctomycetaceae > Gimesia. Next base: position 108,582 of record CAXBFD010000005.1, on the reverse strand, counting down.
ACAGACGACAGGAGCAGAGTCATGCCGGATTTATCCCATCGATTTATTGGTGTGAATGATCAGTTTTCGCGCAGAACATTTATAACGCAGGTCGCGTCATCAATGCTGGCAGGCGGCATGCTTCAACCTCTTTCTACACTTGCGGATGAATCTCAAACGAAGAAACCGAAATCCGCGATCAAAAAAGCGGTCAAGTATCAGATGATTTTGGAGAACGTATCGGTCCTCGAAAAATTTAGAATGCTGAAAGACGCAGGATTTGACGGAACGGAGATTCATTTTCGAACGAAAGTGGATCCGAAAGAAGTCCGGAAAGCCATTGATGCCACGGGAGTTCAAGTGCACGGCTTTCTGAACAGCAGCCGGGATGAGTTGAAAGATTCAATTGATCAGGCGAAATATTATGGCGGGACGAGCGTGCTGGTGGTGGCAGGCGTCGTCAATGAAAAAAATCCGTACGATGTCGTGTATCAGCAGCAGCAGGCCAAGCTGCGGAAGCATCTGCCTTATGCCGAAAAGCAGGGAATCAAATTACTGGTGGAAAATGTGTGGAACAATTTTCTGTTGAGTCCGCTGGAGATGGCGCGATTCATTGACGAACTGGAAAGCCCGGCGGCGGGCGTGTATTTCGATGTCGGGAATGTCGTCCGCTTTGGCTGGCCTGATCAGTGGATTCGAATTCTGGGTCACCGGATTGTGAAACTGGATATCAAAGAATACAGCCGCAAAAAGCAGAAGGAAGAAGGACTCTGGAAAGGTTTCGAGGTCGAAATCAATGAAGGGGACTGCGACTGGCCAGCGGTGCGCAACGCGTTACAGAAAATTGGATACACTCAAGGCTGGGCGACGGCGGAAGTCAAAGGGGGCGACCGTCTAAGATTACAGGATATTTCAGAACGCATGGATCGCGCTCTTGCTCTTGCTTGAGGGAGAGTTGATAATAAATACAGATCATTAAGGAGTTTCTGTCTGCTGATGATTTCCCTCAAAATGCCTGCCACCGGCGAACTCTGCAGAAATAAGGTTCGCTTAATCCAGAGATAAAATCAATGCTTTATTCTGAATGAAAGGTTTTCCCCATGCATGAATCTGCCACCAATCAACAGCCGTCTCAAGGACGCCGCAACTTTATGAAACAGTCTTTGGCGCTGGCAACAACCGGGCTTGTCATCAATCCTGCCTTAACCACAGGCGCGTATGCAGCCAGTTCGGATTTGATCAAAGTGGGTCTGGTCGGATGTGGAGGCCGGGGAACAGGCGCCGCCGCTCAAACATTGCGGGCTGATCCCAATGTGGAACTGGTGGCAATGGCGGATTCGTTTGGTGATCATCTCGAACAAAGCTATCAGAATTTGAAGAAAACGGAAGTGCAGGACCGCGTGAAGGTCGATGCGGAACACAAGTTTGTCGGATTTGATGCCTACCAGAAATTAATCGATTCCGGGGTGGACCTGGTCCTGCTGGCGACACCCCCGCATTTTCGTCCTCAACAATTGAAAGCGTGTATCGACGCCGGCAAGCATGTCTTTTGTGAAAAACCGGTCGCCGTTGACGGTCCCGGAATTCGTTCGGTATTAAAAACCACGGCCGAAGCCAAACAGAAAAATCTGACGATCGTTTCCGGTCTCTGCTGGCGCTATGAACCCGGCATGCAGGAGATGGTCGACAAAATTCATAATGGCGGCATTGGCGAGATTGTTTCGCTGCAGAGTATTCGTTTCCTCGGCGGCGTTGCCAAAATGGTCAAGCGAAAACCGGAATGGTCCGACATGGAATACCAGCTGCGTAACTGGTATTACTACACTTGGCTCTCCGGCGATTTTAACACCGAACAGTTCGTGCATGAACTGGATAAACAGTCGTGGGTCATGGGAGAGTACCCCGTTCGCTGCTACAGTACCGGCGGCCGCCAAACACGGACCGGATCTGACTATGGTCAGATTTATGATCACTTCAGCACCGTGTATGAGTATGCCAATGGAACGAAGTTCCTGGCATCAACTCGCCATCAACTGGGCTGCAGTTCGATGTTTGTTGATACCGTTGCCGGCACGGAAGGGACGGCGACTTTGATGAAGTATCAGATTGAAGGCAAGAACCCCTGGAAGGGTGCCCGCCGTCGTGGCAACATGCATCAACTGGAACACGATGCCATGTATAAGGCGTTACGGAATGGAGAGGTTATCAACAACGGCGAATACATGGCGAACAGTTCGATGATGGGCATCATTGCCCGCATGTCCGCTTATACGGGCAAAACCCTCACCTGGGAACAGGCCATGAATTCGAAAGAGGATCTTTCTCCGCAGAAATACGATATGGCAATGTCTCTGCCGGAACCCCCGGTGGCGACTCCCGGCGTGACCCCTTTTGTGTAGGTGGTAATGGAACTGAAAATGATTTGATAACCCGGACAACCGGCGTGTTTCTTGCATGCCGGTTGTTTTTTATTAGTTTATGGGACATGATTAACACCGTAGATCTGAAATAACCTTTGTTTGAACCGGAGGAAGTGATGAAGTCGCTCGCTTATTCGCTTTTGGTGTGCGGAGTTTTAGTCGGTGCCTGTTTGACTGCGTCTGATCCGTCTGTGATGGCAAACGAGAAATCCGCAGAGAAGAAACCGGCGGAGACCAGGCTGACTCTCTCGCGTGAAAAAAACATGCTCTACATTCACGGCGATCATTTTCCCGGCGGGAAAATTCCCATCAATTATCTGGAAGCTTACTGCCGCGCGAATTCAACCGATGCCGACTGGGGAAAACATACCGTCGTCAAACATGAAACGCAGACGCTTTCGCTGAATGAAGATCAGACGGTTCTCAAGCTGAAGTGTACTGTCGCGGATGGTGTCACCGTGAATCACACAATCACGGCGAAGGCTGACGAGGTCGATTTTCAACTGGTGGCTCACAATCCGACAAAACAACGATCGGAGGTGCACTGGGCACAGCCTTGTATTCGTGTCGGTGATTTTACCGGTCTGGGACAGGACACGACGGATGACAAATATGCCTATATCAAAAAGTCATTTATCTTTCTGGATGGAAAACCGGCAATGATGCCAACCAGGAACTGGGCCATGGAAGCGCGTTACATTCCCGGGCAGGTCTGGTGTCCGCTGGATGTGCCACGCACCGATGTGAACCCCAGGCCATTAAGCAAGGAAGTACCCAGTAACGGGTTGATCGGTTGTTACAGTGCGGATGACCGCTGGATATTTGCGACCGCTTTCGAACCGTATCAGGAACTGTTTCAAGGCGTGATTCGCTGTCTGCATGCAGATTTTCGACTCGGCGGCCTCGAACCCGGAGAAACGAAAACAATCCGCGGCAAGGTCTATATTGTTCCCGCAGACATGGATGCACTCGTGAAACGCTACGAACACGATTTCCCCGAGCACGTCAAAAAAAAGTAAATGACGTGTTCAGATAATGCTGACGGAACAGAGCAGGAGCAGAGTCGAGAGATATAATCAAATCAGCACTGTCCGGCCTGAATCGCAGGCCACAGTGGCACACAATCGTTGATTATGACATTGAATCCTGTTGACTTCGAAGTGTTGGGTTTCGACAACGTAGTACAACCTCTATGAAACCGTTTTCCAGTTGTACTCAGGCAGATGTATCAGCGGTTGACTGTGGTGATTTCGCTGACGCGTGTTTCCAGTTTTTCGGAATCGGCACCACTGATGGTGACTTCGATTTCGCCATCTCCCGAGCCGATCGCTTTGACCTGGATTGTGTAGCGCAGAAACGCGTCTGCCGGCAGTTCCCGTACCGGGGAGACGGTCAATATATTCTGATTGACCTCAGGTCGTAAATTGAGTTTCTGATTTCCCTGATGTGCTTCGACCGAAACGACGCGGAACATCCTGGGGATCTTGGCCTGCAGGGAAATATCCCGGGCGGGCTGCAAACCCCGGTTTTCAATACTGACTTCATAGACCGTGTCTTCGCCGCGCGTGATAGGGTCTTTGGTGTCTCGTACCTGCACATCGAGCACGCCTTGGGTCGGCGTCACTTTCAGGCAGGCGGAAACCAGTTCGTTGGGGAGTTCGGGGCTGGTCACATTCACGCGCAGGCAGGCGTGTTCAGCTGCGACTTCGCAGTCGAATTCCACTTGTAACTGGACCCCTTCTCCTTTTTGAACGGTGTCCAGCATCCATTTCAATTTTCCCGTTTCGCGCTCTGAACCGATTGAAGCTTCACGCGGATTCAGGACCGGGTCATAGGTGACCGTGACCTGGATCTTGTTTAAATCAACGTCGGAAACGTTTAATAACTTCACAATAAATTCGGCCCGACTGCCGATGGTTCTGGCCGAAGGACCAATGACAGACAGATCCAGTTGTTTTTTCTCATATTCCACACAGACGGATTTCCAGACCAGTTCCTCGTCATCGGCGCTGGCGCGAAACCGGCAGCAATGACTGCCGAGTGCGTCGCTGAACAGGGTGAGTGAAATTTCTTTCGACTCGCCCGGTTGCAGAGTACCCAGACGCTGACCGATTTTCTTTTCGCGTCTGCCGGGAAACTGAAGTGCGTCATCGAATTCACATTCCAGAAGTACGTTTCTGACAGAGCGGTCACTGACGTTTTTGATAATCAGATAAAAAGTCGCACCGCTGCCCAACTGTCGTTTGGGAATCACATCAACGGTCATTTCCAGCCGGTCTGCCGCTCCCGGTTCTGCTGTTCCTGGCGGAGTCATCATCGGACCGGATTGCAATTTCGGAGCCGACCTGGATTGAGGTAAGTTGCTCTGAAAGTCCGGCCCCTTTAATTCCGGCCGCTCCGGTCGGGGAGTGATCTGCTCGGGCAGATCCTGCGGCTGTGGTGGTTGACTTCGATCAATCGATTCCGGTACGGCAAACATATCATTATCGGGTCGTGGTATTGGTGGTTGTTTTTGTGGAATCGTCTGTGGGTTGACGCGCTGCGTTTCTCTTGGCTGAGGCGTTGTCGTTTTCGAAGCGCCGTTCAAAGACTGATTTTGTGGGTTGAGCGGCGGCGGATTTGTCAGCTTCCAGGAGGAGCGTTGACCTGGCGCAAGGGCAGAGCAGGCCGTGACTGCCAGTGTAAGCAGCAACAGCATTCCTGAAGTCGATTTCGATAATGGCCGAATCCAACTGCCCGGCATGAACAATCCTCATTCAAAAATAGAAACGTAATCCAATACAAGTTTACCACGCAAACTTGAGTGCAACAGGGACTGATTCCACTGTTTTTTTTAATAGTAAACATGGTAATCTACATTTGATATGGACGTTAGTTCGTATTGTGTTTTCTCTCCGTCTCGTGTCGTATGGAACGATAAAACAGGCGGAATCACTGGTATAATCATCCTGGTTGCGGTCAGGCAGACAACGGGGAGAAAACGTACGGAAAACAGTGAGATGGTCCGTCGTAGCAATTAACAAACGGAAAGCGAGTTTCTAGACTGAAGAGACTGAAAGTAAGATGAGAATTAAATTCATTATTCCGAATCCAACGCCGAATTTCCGCCCGAAAAAGGTGGGCTCGGCTGTCAAAATGAGATGAAGAGGGAACGCCGTTGAAGGTTTTCGTGTCTGAATATCTCTGTAGCGGTGCCTGTGAGGAATCACAGGCAGATGAATCATTGTTGACCGAAGGAGCCGCGATGCTGGATGCGGTGATCATCGATCTTCTGGAGATTCCTGGCTGCAGTGTGACAACGTGTGTGCAGGAACAGCTTGATCTGCCTGTATTTCAGCGGGAAGAGGAAGAAGACGGTTTTCAGGTCCATCGCGTCAGAGATGCGGGCGAGGAGCAGCATTACTTCGACTTAGCTTGTCAACAGGCAGATGTCGTCTGGATCATTGCCCCTGAATTTGATGAGATACTTTCATCAAGAACCTTACGGGCGATCGACTGGGGAGCGAAAGTGGTTGGTCCCGATTTGGCTACGATCCAACTGACGGCCGACAAGTGGCGGCTGTTTGAATTTCTGAATGAATTGTCACTGCCCACCATTCCGACTTCATTGCTGGAGTCTGATCTGTCGCCTCCGCCTTATGAGTTACCCTGTATTATCAAACACCGCTTTGGGGCAGGGGGCCTCGGTATGCAATATCTCAAACAGCTTGAGGAATGGCTGGTTGCACTTTCGGATACTCAGGAAAAGAACGGCGATTTTGTCGTGCAGCCATTTGTGTTCGGAACGTTGCTCTCGACCGTCGTACTGTTCTCTTCAGAACGCAGGGAGATATTTCCGATTGGCAAACAACATATCAGCTGGAAATCCGGCTATGAATATCAGGGGGGCATGCTTCCGGCTGAGCTGAACGCGAAAGTGACGCGATCGATACAGAAGTTACTGGAACGCGTCTGCGATGCACTGCCGGGCCTGACCGGTTATATTGGTGTTGACCTTCTGCTGCCGGACAGTCATCCGAGACAACCTTTGATTGTGGAAATCAATCCAAGACTGACCACCAGTTATACCGGCTATCGTTATTTTACACACGACAATCTGGCCGAACGGATTGTCGATTCGGAAACAAAGTTTCCTCCCCTCAGCTGGGACTCATGGGGGCGCGTACAGTTTCTGGCTGATGGAAGTGTGTTTTTGACCCCGAAGCCATCTTAGAGAGACTTTGATTCATGTATGTGATTGGTCTGGATATTGGTGGTGCGAATATCAAATCTGCAGATGGTGACGGAGTTGCGAAAGCGATTCCCTTCGAACTCTGGAAAACGCCTGACCTCTTAATGCAGACGTTACAGGAGTTACTTGCTTCCTACCCGCGACCGGATCTGGTGGCGATAACGATGACCGGGGAACTGGCCGACTGTTTTCAGACTAAAGCGGATGGAGTGGAACACATTCTCGCGGCGACGGAACGGGCCGTTGCTCCGGCGCCGGTTGTGGTCTGGCAGACTGGAGCCGAATTCCTGACCACCGATCTTGCCAGAGAATTTCCGTTACTGGTTGCCGCTGCAAACTGGCATGCACTGGCGACCTGGATGGGGCGGATGATCCCGGACCAGTGGGGACTGCTCATCGACATCGGTTCGACAACGACGGATATTATTCCGCTGGAGAACGGTTTTCCCGTGCCCGAAGGGCTGACCGACGTGGAACGGCTGCTCTCCCGCGAACTGGTTTATACGGGGGGACGCCGGACACCCGTGGCGATGATAAACGGATGGGTTCCTCTGCGCGGCCAGCAATGTCCACTGGCAGCGGAATGTTTTGCTACGGCGCTGGATCTCTATCTGCTGCTCGGAGATCGGGCCGAAGATCCAGACGATCGCGACACGGCCAACGGGAAGTCGGCGACCTCCGCAGACGCCTATGATCGGCTGTCTCGTTCTGTCTGCTGCGATACGGTGGAACTGACGCAGTCAGAAGCGGTCGCTATGGCAGCGTTTCTGGCAGAACAGCAGCAGAAACAGATCACAGAGGCCGTCGATCAGGTTTTGGGTCGAATGGCAGAACCGCCGATGACAGTTTTGATCAGCGGCAGTGCCGTTTTCCTGGCGGAAAAAATTGTCCGGGCGCACCCGGTTTTGAGTCAGGCAGCGGTCACGAATGTTGCGGAAATCTTTGATGGTTCGATTTCGGACTCCGCCTGCGCGTTTGCAGTGGCACGTCTTGCGGCTGAGCGCCTGCGGTTCTGAGTCCCTGTAACAGAGGTTCGCTGCGATTTATCGCGATAAAACAGTGATCACTCGATGGTTTTGTAACTGATTTTAAAACAAGGACTTGTGTTGATGCAGACAGTGTATTTATACGCACTTGGTTCAGATTGCTGTCCTCCAAGAGTGGTTGACTCGTTTTTCCTGTTTATGGTATCTTTCCACTCCTGTAAGTGCTTAATGGAAATACTTTTTGAGCCAAAGTCATATCTGTGTCTGTCTATTCCTTCGCTTTGACTGATGAACCAGGGATGGAAATCCGTCGAAACCAAAATGAGCATCGGGATTTGACTGAAAAGATAAAAGCGAAATTACTTCCCTCATTCAGCGATGGAGCGCGAAAATATGTGTGGAATTGTCGGGTATATTGGACAGCGACAAGCCGGACCTGTCTTGATCAAAGGTCTGCAAAAACTGGAATATCGTGGTTATGACAGCGCGGGCATTGCTGTCCACGATGGTGCATCGGCTCAGATTCGTAAGAAAAAAGGGCGGGTCTCTGAAATGGCGGCGCTCTATAAAGCGAGCCCCATTGCGGGAACAATGGGAATCGGCCATACGCGCTGGGCGACACACGGGGAAACGAATGACCAGAATTCTCATCCGCATACCGGCGGCAACGGAGATGTGGTCATCGTGCATAATGGTGTGATTGAAAACTATGCCTCACTCCGCACGCAATTGCAGGGGCTGGGATACGTCTTTCGCACCACGACGGATACGGAATCCATTGCTCATTTATTATCCCATCACCTGGAAGAACAGATCAAACTCGGCTCTGATCCGGAAGAACTGTCGACGTATCTGAAAGTGGTCGAAATTTCACTGACGAAATTGAAAGGGACCTACGGTCTTGTGGTGCTCTTCCACGATCTGCCTGATGTTCTGATTGCGGCCCGTCTGGGAAGTCCGCTGGTAATTGGTGTCGGCAAAGGCGAAAATTTTGTCGCCAGCGACGCGACACCTCTGGTGGGATACACGGATGAGGTGATCTATCTGGCTGATCATGAGCTGGCGGTAATCACACGCGATGAGGTGGAAGTTTTTCACCGCGACGAAGGACAGCAGAAACTGTCGATTCACACTCTTGATCAGGTGAGCGTGGATTCGGAACTGGGTGATTACAAGCATTACATGCTGAAAGAGATATTCGAACAGCCCCAGGCGCTGGAAAATGCGATGCGCGGGCGGATCGATGAAGACGAAGCGACAGCGAAGTTCGGCGGCTTGAATCTGTCGGCACAGCAACTTAGAAAAATCGATCGCGTGGTGTTAACAGCCTGCGGTACCAGCTGGCATTCAGGGCTGGTGGGTGAATACCTGCTGGAAGAATTTGCACGGATACCGACCGAAGTGGAATACGCGAGTGAATTGCGGTATCGAAATCCGCCGATCTCGAACAGCACGATGATTTTTGCGATTACGCAGAGCGGCGAGACAGCGGATACGCTGGCCGCGATGCGCGAATGCAAACGCAAAGGACATCCGACACTGGCGATTTGCAACGTGGTTGGTTCCTCCATTGCCCGCGAAGCGGATGGCGGGATTTATCTGCACGCCGGTCCTGAAGTGGGCGTCGCTTCGACGAAAGCTTTTACATCACAGGTCATGGTGCTGATTCAGCTGGCATTGTTTCTGGGAAGAATGCGGCATCTCTCGTATCCCGCAGGTCGCAGAATTATTGACGCCATTCAAAAAATACCCGATCAAATTCGTAAGTGTCTGGAGTGCAACGATCTGGTCAAAGATATTGCCACCAAGTATTGCGATAATAATAATTTTCTCTATCTGGGCCGCCTGTATAATTTCCCCGGTGCGCTGGAAGGCGCTTTGAAGCTGAAAGAAATCAGCTATATTCACGCGGAAGGTTACCCGGCTGCGGAAATGAAACATGGCCCGATTGCCCTGGTGGATGAACAGACGCCGAGCGTGTTTGTGGTTCCCCACGGACAGATTTATCCTAAAGTCATGAGCAATCTGGAAGAAGTCAAAGCGCGTAAAGGGCCCGTGATTGCGATAGCCTGTGAAGGGGATAAAAAGATTGCGGACATTGCCGACGATGTAATTTATGTGCCTGACGTAGATGATTTCCTGCAACCTCTGGTGACGGCGATTCCGCTGCAGTTGCTGGCTTATCATATCGCGGTTTTGCGGGGCTGTAATGTCGACCGCCCCCGCAATCTGGCGAAAAGTGTGACCGTCGAATAGTAATACCAGCTGAGAAAACAGCGGGGTGTGAAACTACAGGTTTCATCCGCTCGGCTGAGGTCATTCCTCAATCCTTCAGAAAACACGCCTGATTTCAACAAAAAATATTGAAATACAGGCGTTCCTTTTCTGAAAGTTCGAAAATTGAACTTTCCGGATTTGGTTTCGCTCCTCGTACCGCATAGAATAAGCTGTGAGGCCGCTTTGAGTGTGCCTGATCGAAATAGTTTAGGTGGTGTGAGATTTGTTAACCAGCATGGTTTACAACCTCCGAAGCAGATCGGCAGCGTTTCTGCTTAACTGGAAATGATCAAATGAAAGTAATTCTGGCAAATCCCCGTGGTTTTTGTGCGGGTGTAAATATGGCGATCGAATGCCTTGAGGAAGTCATTCGGATTTTCGGCAGTAACATTTATGTTTACCATGAAATCGTGCATAACAAATATGTTGTGAATCGCTTTACCGATCTGGGTGTGACTTTTGTTGATTCGGTATCTGAAGTTCCGGAAAAGTCGATTCTTGTCTTCAGCGCGCATGGCGTTTCCCCTGTGATTCGCCAGCAAGCCCGCGACAGAGATATCCGCACGATTGACGCCACTTGTCCGCTGGTGACCAAGGTTCATACAGAGGCGATCAAGTATGCTGAGGCTGGATACAATATCATACTGATTGGTCATGAAGGGCATGACGAAGTGATCGGGACGATGGGGGAGGCGCCTGAAAGTATTACTCTGATTGAAACTCCAGAAGAAGTGATGGCTCTGGATTTTCCGGAAGAGGCGAAACTGGCTTATCTGACGCAGACGACCTTGAGTGTGGATGAAGCAGGCAGGGTTATTCAAAGTCTCAAGCAAAAATATCCTCACATCGAAAGTCCTCCCAAGGAGGACATCTGTTATGCGACGACGAATCGTCAGGAAGCAGTTTCCGAACTTGTATTGCAGTCGGATCTGGTACTGGTGCTGGGCAGTCAGAACAGTTCCAACAGTAAACGGCTGATGGAGATCGGCAAGACGGCACAGAAGCCCGCTTATCTGATTGACGGTGTCGATGAACTTATACCCGAATGGCTTGAAGGCTGTGAGACGATTCTGGTTACAGCCGGGGCAAGTGCGCCGGAAGTGGTCGTCCAGGAGTTGGTCCAACATCTGGAAGATCACTATCAGGCGGAAGTGGAAAACGCCGTAATCCGAAAAGAATCGGTTCGCTTTCCACTGCCTAAAGAGTTGCGTAAACTGCAGTCAAATTAGAATCTGATGGCCGCGTCGCATTTTGTTCCAAACGTGACTCAATGAACGCAAAACAAGTTGAGAATCCTTAAAGAATTGAAACAGCCGATATGAGTGACGAACAAACGCCAGCGGAGAATAACGACGAATTCAGTCCCGAAAGGCATACTCAGGAAATCAGGCATTCCCAGGTGAGTGCGCGTGTTCCGGAGGGCGTTTCGCGCGGGGTTTTCAGTACTGGTGCCGTTGTATTGCAGGGCGGACACGAGTTTATTCTGGACTTCCTCTTGAGAATTTCAACTCCTCAGCAGGTTGTCGCTCGCGTGGTTCTGCCGCTCGGCGTGGTACCGCAAATGATTCGCGCCCTTAGAGATAATCTGAATAATTATGAAAAGCGGTTTGGTACTCCAACGATCCCGACACCACTCCCGCCGCAGGTCACCGGGTCGGCCGATTCAATCAATGTTGGAACAGGGTTTGAAGCGCCTGTATCGGATCAACCCACGCAGCCGGTTTCCGATGTGATCTCGGGCGCCTCTGCAAGTGGTACCGGCGCTGTCGGTGAAACGATGACGCCTGAGTCTGAAGCGGAATACAAACCGAAACCGGAAACAGTCAGCAAGCCGGCAGAAACGGGACAGAAGCCACCATCAGCGGAAGAACTGTATGACGAACTGAAACTGCCCGACGATATGCTGAGCGGCGTCTATGCGAATGCCGTTCGGATCGGGCATTCGGCGACTGAATTTTCGTTTGATTTCATCACCACATTTTTTCCGCGATCGTGTGTGTCAGCCCGCGTGCATATGGCTGCTCCCAATATTCCCCGCCTGCTGGATTCACTGTCACATTCGTTTGACCAGTTTCAGCGAAAAGTGGCTCAGCAGCAGAAACGCCAACCACCGCAGCAGGGTGATCAGCCGGGCAATCTTTAAAACAGAGACGTCCGTGTGAGGGCAGCCTTCTGCGCGAACATCATTCCGGTTCATCGCCGGACGGTCCGTAGAGACCTGGGACGGGAATGTCATTCAGTCGCAGATAAACACAGAGATGCGCACGATGATGGATGCTGTGGTTGAGAACCCAGGTACGGATCATTCCCTGTCTGGACATCGTAATCAGGGGATGCCCGGCAGATAGAAGTGACCAGGATTTGTGGAATTCCTCGTCGGGTGTTGCTGCGATGCATTCCCGGGCGGTGGCGACGTTCGCATCGAACTGCTCGAGAATTTCCTGCTGGCTTTTCAGTTGAACAGACTTGTAAGGTTCGCCGCCGACCGGATTGATGTCCCATGCGTCCTGTGTCAGAATTCCTTCGGACCAGGCTGCGATTTCAACCAGATGCGAGGCGACCCAGCGGATGGTGTTTGACTTGGGATGCGCTTTCCAATCGAGCTTGTCATCCGGGATGCGTTCGAAGACTTTGCGGGTTCCCGCCATTTCCATATCAAATTCGGGAAGGAATGTTTCAGCGATCGTCATGAGCTTCTCCAGCCTTAAAAAAAGTGCAGATTACAAGCGGGCCGACCTGTTCTGATCTGCTGGTACCAGTAATCGATCACGATGAAAAACAGGAATCTGTGCTGCTTAATTATTATCTTAAGAGTCTGGAATTTATATCGCTTAATTGAGTTTTCGTCGATGTTCTGCAAAAAAATAAGATAGGAAATTCAGTCCGTTGGCAGCGACTTGTCGGCTGGCTTATGTTTGGTGAAAACCAAATAACGACAGAGAACGAAGTTGAAGCCCATGCCTGTCAGAATTCCAATAAATGCTGCCAGTAAGACGTTATTTTCGAAATAGTCAATCGAATTGCACAGGACGTTCGTGGTAAGCCAGTTGAAGAATGCACCGGTCAGACAGCTTCCGCAATAACTCAGATATTGTTTGAGTATCGGGGCATGTTTCGCATAGGCAAATGTGATATTCCGGTTGAGCAGGAAATTCGTGCTCATGGAACTCCAGATGGACAAAGCAACGGCAAGGGGGCGCATCAGCCAGTTCATCAGAAGGGAAAGCATGAGCAGGTTTATAAATACACCCGAGAGACCAATGACAGCGAATTGAAGAAAATACGCGTAGTTTTTGTATTTGAAATCAAACAGTCGTTTCAGGTGTTTCAGGTAATTGCATTGTTCATTGAATGTAAGCTTGCTTGTTCCCTGAGTACGGTCGGCAAAGTTGATGGGAACTTCGATGACGTTATGGCAACGGCATTTCACCAGCAGCTCCAGACCGATTTTATAACCCACGGGGTTGAGCAGATCGCGTGCTTCCAGAAAATTGTGACGCGACAACGCAAAAAAACCGGCCATCGGATCTTTCACTTTTGTGAAAGGACGCGCCAGCCAGGTGGCAATTCGGGAATTAAGTTTTCGGAACCAGCCCCAGGTTTCTTCTGTCGATCCGCCGTTAACATAACGACTGCCGATGACAAAATCCGCGTGTTGATTTTTCAAAGCAGCATACAGTTCCGGAATCTTTTCAGGCGGGTGAGAAAGGTCAGCGTCCATCACCAGCAGGATTTCGCCAGAGGCAGCATCCAGTCCAGCGATCACGGCGGTGGAGAGCCCCCGTTCATTTTTACGCGTGATCAGACGCACGGGAAATGACTCCGAAAGTGTTTGACAGACGTCAGCCGTCTCATCCGGACTGTGATCATCAACAATAATGATCTCAGCCGAAATGGCGGAGTCTTTGAGAGTGTGGCCAATGCGGGGGATCAGGCTTATTAAATTTGAAGCCTCACAATAAGTGGGGACAATAATCGTTAATTGAAGCAAAGTTTTTACTTTTCAGGATTATTTTGATTGTAGGATCTGATGCGGATATGGCAGAAATTCAGAGGAATCGTGCTTTGATAGTCGCCGATGATCGATTCTCCCCTGTGTGTATTCAAAATCTACCTCGTTCCAGGGAAAATTGCTCAAATTCCCGGTTCTGATCTTTCGCGAGGATCGTCACAGCTTCAAACACTTTTATCCATAAACTCGGTGCAACCCTTACGATCTGTATGATTGGCGCAATGAATTTGCATTCGCGGAATCATCTATGCTGTTTTTTTGCATCATTTTCCCGCAGCAGACGACGTGAGGCAAATTTGTGAACTAGATTTAAACTAGAAAACCAGGTGCTAACACTGAAACAAAAAACTGACATCCCTGACTCGGAACAGGGCAGGCACAACTGGTTTTTTCACAATGATTATTAATTGAAGGAGTAATACAAACATGGCAGTTCCCGGCCTTTCTCAAACCGATCCCAATCTGGCATTTGATGAGCTGAAGCGGCTCATCCACGGCAAGTTAGTCGAAAAACTCGATTTGTCCCGTGTGGGTGACCTGGAAGGTGATTCACTCAGACGCGAAATCCGTCTGGTCATCGAGCATTTGTGTGATACAGAAAACCCACTACTCAACCGTTCCGAACGTGAGCGTTTGATCGAGGAAATTCTGGACGAAACATTTGGCTTTGGTCCTTTGGAACTGTTGCTCAAAGATCAGGATGTTGCCGATATCATGATCAACGGCCCTAAGAATGTGTTTGTTGAAAAAAACGGGCGTATTGAACGTTCTAAAGTCTTATTTCGCGACAACCAGCATTTGATGCAGATTCTTGACCGGATTGTTTCGAAGGTGGGACGGCGTGTCGATGAAACATCTCCGCTGGTTGACGCACGTCTGCCCGACGGTTCGCGTTTGAATGCGGTCATTCCTCCGCTGGCGCTGGACGGGCCTTCGTTGACGATTCGTAAATTCGGTTCGAACCCGCTGGGTCTGGAAGATTTGCTGCGGTTTGGCGCCTTCACTCCGGAAATCGCGATGTTGCTCGAAGGAGCCATCAAAGCGCGCGTAAATACAATTATCAGCGGTGGTACCGGTTCCGGTAAAACAACACTTCTGAATACACTTTCCAGCTTCATTCAAAGTGATCACCGTGTGATCACGATTGAAGACGCCGCCGAACTTCAGTTACAGCAGGACCACATTCTACGACTGGAAACACGTCCACCGAATATTGAAGGCCGGGGGCAGGTTACCGCAACCGACCTGGTGAAGAACGCATTGCGTATGCGGCCTGACCGAATCATCATCGGGGAATGTCGTGGCGCGGAATCGCTGGACATGCTCCAGGCGATGAATACCGGTCACGAAGGTTCTTTGACAACGATTCACGCCAACTCTCCCCGTGATGCGGTTTCCCGTCTGGAAACCATGATTACGATGGGGGGAGTCGAACTGCCTCTCAAAGCGCTGCGACAGCAGTTTGCATCAGCCGTTGATTTGATCATTCAGGTCAACCGTCTGCAAGGCGGACCCCGTAAAGTGACACACATTACGGAAGTGCTGAATATGGAACAGGATACAGTGATTATGCAGGATATTTTCCTGTTTATTCAGGATGGGATTGATGCAGACGGCAGAGCGTTCGGTCATTTTGAAGCAACCGGGGTCCGCCCCGCCTTCATGGACCGGCTCGAAGCGTCTGGCGTTCGTCTGCCTGCGAACCTGTTTGCCAATCGCGTATTACAGGGATAATGTTTTCGGTTGATCAATCAGCATGGAATTAAAAAAGAAATAAATCTTTCAGAGGATAAAGGTAATCAGAGATGGATCAAACACTAATCATCTCAATCGCTGCTTTTCTGGGTATGATGGCCTTAGCAGGCGCTGTCATGTTCGTCTTCAAGGATTTTTCGTCCAGTACGGCCGAAGATCGTCTGGCGGTGATTACAGGTAAAAAAAAGGTAGCAAGCGAATCCACATCGTTGCTGAAAGAAGAATTTGTCAAGGGGGGGTTGAACAGTCTTTCGGATCAAGTCGCTCACATTTTAGAGAAATTTGGAAATCTGAAACTGTTGCTGGAACAGGCAGAGGCCCCTTTCAAGGCAGACACTTTCATATTAATGACCGCCGTGTCGGCTGCATCCGGCTTTGCTTTGGCCTGGTTTACCAACGCGCCTGTCCCTCTCTGTCCGGTTGCTGCGCTGGCCTCAGGGGCATGTCCGTTTATGTGGCTGCTGTTTTGCAGAAATCGACGGTTCAAAAAATTTGCGCAACAACTTCCGGACGCGCTGGAACTGGTGGGGCGTGCTTTGCGTTCCGGCCATAGTCTGTCGTCTGGACTGAGTGTGGTGGTACAGGAAATGCCGGCTCCGATTTCAACCGAATTTGCAATGGCGTATGAAGAACAGAACCTGGGCGTTCCCATCGATGTCGCATTAAAAAGCATGCTGAAGCGAATGCCGAACCTGGACTTAAAGTTTTTTGTGACAGCCGTTGTAATTCAAAGACAGGCGGGGGGTGACCTTGCCGAAATTCTGGACAAAATCGGTTATATCATTCGGCAGCGTTTCAAGATTATGGGACAGGTTCAGGCGTTAACCGGGGAAGGTCGTATCAGTGGAGTCGTATTGATGGCTTTGCCGATTGCCCTGTTTTTTGCCGTGTATTATCTGAATCCCGATTACGTCATGTTGTTGTTTACAGATGAACTGGGACGCAAGATGATTGCCGGCGGGATTGTGCTGCAGGTTCTGGGAGCCCTGTGGATAAAGAAAATCGTGAATATCAAAATTTGATCAGCAGAACGTTCAGCTTTTTCATGGATTATTACTGTTAGAGAAAAATGGCAGCTACTTCGTCTGGCTGCGTGTGGGAGAGTCAATCATGGATTTTGTTCAACTGTTACCGTGGGCTATTTTTGGAATGGTGATTGTTGGCGGCATTGCACTGATCAATAAGCTCAATTCTGATCAATCACGCACCTCCGCGAGACTGGAAGAGTTGCGCAATCCGCATTTGAGAAATGGTGGAGAGCAGGCACATACCAGCAGCAGCCTGTTTGAGAAAGCCGCGCCAACGCTTTCCAAAGCTCTGACACCCAAGTCTGAGCTGGAAGAAAGTCAGTTAAAAGTGCGTCTGGCCAATGCCGGATATAATTCCGAGAATGCGCCGTCCATTTTTCTTTCTTTGAAAGTGGCTTTGGGACTGCTGGGTCTGGTCCTGGGATCAGGTTATGGTTTCTACCGGTTCGGCATGGCCCAAAATGGCTGGACGTCATTGATCATTGGCGGAGGAATCGGTTTTTATCTGCCTTCCATCGGGTTAGGACTGCTGCGCAAATCGCGCATCGAACGTATTTTCCTCTCACTGCCGGACGCGCTTGACCTGCTGGTTGTCTGTGTCGAAGCAGGGTTGGGGCTGGATGCGGCGATGAGAAGAGTGTCCGAAGAACTGGAAGACACCGCTCCGGATGTGTGTAGCGAATTCGCGTTATGCAACCTGCAGTTACAGATGGGGCGTCAGCGGCGGGAAGTGCTGCATGACCTGGGAATCCGCAGCGGGGTCGATGATATGCGTGCCTTATCGGCGATTCTGATTCAGGCTGATAAGTTCGGTTCCTCAATTGCTCAGGCGCTGCGGGTGCAGTCAGACAGTATGCGCGTGAAACGCAGCCAGCTTGCCGAAGAGCAAGCCGCGATGACTGCGGTCAAGATGATCTTTCCTCTGGTACTGTTCATTTTTCCCGGGATTTTCGTAGTGCTGGTCGGTCCTGCAGCCATCATGATGATTAACGGTCTGTTAACAAGCTGACCGGCAAGTCGTTTCCAACATCCATTTCAGATTACCGTTTTGTAAACACCTTTGATCATTTCGATGATCAAAGGTGTTTCATTGTATTTACACTCCGAAGGCGCCTTCTGCGTATTTTTTTAAAATCAATCCGATATCCATCCGGCAAATCTGCATTATCGGCAGTGCTTGTTCGATTTTTCTTCGTTTTGCTTTTTTATCCCTGTGTTTTTCGTTAATCCCGTATCACAAATGAATTTGGCATTTATTTTGCGTCAAGTATTACACAATTGGATGATTTATGTGGGATAAAGTACACCCCACGTACAGGAGAAATTCGCGATTTATCTCGGGGATCAACATCATTCAGCATGAGGACTGTGCAGACTTTGGAATCGATCGTTAAATCCGAGGTTCTGCAATTTTTTGTGTCAAGTGAATAAAACCTGGTTATCATCTTTTACTTGAATGGATAAGCTTCAGGGCCTTTTATTTTTTTGGCAGGCTATTTTTTAGATGACCATTAAAAAACCAGATTGAAATTACCGATGCCTGCTCCTCCCTCCTGGCTGAATACAATGGCGAACCAAGTGGCATCATTAATGTATGATGTCGATGTTCTGTCACCCATTGGATGTCATTTTTTCCACAATACCAGCCGCAATGAATGGGAAGTCACTCTGTTTGCTTCGAATACAGAGATTGTCGGCGGTGAATGGGACGGAGTGATGGCGCCTTCCAAGTTCTGTTTTGATCTCCTCAAACTTGGAGAAATCTTTCAGGAAGTACGCGCTTTATTCTGGCAGGCGTTACCCGTTGATTTTGATGATCAGTTAGGCGCGCATATTTCCATTGAAGCGACCTACGAAGGGCAACAGGTCTGGGTGCGTGTGTTAGCGGAAGCCCCTGAGGAATTTGAACCTGGCCGCCGTCTGCAGGCTTATGAATCCAATATGAAAGAGATCTGGTAACACTCCCTTTTCGCTTTCAGCTCGGCCCCACATAATCCCCTGATATTCCATCGTGAAGATCTCCGGCTCATTCTGACCGTTTGAGGTCGATTCCAGGGCCTGTAGTAGATCTCTTCTGCTTTCTCGATTATCATGACAGCTTCTGAATTTCGGTGTTCTACGGAATATGGCTGTCTGATACTGTCAGGGAGAGTGATGCGATGCAACTGGGATTTGTGACTGCAATTTTGCCTGATTTCGAACTGCGACAGGTATTTCAGGCGGCAGCGGAAATCGGCTACGACTGTGTGGAAGTCATGTGCTGGCCGGAGGGGAAAGATGCCCGCCGTTATGCCGGTGTGACTCATATCTCTGCAGAAGCGTTTACCGAATCGGACGTTGCTGTGGTTCAACAACTGGCTGAAGAATTCAATATTTCCATCAGTGCACTGGGTTATTATCCTAACCCGCTCACGCCTGATCCGGATGAAGCAGCGAAGTACGCCGACCACATTCAGAAGGTGATTGTGGCTGCGAAAATGCTGGGCGTGAATCGTATGAATACGTTCATCGGACGCGACTGGAAAAAATCGGTGGATGAGAACTGGCCGCGTTTTTTACAGACCTGGCCTGCAATTATCAAGTTTGCTGAGCAGCAGCAGGTGCGGATCGGCATCGAGAACTGTCCGATGTCATTCACAAAGGATGAATGGCCCGGCGGTAAAAATCTGGCCTGCAGTCCGGCGATCTGGAAGCGCATGTACGCGGACATTCCCAGTCCTTATTTCGGCTTGAATTATGATCCCTCGCATCTGGTGTGGATGCACATGGATTATCTGGCACCGGTTCGTGATTTTGCCAATCGCATTTTTCATGTGCATGCCAAAGATGTCCGCATTAATCAGCATCAGCTGGATCAGGTCGGGATATTGGCTCATCCGCTCGAATATCACAGCCCTAAATTGCCCGGTCTGGGGCAGGTCGACTGGGGCAGTTTTTTCTCACAACTGAATGAGATCGGCTATCAGGGGCCGGTCTGTGTGGAAGTGGAGGATCGTGCCTACGAAGATTCGACTGATTCCTGTCTGGCCGCTTTGCGTCAATGCCATACCTATCTGCGGAATTTCATTCCCGAAAGAAAGTGAGCATTATGGAATTTACGTATCTCGACATTGCCAAAATGATCGATCATTCCTTATTGAAACCGACGATGACCACAGAAGATTTAGAAGCAGGCTGTCAGCTGGCGCTGGCCTATGATGTGGCCAGCGTGTGTATCATGCCCTTTTATCTCAAACGTTGTGCGGAACTTCTGGCAGGTTCGACCGTCAAAGCGAGTACAACTATCGGCTTCCCACATGGCGGCCATACAACCTGTGTGAAACAGGCCGAAGCAGAGCGCGCGATTGCCGACGGTTGTGAAGAACTCGATATGGTTGTGAATATTTCGCATGTCTTAAGCGGCGATTGGAAGCTGGTGGCTGACGAGATTGAATTAATCACCGGGATCACTCATCAGGCGGGACAGAAGATTAAAGTGATCTTCGAAAACTGCTATCTGTCAGAGAAACAGAAAATCGAACTCTGCCGGATCTGCGCAGGGCTGGGGGTCGACTGGGTGAAAACATCCACGGGATACGGCACTGGTGGCGCGACGCTGGAAGATCTTAAACTGATGCGGATCGAGAGTCCCGATAATGTGCAGGTCAAAGCAGCGGGCGGAATTCGTACGCTCGATCAACTGCTGGAAGTCCGCGCGATAGGTGTCAGCCGCGTGGGAGCCAGCGCCACGCAGACGATCCTGGATACCTGTCGTGAGCGACTGGGGCTCTCACCATTCAGAAACTGATTTAATTGAGTCCGGATGAAGATCGGGCGCTGCCAAAGGGTTTTCTGAAGCTGTCGACCGGTATTTGAGTTCTTTCTCCCCATTTCTGGTTCAGTGTTCAGGTGTTTGCAGATGATTGTAGCTTTTGTAATCAGGGTAAAGAGTTACAAGAACTGGAGTTAGTCAGAATCAATTGAGGATAGAGTTGAAACTGAGTCTCAATTTCCTTATATTGTAAGGGCAAAACAAATTCGATGAAGCAGAATGAATATAACGCATGCTGCAGGAATTCTTTGGTGCCAAGAGTGCTTGAGTGATGACATTAAACCAGATTGTAAAAGGCCAGGTGGCGCGGATTACACAGATCCATGGTGAAGATGCGATTTCCATTCGCTTAATGGAAATGGGGCTCATTGATGGCGAACAGATTCAACTGCTGGGGAAAGCCCCTTTAGGCGATCCGCTGGAGTTTGCCGTGCGTGGTTACCGGTTATCGCTGCGATTGAATGAAGCAAAGTGCGTTGAAGTAGAAGTTATATAACGACCGTGTCTTCCTGAGCTGACATGTCGCCCGATTTTCCTCCCGAATGAGAGCCCCGCTTTCAGATCTCCTGATTCCATGATCAACACTCCCGCCGTACCACCAACCGCTGTGCAACAAAAAAAGATGACGATTGCCATTATTGGTAATCCGAATACCGGGAAGAGCACGCTGTTTAATCAGCTTTCCGGCGGGCATGCTCACATCGGGAACTTTCCCGGCGTGACGGTAGAGAAAAAAATCGGAAGCGTAACCTGGGAAGGTCGTCCGATTGATCTGGTCGATTTGCCGGGAACCTACAGCCTGGCGCCCCGTTCGATCGACGAAATGCTGGCGGTTGATGTTCTGCTGGGGAGACAAAAAAGTGTTCCCCGTCCCGATGCGATTATCTGTATTGCGGATGCTTCGAATCTGGAACGCAACTTTTATCTGTTCAGCCAGATTCTCGACCTGTCGATACCCGTGGTGCTGGTCCTCAACATGTGTGATCTGGCCCGGTCGCGGGGGATCGAAATTGACGCACAGGCTTTATCTCAAAAGCTGAATATTCCTGTGATTTGCACGGAAGCACATCATGGTAAAGGACTCAAAGAACTTAAAGCAGCCATTCTGAAGATTGAGGCAGGAGCAGCGCACCTGCCGCTGGCTCTGTTTCCGAATGCCTTTTATTCAGAACGAAATCAGCTCAGAGAGAAACTGCAGAGTCCGCAGGAACAGGCCGCCCCGGACTTTCTGGTCGACCGATTACTGCTGGATGTAGGCGGTTATGTCGAATCCTACTTCGAGCATCATGCAAAAAATGGCTTGATGGATCATTTACATGAGGCGCGTTCACGACTGAAGGCAGCCGGTTTTGCCGTTCCCGCGATGGAGGCCCGCTTGCGCTATGGCTGGTCGCGTGAACTCTTACAGGATGTCGTGCAGCATCCGTCTGACCATCGGGTGACGGCTTCCGACAAGATAGATCGCTGGTTGACGCACCGCGTGTTTGGTTTTCTGTTTTTCTTCCTGTTGATGTTTTTTGTGTTTCAGTCGGTCTTTACGTGGGCCGGTCCGGCGATGGAACTGATCGAAGCGGGGCAGGGGCTGGTAGACGGGGCTGTGGAGTCGGTGATTTCCCCCGGACCGTTGCGGAGTCTGCTGGTGGATGGTGTGAGCGCTGGTGTGGGAGGCGTGTTGATCTTCCTGCCTCAAATTGTGATTCTGTATTTCTTCATTGCTGTTCTGGAAGACAGCGGATATATGGCGCGGGCCGCGTTTATCATGGATCGTCTGATGCGGAGTCTGGGCTTAAGCGGTAAATCGTTCATTCCGTTGATGTCGTCGTTTGCCTGTGCAGTACCCGGAATTATGGCGACGCGCGTGATCGAAAATCGCCACGAACGGCTGACCACGATTCTGGTCGCCCCGCTGATGAGTTGTTCAGCGCGCTGGCCCGTTTATACGTTGTTTATTGCGGCTTTCATTCCGAATATTGCTTATCTTTCGATTGCCAGTAGTCCTGTGGTGACATTACAGGGCATTGTGTTGTTTGCGATGTCGTCGATTGGGGCGTTGATCGCGATTCCCGTGGCCTGGTTTCTGAAGCGGGTCTGCTTCAAAGGGGATGTGGCGCCGTTTGTGATGGAGTTGCCGGGTTATAAATGGCCTTCGCCCCGAAATGTAATTTTTCGCGTTTACAATCGTGCCAAGTCGTTCGTGGTCAAAGCGGGCACGCTGATCTTTATGACCTCGATTCTCATCTGGGCCGCCGGTTATTTTCCGGGGGATCACAGCGAACAGTTTCAAGTTCAGAACCAGATTGAGGCGAACGATGCTTCACTGGCATCGCTCAACACTCAGATTGCTGTCGCTGACGAAACTGCAACTGCGTCTCTCAAGGAACTGCAGAATCAGCAAGAGTCACTCGCAGCAGAGCAGGCAGTCTTGAATGCGAAACAGAACCTTGTCAGCAGTCAGTTGGTCGAGAACAGTTTTCTGGGAATGGCCGGTCACTGGATTGAGCCGGTCGTGAAACCGCTGGGCTGGGACTGGAAAATCGGCGTGGGTGTGATTGCCTCGTTTCCTGCACGGGAAGTGATCATTTCGACTCTGGGAACCATTTACAGTCTGGGCGGGGATATCGGTGAAGACGATGAAGGTCTGATCGGTTCTGTCCGTGCTGCGACCTGGCCCGATGGCAGAAAAGTATTCAATATTCCGGTAGCGATTTCGATTATGGTGTTTTTTGCGTTATGTGCCCAGTGTGCGGCGACGTTGATGGTGATTCGGCGTGAAACCAACAGCTGGTTCTGGCCGGTGGTTTCGTTTACCTATATGACAGCGCTGGCTTATGTGGGTGCATTTATTTCGTATCAGGTGGGAATGTTATTGGTTTAGTCTGTGTCCAGGTTTGCAGCAGCGTTTCCAGGGGTGTTTGGACCGGGTATCATAGAACGAGAGACGCTATGATGAATCGGGATGCGTTCAGCGAAATCGTGCCGGATGTCGTAAGAGTACCGAAGAAGATCAGCAGGACGCAGGACATTTATTTTCTCCATGAGGTCGCGTTATGAATCAGATCGAATGGCAATTCGTTGTAACGCTTGTGTTTGTAGCGGCAGCCGTCTATTTCCTGATCCGCCGTATCGTGCGTTTTTTCAAGCAGCGTTCGGGATGTGCAGGCGGATCGTGCACGGGCTGCGACGCAGGGGCTGCAAAAACGCCCAACTTTGTTTCGCTGGATCAACTGAAAAACCCCAGATAATCCCTGAAACGCGGCAGTGAAGTTCTCTATCCACGATGGCCGAATTCTCTCTCACCCTCAGCCTCGCTAACTGTTAGAATAGACCGGGTTCTGTCTTGCAGCAGATCGGCAGAGACGACCAGGATTCAATATTATTTCCGAATTCCAGATTAATTTGATCTGACGCGATTTCTCGTTCGTTTCAGTCATTATAAACATCGTATCAAGGTTGAATTCAGGGAGCAGGATCATGACAGAAGAAAGAATCTATCATCCCATGTCGGGCTGGTTTCCGTTGGCTGTATGTCTGGGTGGGGTGTTGTCCGCGGTATTATTATTTATTGCCGGGGCCGTTTTAAAGAGTGGCCTGTTCTTTTTTCTGGCATTCGTTACAGGACCAGCCTGTCTGATTGGCCTGTTTGGCTGTGTGGCGATTGCTCCGAATCAGGCGCGTGTCTTGCTGTTGTTTGGTGAGTATAAAGGCTCGGTGATGCAGTCCGGATTTTTCTGGGTGAATCCTTTTTTTACCAAGCACAAAATCTCTTTGAGGATTCGCAATTTCGAGACCGGCTCTGTTTCGAGTCCCGAACAGAAAGATGCTGCCGGAAATGTTACTCACGCGAAAAGTCGTTCGACCGGAAAACCATCGAAAGTGAACGACCGAGATGGGAATCCGATTGATATTTCGACGGTGGTTGTCTGGCGTGTGGTCAATACGGCGGAAGCGATGTTCGAGGTGGACGATTATGAGGATTTCGTTTCCGTGCAAAGTGAAGCCGCGTTACGAAATCTTGCCAGTCGTCACCCTTATGACAGTGAAGACCATGAAGTCTCATTGCGCGGCAATACCACGGAAGTCTGCGACCAGTTGCGGGTTGATATTCAGGAGCGACTGGATAAAGCGGGCGTGGAAGTGATTGAAGCCCGCATCAGTCATCTGGCATACTCACCGGAGATCGCGGCCGCGATGTTGCAGCGACAACAGGCACAGGCGGTCGTCGCTGCCAGAACGAAAATCGTCGAGGGGGCAGTCGGTATGGTCGAAATGGCGCTGGATCATCTGGCGGAGCGGAAGGTGGTCGAACTGGACAACAATGATCGCGCGTCTCTGGTTTCGAATCTGCTGGTCGTGCTGTGCAGCGATCGGCATACGCAACCGGTGGTGAATACGGGAAGTTCAAATCATTAAACGATAAAGTTGCGTTATCATGATTTTTGACTGGGCGTCAACCGGGCAAATCCGGAATGCCTCACAGGAGTTTTCAAACGTGTCGTCAGGTCTCCCGTTTGCAGGGCTTCCGCCAGTTCCGCAAACACAAGATCGGCGGCGGCGAAGTAGTTTTGAATATGTTTTTCCTGATGGGCGAGCGTGGGATAAAAGCCGCTCCCGGTCAGAAAGCCGTGTTCCAGCATGCCAATGGTAAACAGTGTGCCCAGCTCTGCTGCCTGTGGATGATCGAACTGATGATGTAACAGCGCGGCGTGTCCGATTGCTTTGACGGGGATCTCATGCTGTGTTCCCAGCGCCAGCCAGCCGGTGCGAAATAATTCGCCTGTCTTTTGGATATGGTGGCGCACATCGACATTTTGCATCTTCCTGATTGTCGCAAGCGCCGCAGTAGGGCCGACACCTTCGGTCCAGTAGGTACTGGAAATAAACGAGGTCTCAGCCGCATCCATGACCGAGCGTTTACCGATGACGGCTGCGATGGGATGACCGTTGCCTAATGCTTTGGCGAAAACGGCGATATCGGGTTCAATACCATAGTGCAGATGGGCGCCACCTAACGTCAGCCGCCATCCGGTGGTGATTTCATCGACTACAAACACGGCCCCGCATTCATTGCAGAGTTCGCGGACGGCTTCCAGAAAACCGGGGTCAGGGTCGATATACCGCGTTGGTTCCATCACAATCGCAGCCAGATGAGTGCCGCGTTCCTTGATGATCTTTTTCAATCCCTCAATGTCATTAAATGTAAACGGGTGCGTGGTCTCAGAAAGTCCCTGGGGAACTCCGGATGGGCTCAACCCCGGCAGTAGATGTTTATCGAGGGCGGTTCCCGTTTCAGACGATTTACGAGGCAGGTTTGTGGCGAGATACCAGTCACTCCAGCCGTGATAACCGCACAAGGCAATTTCATCGCGGCCGGTACGTGCCCGGGCGATGCGCACCGCGATCGCCATCGATTCTCCGCCTGTCCTGCAGAAACGCGCCTGATCTGACCAGGGATGAATCGACGTGAGCAGTTCAGCGAGTTCGACTTCTTCCGGAGAATTCAGGGAGCTCATGGAACCGAGTTGCACGCGTCTGATGACGGCGTCGGTGACATCGGGGTCTCGATGTCCCAGGAGGCAGGAACCGATGCCTGACGTTGACAGATCGTGATATTTCTTACCATCCAGGTCGATGACTTCGCAACCGTGTGCTTCGCGGTAGTAGGCGGGCCAGCAATCCGGTGCGAACATTTCCGGTCGTTTACTCAGAAGTTGTGTTCCTCCGGGAATTAAGTGTTTCGCACGCTGATAGGTTTCCTGCGTGAGGTTCCGTGCTGACTCGGGTTGAAGGTTTAATAACGTGCGGGCATTGTGGCTGAAAATGCGTTCCACGTCGGCATCGATCAAACGCAGGGTATGACAGGCCTGTTTGAGAGCCAGCAGGGATTCCAGTCCGACGCGATGCGGGCTCGCGAACGTGGAATTCTCCCAGTTGACATTCTCCTTTCCCAGCCAGAGAAATCCGTCGCCAATACTCACACAGCGACCTTCCACTTCGCTGACGGAAAAATCGGTACCAAACATCAGGCGACTGGTGCCAAATTCGCGCAGGATGGCTTCAAAAGGCTGCGGTTCACACACGGCGGACGTGTCGAAGAACACATTATCCAGGCCTCTGAGAGAGGCGATGCCTTCGACGGTGTGGTTTCCACAAAAACCCCGGGCTGCATGCGCGAGGATCAGTTTGGCATTGGGATATTGCAGGCAATGCTTCTGGATATAGGTCTGATTGATCGGATCTGCGATCGCGCGATCAAGAACCATATGCAGCATGATGGCGAGGTGATACTGGTTTGACAATTCCCACGCCCATTCGGGAATGTATTCCTGAGGCGCTGCCTGGAACGTATCTTTTCTGTCTGCGTACACATGGTAGACTTTGAAGCCGGCGTAGTTTCCGGACTTGATGAGCGTTTCTACTTCATCGGGGGAATCCCCGGGCGAAATCAGCAATAGTGCTCTTGAGCCCGGCTGGTCCTGGAGTTCACTCAGGATAAATTGATTGGCCTTCGGACGATTGAGGGTTGGTTTGGGAATTGCGAAAAACAGGCCCGCAGAGGGACGCAGGTCACCCATCCAGAGTTCCAGATTGTCACAATATTCTTTCCAGCCGGATTGTCCCTGTCCGTTTTCTGCGGATTCAGGCAGGCCGGAAATCGCGTCATCCGCGCAATAAAGGTGCGCATGCGCGTCGAAACTGTGGGGGGGAACAAAGTGTTTTAACTGGCTGTCAAAGAGTTCTCGATCACTGGGAAAACGGTGTTTCACGATTTTTTCCCCTGTAAATAATGTGCGGCTGCGCTGGTGAATTGATTTTCAAAAGTAAATCCGAGAGGGGCGAATTGTCGCTGCATCTGTTCCAGGCCATTTTTGACAAAAATGATATCCGCCATATGGTACAGCATGCGTGCGCCCTGATTCATTATTTCCTGCGCGTGTTCGGTATTGAACGTTGGCATCCCCCAGTGTTTTCCCTGATTGCGTGCCGCTTCCGCGATGGTTTGAATGGCCGACTGCAGTTTGGGGTGATTGAATTGCCCGGCGACTCCCTCCAGAATCGAGAAATCAGCGGGGCCCAGCATGAGGGCGTCGACACCGGGGACGGCGGCAATCGCTTCTGCCTGATCGACGGCGGATTGCTCTTCGAGTTGAATGACAATGAATGTATTTTCATTTGCCTGCTGAATGTAATCCAATATGGGCATCGTGCAGAATGGCATATCAGCGCCGGAACCATCGAAGCCGCGTTTGCCCTGGGGGGCAAATTTGGACCACTTGACAACTTCCGCTGCCTCGTCGGCGCTGCTGCAGCGAGGGTACATGATTCCCTGCGCGCCCGCTTCCAGCATGCGGCCGATTTGCATGAACTCCCCATTCGCAGGGCGTGCCAGAATATCCGAAGACCCGATACGCGCTGCCCGCATGAGTTGTGTTGCCGTCTCCAGACTGTAGGTGTGGTGTTCCATATCCATCCAGATTCCATCAAATCCCATTAAGCTGGTGAGCTCAAAAATAGAAGGATCCATCAGGTGCAGTTGCGTGATGAGTACAGGTTCATTCTGGCTGAGTTTCTGTTTAACGCGACTGGGTCTCATCGAAAAATCCTTGATCTGAAAGGCTGGATGATGATCTCAATCTATCCGGATGAATAGACTGATAAATCATTTAATATACTACAATTGGTTCAGCAAATGTTCTCAATAGCTGATACGGAATACTCCGTTTATGGTGGTGATTATGCAGTATCAGCATTGGGAGTGCAAAATAGAGCCACTAGAAAATTGACAATCCGAGATTAATTGTATGATAATAAAAGAACCATGACTGAACAAACACAAAGTACGATGTCGATGATTCTGGCCGATAAAATTCGCCAGCGAATTATTGACGAACAACTGCCGGCAGGCCATATTTTGATGACGGAAGGGCAGCTGGCTGAAGAGTATCAGGTTTCCCGAACGATCGTGCGGGAAGCCGTCAGTCGACTTCGCGCATTGGGAATTCTGGATGGAAAGCAGCGAAGAGGACTGGTCGTGCAAAGTCCCGATTTCATTCAGTTACTTTCCGACAGCATTCCGCATTTAGCTGCTTCACCAACTGACACGCGGGAATTGAAGATGCTGCGTTATGTCATCGAGATTGGGGCGATTGAACTGGCCGTGAAAAATGCCACCGCAGCGCAAATGGATCGGCTGGATGCGATTGTAATTCAGATGGAAAAGTCGATCGAAGCGCAGCGGTGGGAAGCCGGAGTCGAGCACGATCTTGCATTTCACTCTCTGGTTCTGGAAATGACGAATTCCAAATATGTGACAGGGATGCAACAGGTCTTAGCGCAGTATTTTCAGACAATTTCCGAAATCGACCGATCAGAACCCGGACAGAAAAAACGTATCATCTGGGAGCATACTGAATTGGCAGCCGCCATCAGGAACCGGGATCTCGAACACGCACGTGTGATGATCCGCATGCAGTTTCAGGGGTTTGTCTGAGAGGTTCTCTGAATCATGCGCAGACAGAACGTTTAAATGAAGGCGGGGGCTATGAGTCAATCCTCATAACCCCTCAGCCGTTCAGGGACTAGCGTGTAATGAATCAAAAGGAAGTTACGACCAAAACCGTAACCAAGTTGTCCTGCTAAAAGTTAATTGTCTGCCGGGCTGCAGATCTTACTTTTAATAAAAGAAGAATTATCGATTTTGGACAAAAGAGTTTTTGTTGAGGTGAATCACCTGGGGGGGCAGCTCTGATGCTGGCTTAGGAACGCAGAAAAGATGGCGGACGCTTCCAGGAAAAAAAGGTCCGGTTCAGTCAGTGAACTATTTATTCCACTACGGGCACGTCATCAGGATTCTGAAAGTTGACAGCAGATTCCCAGGATTTGCTGATGCGAAGTTCATCAAAGAGATAAGTACTGCTTTTGCCTGCGTAGAGTCGAATGCACTCATAAGTGGCCGAGTCATAATAAGGATCGGAAGTGCATGTCCAAACCAACGGTTCCTGGTCGGGAATCGTTTCGTGTGCAGAAAAAGCGCGGAGGAAGATCTGGTCCGGCGAGTTTTTGCTGGCAACAATTTTACCAACAAAGAAATATGGTTTGTCATCCTGCAGCGGCGGCGCTTTCTGAACATGCTGAAGACTGGTATGCAAGATCGGATAGTTTTCCGAAGTGATTCCGAACAGGATCTTTTTTTTGCTGTCTTCCTGATCAACAGTCTGGAGCGAAAAATTTCCATATTGATTGCCAGAAGTTTTAGGGCCTGATTTTTTTTCGATGAAAAAACTGATGTAATAAATCGCATCGATATCGAGGCGTATCGGTTGTTGCAGTGATCGCCAGGCATTTTTTCCGCGATCCAGTTCAAGGCAACCTGCTTGATGGGGGTTGAGCAATTCCGCCTGAAGCGTTTTACGGGGGTGGCTGGATCCTTTGGCAGGTTTGGCATCGTTGATGCCCTGACGCCAGATGTTTTTCCAGCCTGTTCCGGCCTGTCGCCAATCCGAAGTCTCTTCCGGATCACGGATTTTGGCAGGATGAAAACTATCGTAGGCAATTAACTCTTCTCGAACGAGTTTCAGGTCTTTGGGTTTTTCCGGTACTTCCCGTTTAAAGTTCTCCGGTTTCAGGGCAATGTCTGCTTTTCCTTTTTTGTCAATGTGCCGTGCTTCACCTGCGATGAGAATCTGGTCCTCGATGTGATTCCCTGATGTGGTACCCCGGGGCAGGATTCGAACCTCACCCTGAAAAACATGCAGCTCGGTACTACCATCCTCTTCGACTTTTGTGCCATACTCGGTGCCGATGTCAAAGAATCTGGCCTGCGGGGTGATGAGTTCGAATTCCGGAGCGGATTCATAACCGTGCAGCACCACCGATCCCGAGTCGACTGTTGCGCAGTTAGCGGAATCGATATTGATTCTGGTCGGGCCTTCCAGCACCAGGCGAACTCCGCTGTCAAAACGAAATTCTGCAATCCCTTTTTCCAGGTATAGTTCTTTCGATAATAACCGCTGCCCGGAGAAGAGAGGGGGATTATCAGCGCCCCAGATGCAATCATTGGCCCGTGAGAGCGTGGCGACATAGGGTAAATCCACTGTCGATGCTGTCACAGAAGCTTTTCGCAGAAAGGTGTGACCCGTCATGTACCATTCTATGGAATACATGATGGCGACAGCAGCAGTTGCCACTGCCAGGTATCGGAAGGCAGAGAATAATTTGCTTTTTCGTCTTACAGCGGGACTGCCGGTTGCTGATTGTCCAGGATAAATATCAGAGGTGACAAACTGGTCGAGTTGTTTTAAGCGTTCAACATTACTTTTCGGAATTCCGATCGCGATATCCAGGTGATCAAAGTAAGTTTGCCTGGCCTGTGGATGGGCGATGAGGTATTGCTGTAATTCTTCAAATTCCAGCTCGGACAAATCGCTGTTAATGAACCGGTTTATCAGGCGATCAAAATTCGGAGGTAAGTCTTGGACTGTCATGATGCTGGTCCCTCACTCTTCAGCTTGCGCAAAATGCATTGAGCCAGCTCTCGCCTCAGAGTGCTCAAGCGATTATAAAGTGTCTGGACAGTTTTTCCCGCTTTCTCAGCAAATTCCTTGATAGACTGTTTTTCAAGTGTCGCGTGTAAAAGTAATTCCTGGTCAGTAGAACTCAAAGCGTGGAAACATTCTTTCAGGAGTTCAAGTCGAATGTTGTGGCTGCTTAAATGCTGCATCCGCTCCAATGACATGGTTTCAATTAGTTCTTGATTATAAAAGTGCCGATCCCGTTGAGCGCTTCTGCGAAAATTGCAAACGGTGAAAAAAGAGATACCGCATGCCCAGGAGAAAAAATCCCGCTCTTGATCAAATTCACTAAATTTATTCCAAAGCGTCAAACATACATGTTGATATACGTCTTCCGCATCTGAGTTGTGGGGAACCAGGGCACGGATATACCCAAAAATTCGTAATCGTTCCTGGTTGAGCAGTGATGTAAACAGACCCCTATCATCTTGGTCAGGCGAAGAGGTGAAATTTGACATGAGGGTCCGGTAGCTCCGTTCAGTGAATTCAGCAAAGCCTGCCAGCTATTTAATATAATGACATGGATCTGCCATTTAAATCAAATAGTGCTAACTTTGGTGGAGAACGGAAATCCTTACCTATTCTGCTGTCATAAACAATCCATACGGGTTACTTTCTGTAAAGAAATTATTTCAGTAGTCTATTAAGAATTGTGCCTCCATCAGTGAGATCTAATGTCAAATTTTCGAAAATTTCAATTTCTTAACGAGATTAATTTGTAAACATGGATTAAGGTAGTTGAACCATGCTGGACGCATTATCCTGTATACCTCGACCTTATGAATAATCTGGATGAATCGGACTTTTTATTGTGTTATCCTATCTGAGTGCTCACAGTACAGTCTGATCAATATGAAATCGTTTTAGTCAAAATCCTTTCTCTCTCGTTGCGAGCCTGACCGATGAAAAAATTAGTGGACAAATTGTGTTGTGGATGGGATCTGGCTCTTGTTTGTATTTTGTTGCTGGGGGGAGTGTCTGGTTGCCAGGACCCTCGTGAAATCGCAAAGCAACAGGACGCGGCTCAAGGAGATCAACAGCAGGCAGGAGCCGATCACGGGAAACAGGCAATGCCGCCGGAGTCTGCAGAGGAGCACGATGCCCGTGTGCAAAATGCCGGTGCAGAACAGAAGAATGACAACAGGAAAAGTGCGATTCACAAGACAACAGCCGTCGTCATTGATGCGAAAAAAGCAGCGAATAATCCGGATTTTTCAGTCGTTGATGGCAAAATAAAAGGCGTTGATCCTTTTACGCAGGCAGGCAGTGCGTATTTCTCGATGGCGTCTCGCGCCAGCACGCTGGGAATGCAGCAGGCCATTCAAACGCATAAAGCGTTGAATGATAAATTTCCCAGCTACGACGAATATATGAAAATGATGAAGGAGAACCGGGTTGAGTTCGCTCAACTCCCTCCCTATCAAATGTACGGCTATGATGATGAGACCGGACATATTCTGGTCCTGCAGGATGACAAGAAAAAAGCACAGCTCTACAAGGAAGCGGGCATCCCACTCGACTGATCTGCGTGTGTCTGTTTGGCATACGATCTGCATATTACCTCTTCATCCCCTGAATTGAAGAGAGAATGTTGCTTTGACGCAACATTCGTTTCAAAGCCGGTTCAAACTGTTGATTTTTTGCAACATGTTGAACCACTTCTGAAGAGGTAAGTCTGATGAAACTGAATCAATCAACAAAAAACCGAAAGCTTGTCGCAAAGTATGTGATACTTGCGATGTTAACAGGGACTGCAGGTTTAAGCTTTGGCAATCAGCGTGTTGAAGCAGAGAGCTGGGCGTTCAGCCGTTCCTATTACAGCCATGAGTTGCCGCCGGAAGTTGCGGCACGGTATCCACGTCCGCAGAGTCGTTCTGCGTATCGTGTTCCTGAACTGGCCACAACACCGGGATTTGCAGTACGAGGTTCGCGTCGCTTTAATTACGTTCGCCTGTATAGCGGGAACAGCTATGATACGACGATTTTACGAAGCGATTCGTTCAACGTGGTTTCACCCTGAGACGAGTTTGACTGGAATGCAGCGTTCGACCGCGCCGGTTCCGTTGACCGTTCCCGGAGACAGTCTTTGCCGGCGTGGAAAAAACCTGCTTGCCAAACGATATTTTTTCGTCAGGGAGTGCGTTTTTTCTTCTCGGCGAGGGCTTCGTAATAGCGACGCACCTGATCTTCATACTGCGGAAGAAATTTTTCGGTATAGATGTTTAACAGTTGCTGCCGCATCGCAGGTGGCAGATGCCCCCAGGCATCTTTGATATAAGGGTTTCTGTCCGGCAGGCTGCCAGCTGTCGCTTGTCCTGGTTCTTTTCGATCAGAAGATTCGCGCGCAGGGCCTTGTGAGAGCTGGGGGGCGCGCTTTTGTCCCATGCCTTCCTGCTGCTGTTGCGATTTTTTCTCGCCGCTTTGTTGTTGATTTGGATCCGGCTGTTTCATTGGCGATGGAGGCGCTGATTCAAACTGTCGGATTAATTCCTCCAGATCATCCACCACCTGCCTCTGAATCTTCTGAGTCTCCTGGCCGGTCTGCTGTTTTTCAATCAGTTTACCGGCGCGTTTCATTTCGTCGATGATCGATTCCACGGGCAGTGTCTGATCAAGTTCCTTCTTTTTCTGTTCCTGATTGCGCTTTGTATCTTTCCTGTTTTCTATTTTTTTCTCTGCGGGTGCTTGCGTAGGCTGCGCATCGGCGCACAAAACGCTGGTCGTCAGATTCAGCCCTGTTCCAAGAAAAAACGTCGAAACGAACAGCAGCACGGTCTGATTTTTGAAAAGATCACTCATGGTTGTGTCTCGTTAACTGGTTCCGGGGCATCAGCAGGTGGCGGATTCAGGCGTGCCAGCAGTTCCATCGATAATTCTGCCAGGTTTGCCTGTTCTTTTGCCAGTTCGTTGCGTTGTTGATTCTGTAGTGGTGTCAGAGTGTTCTTCTGGGTGATCGAATTATTAAAGGAGCGTGTCCTCTGCAAAATATCTTCCTGTAATAATTTGAGTAATTTCAGCTGCGCGATCAATGAAACCTGATCCGTTTGCGGCGAACTCGTCTGAGGCGCATCCTGATCCGGCTGATTTGTCTGGTTCGGATCTGGTTGTTTTTTGTCTTGAGACGTTGAATCGTTTAAAATGTTCAGCAGGACTGCCAGTTGTGATTTTGCCGATTCTTCCGCAGTCAGTGTTTCCTGGTCGGTGAGTCGCTGATCCAACCGGTTGACTGCGATGGTGAACTGATCAATGACTTTTTCAATCACCAGTACAAACACAGGGGCCGCCGCTAATTTTTGAGCCAGCGATTGGGTTTCACGCTGAAGATCCTGTTCCGTTTCAAACAGTTGCTTCAGTGACTTCAACTGTCCGCGGGACCAGCGCCCTCGCGAAAGACGTTCCTGTTCCAGCCGATTCGTTTCCAGAATGACGGCATCCTGTCTTTCGATCAGGCGTTTGAGTTCGGAATCCAATTTTGCCAGCTCTTCAAACGCCAGTGATTCTTCTGCTTCTTTTCTGCGGGCGGCCAGTTCGCGTTGCGCCTGCTCCAGGTCATCAAGTGATTCCTGAATTTCCTTTTGTGCTTCCTGCAGCTTACCCTGTTTTAACGCCTCATTGATTTTGGAGAGACGGTTCCCGGCGCGCTGAACTGACTGGGCGGGCTGTTGCAGGCTCAGTCGTTCGAGTTGCTGCTCAAATTCTTTCAGTTTCTGCTGCAGGTCCTGTTCCTGCTTCATCAGTTTTTCCAACTGTTCTTTCAGTTCAGACTGATTTGCAGAATTGGTTGCGGTCTGCACTTTCTGTAATACTTCTTCCTGCTGTTGTTTAAGCTGGCTTAATTCCTGCTCCGACTGTTTCAGACTTTTTAATAATTGATCCGTCGAATTTGAGGTCTGATTTTCGAAGAGGTTTTTCAGTGTCTGCATGGCTTGCTGAATATTCTGCTGTTCCTGCAGTGCCTGACCTACCTGATTTTGTTTCAGTTTCTCCGCTGTTTGCCGCATCTCTTCGGGAATGGAACTTTTACGCAGAAAATCCATAGCCTCCTGCCTGTTCAGCTGTTGTTCCTGTGTGGCTGCGTCCGACTGCGAATTGAGTGTGTCGAGCAGATTTCGAAATGCTTTAAAATTTTCTGACTGTTGTTCCTGTCGGGAGGCCAGCTTTTCAAGATCGGCTTGTTCCTGCAGCTTCAAATTTCCAAATGATTTGGTAATGGTCTGCTTTGCCAGCTTTTCCGTTTGATTCTGTATTTCCGACTGCTGCTGAATCTGTTCATCCAGCTCCGAAACCAGATCTCTGGTTTTCTGCCATTGCGAGAGTGATTTCAGTACGCTGTCTAATCTGTTGATGACCTGTTGCTGTCCGTTTTCGGCAATGTTTAAAGATTCAAGTGGCCCTCTGTCCGCAGGTGGTTTCGGCTCCGTTTTGTTTTTGTCAGCGCGCGGTCGGGTGGTATCGGAGTCTGGTTTTATGGAATTCGCTATTGGTTGAGACCGACTGGTGTCGTTTGCTGTTTTATCATGTGCCGGAGTTGTATCCACATCCGACTGCAGTTTTTTTCTGGCTTGAGTAATCTGTTCCTGAATTTGCGGGAAGACATTCTGATTTAATTCAGAAAGTTCGGTGTTGAGTTCCGCGAGTCGTTGGGTCATTGCCGGATCATCGATGTGATTCCACTCAAATTCATTTACCAGTTCCTTCGAACGCTGTTCCAGGCCAGTCCGCGGACTGTGAAGCTGAGACGCAACACGTTTCTGATCCATTTCTACCTGTTTGATCGTATCGATTTCCTCGGACCGCGCAGTTCCCACGCGCTGGAGCTGGTGTTGGACGTCTTTAATTTCCGTATGCAACAGCCGTTGATCTTTTAAAACACGTGCCAGTTCTTCCAGCAGAACGGCATGGCGGTTCGCCAGTTCATTCGCCTTATATTGCGGACTGACGATTGTCAGTACGCGTGAAATGCTGGTGCCGACCCGGGTTTCTTCTGTCTGGTTTTCCGCAGGCGTTTGTGAGATTGGCTGGTAATGGTCACGTGCTTCGGCCCGAAAGATAATGCGATCACCGTCTGTCAGGGTCAGATCGGAAAGGTTCCAGTTCTGATTGAGAATCAATTGTTCGCTCGAAGTTTCCGGGTTGAAGAGCAGGGGGAATGATTGATTCTCTCGATCCGTGCGCAGGGCTCGTGAGAGGGTCTCTTCTTTTGTCGATTTCTGATAACGAATCAGCGCACTGGCAATTTTGAAATCATCGTGGATCATCACCATTAATGGGATTTGTGCTGTCTGAGTCACCTGCAGATCCGTTTCCGGGTTTTCGAGAACCACTTCCGGAACGGAATCGGTGATTCCCGTGATTTCAAACCGTTCCGGAGAGGGGGGCCGAAAGCCCTGCTCGTTTTCCAGATCGAACCAGTAAGCATAGGTGCCCGGTTCTTGGACAATGAATTGTGCTGAAAAATGTTTTCGATCAGGATCCAGTTTGAGTGTCACCGGTTCCTGGTCTTTCACTCGCAGCTCTGCGGATTTCAACAGTTTATTCGAACCTGCTTTGATATTCACACGTGTTCCGAGCAGAGTTTTGAAATTACCAATTCCTTTAGGCAGCGTTTCGACCGGCTGTTGTGAATAAGCGGGAGGAGTAAGAGTAACCTCCTGCAGATCGACAGTGGTTGGGGGGACCGAGACAATCGTCAGCCAGGGCATGGAATGATCATCACCGCCCACCGCTCTCAGCTTCAACGATTTATGATTGATGACTAACGAGCCTGCTCCCAGATCACGATTTTCTGACGTCTGGCCGGGAACGGAGACGATCCGCAGAGGCTCGGAATATGATTTGCCGGGTAACTCTGGTTTTGGTGACACCTGATATTCAATTTGCAGATCTTCAGGTGGATTCCCCTTCCTGTTTTCTACAAAAAAGCGGAAAGTCTGTCCTGCAACCACCTGATAGGGATTCTGGGGACCCGATTCGATGGGAACCAGATTCTCATCTAGAAGCCGCAGTTCAACCCGTTGTGGCCAGTCCGGTGCGGAAAAAGGGAGAATCAAACGATGGATTCCCAATATCACCCGCTGAGGGTGAAGAATAGAAATGGAAACGACGGCCAGGCAAAGCAGCGCCGCTGTGATCATGATTTTTCTGACAGGTTGTGTGTCGATCAATTCCAGAAAATTGATGCGGGACGCCCGCTGATAAGCGTCTTCGATGACTGCCTGCCGCAGCTGTGAGGAGCCGTTAAAGTGCGTGTTTTTTGGATTGTCAAACTGGACACTGCTGGAAAAACTGTCTTTGAGTGCAGGATGCTGGCGTTCAATTTTCAGAGCGAGGTCAAAATCGGTGAGGGGTGTTTTTAAGGGAATCACCAGATTTTGCCAGAGCGTCCAGGCGACATAACCGCCGGCTCCGA
This sequence comes from uncultured bacterium, assembly GCA_963974925.1. GTDB lineage: Bacteria > Planctomycetota > Planctomycetia > Planctomycetales > Planctomycetaceae > Gimesia. The sequence continues at coordinate 71,106 of CAXBFD010000005.1, read as the reverse complement.
TGCCCAGCATGAGTCGAATCACGGGATCTGAAATATTCAGAGTCCAGTCAAGGCCGATGATCACGAGTGCCAGAACCAGAAGCATGGTTAAACCCCGACACAGTCCATTGAGCCAGATCAGTTCCTGGATCTTGCGATGCAGTTGCTCAAATTGTGTTCGAATGGAGTGAGGCATATTTCTGGTTTCAGAGATAATAAATAATACCGGGGAATCACTGTTTTATTATACTAAGCGGAAGCGTTTTCTTAAGAGCCATTCTGCTGATATCAGTAAAGTGAAGAAAATCAGAAACTCCCAACGATTCCAGAGGGGAATGGGTTCTTCATTTTCCAGAGGCACCGGATGCCCTGCGGGAATGGCCTGGGGCAGCTGGTCCGCAGCAAAGATATGAAAATACTTTCCTCTGGTTTCCCGGGCCGTTTTCTGCATGTCGCTCTGGTTCATATCGCGAATCAGCAATTCCCGTTGTGAGACTTCGACCCGAAAATCGTCTGAAGGGGGAGTGCCCTGCAGAATGGGCTGCGAAACCCAGGTATGGTAGGCCCCTTCCGTAATATTGGAATAACTTCCTTCAAAGATGCTGGGAGATTTTTCCAACTGAGATAATTTGACAGGACGCGATGCTTCTCCCTGTCGCTCCAGCATCACGGTCACATTTTCAACGTCTGTGGGGATCAGTCGTTCATCCAGAAATTTCACGCGAAACTGGACTGTGTCTCCCTGCTGATATATTTTGCGATCCAGCGACAGTTCGACTGACTGTTCCTGATTTAACAGTTTCGAGCGACTGAGATAGCGAATTGCCTGTACCCAGAAGCGTGAGTAGTACAGGTCACCCACCAGATCACGCCATCTCCAGAGATCGTCGGTTGCACTGAAGAGGACTTTACCTGCTCCCACGCGCTGCGTGGCGATGATCGGGATCAGCTGACCGTTTTTTCCTTTTTGTGTAGGATGTGTGGCAAACACCGAAGCACCGGGTTTGATATCGTCGGCAGTGTAAAACCAATACAGTTCAGGCAGGTTATTCCAGATGGTCCTGCTTTGTTCGGCACTGTCTGCAAATCGAAAAATCGAGGTGCTGAATTGCCCTTCCGTTGTTAATTCCGGTTGAAATCCTTCGATCAGGGGGGCGTCGGGAGATTGTTTCGTTTGAGAGAGTTCAATCGGTAATAATGCTTCCAGTTTTGTATTGGCATAGGCTTGCGGAGAAAAGCGGGGGCCGGCAATCAGAATCAGTCCCCCTCCTTTTTCGCGGACAAACTGATCCAGGTTTTCAAAAACCGCCTGGCTGAAATAGGCGGGGTCGGCATCGCCCAGAATCACCACATCGTATTGATACAGGTCTTCTTTTTTGACAGGGAAATAATCCAGAGCCGTTGCATCTTCGGAAGAATATTCCAGATCCGATTCCTGTAGGATACTCCGCAGTTCGATCGTTTTATCGCGCTCCAGCAGATGTTTCAGATAGCGATATTCGTAACGCGGGACCGAATCCACCAGCAGCACACGAATTTTCTGATCGAGTACGGAGACTTGTCCGATTTGCTGATTATTCGTTTGATTCACCTCTCCCTTGAGGGGTTCCACCTCGAAGACATATTCAAACAGTCCTGCTTTGGTGGGAGTAAAAGTGAGTTCAATCTTCTGGGATTCCTTCTTCGGGTTAATGGGAAACTGGCGTGTGATCAGGGGGATGCCTGTTTTGGCGTCCTTCAGAGAAACAGAAATTGAACCGGAATTGATGCCAAAACTTTTTACTTTGGCCGAAAGATTGATCGGGTCATTCACAAATGCGACATCATCTACCAGCAGATCGTATAGCTGCAGGTCTCTCACCGGTTGTTCGCTGCCGACTCCCACGGTAAAAATGGGGACCAGTTTCGATTTTGCCAGAGGAGCCGCCCGTGATAAGAGGTCCATCTCACCCGTGCTGGAGATTCCGTCGCTGAAGACGATGATGGCCGTGGGAGGCGTTCCACGAAAATCGTTCAGAACTTTTTGCACCGCCTGGAAGGGGCGTGTTTCTTTTCCCAGAGGTTCAAGTTGTTTCAGCAATTCCCGGGTTGTTTCGGTCGTTGATTTCTCCAGCAGACCTTGCTCTCCCAGGGGAATACAGGCTTCCGAAAAATGATAGAGCCTCAATTTGTGTTTTTCCTGCAGTTCCTTCAGAAATTGTCCCTCATTCTGAAGCAGAACCGATTTGACCAGATCAAGTCGGTTTTTTCCTTTTTCCTGCTGTTTCATTTGGGAACTGAGTTCTGCCGACCCCGATGGGGAATAATCATCTTCGAGCCCCATACTGGCCGAGTCATCAATCAGGACAGCGATGAAGGGGAGGCCCGTTTTGTGAATTGACAGGGTAAATTTTGTCAGGAACAGCAAAACGATCAGAAACAACATCAGTCGAATGCCCAGTAACAGCATGCGTTTCTGGAGATTGAGATGGATCGTATCTTTCAGGTAGGCATATACGAGCAGAGAGAGGATGCCGACACCCAGCAGCAGAACCATCCAGTCAGGCAACCACGCAGGCCAGGGCGCATTCCACTGCATATTCCATGCGGTTCCCTGGCCGGGGCCCGCAGAGGGGATATTAAAATAGGATTCCAGCAGTTGTTTCAGATAATCCATAAAGTTGAGCTAAACTACAGTGAAGGAATGTCAGACCTGCTTGCTTTATCAGAACAGACAAAGGCAGCCAGAGACTTATATTGTATTCAGATCTTCCAGCAATTGCTGTTTTTCATCGCCTTGCAGCTCTGATTCTGCAATTTTTTTTGCATGTTCCCGCCATGTCGAGGCTTCTTCCTGTTTTTCGGCGACTGCCGAGGCCCGAGCCAGCGCTTCGTAAGCATAAGCCATGTAAAAGGGACTTAACTGGTTCTTCTGGCTGACTTTGAGGCAGAGAGTGGCAAAGCTGAGTGCGAGTCTCGGCTGACTGGTCACCGCATAAACCCGGGAGAGCTGCCAATAGGCAATCGAAATATTAAGTGGGGTATGCCCTTCGAATTGCTTCCAATGCCAGAATGAGGCCTGGCAGGTGGAGATCATGTCCAGATTCTCTGCCGCGGTACGTTCGGCTTGCCTGAGGTATTCCCAGGTTTTATTGAAGCAGTCTGCAGCAAAATAGCGATGTGCGGTTTGAACGTCAAATTCAGGTGTCTGCATGTTCTGATTCCTTCAGGGAGACTTTCCCTGCACCGTTAATGATAGAAAAAGCCTCGCTAAACTGCTCTTCAGACAGATGCCATTTCGAGGCATAATGCATTGTATCGAAGCCGGATAAGAATTATAAGAACTGTGAAAAAAGGAAAGGAAGCGCAAGAAACAAATCCAGCTCAAGTTAAACATGACTTGGTTTGTCTATCTTATCGATTTTCACCAGGGGACCGGCCTGATGCAAAAGGATCTTATTATTCGATAATGTTTATCCAGTCGAAACAAATGTCATAACCAATGGATTCAGAACGCGTAGATTCCCGATAGTTAGAGACGAGGGATTTCGAAACGATCCAGTCGAAATCAATACTTGTCGGGGGAACACTTCCCTTAGCAAGACCAATCATCGGGAACTTCAGATAGACATTAAGGCGACTATGATCCTGTCAAAAGCGAATGTTAATCAGCAAAGCCTTTCAACCAGTGAATTCCAGTTGGAGTCTGCCGGTTTGCCTGCCTCTGCGCATCTGGTGGGCATTTGTGGTTCCGGTATGAAAGCGCTGGCAGAATACCTGTCGAGTGCCGGTTGTCGCGTGACGGGCTCCGATTTAAGTCCTCCGCTCCCCACTGAGGAAGCGTTAAAAGAGGGGGGATATCGGGTTCACCAGGGACATGACAAACGATTTGTTCCCGAAGGGACGAACGTGCTGATTTTCAGCCCTGCCATCGGTCTGGCAAATCCGGAACGCCGCTTTGCACAGCGAATGGGAATCCCCCAATATTCTTACGCGCAGATGCTGGGCAGTCTGATGCGGCAGAAAAAAGGGGTGTGTATCGCGGGTACGCATGGTAAAAGTACCACAACAGCGTTGACCGCGTATGTGCTCCAGAATGCCGGTGTTGCTCCCTCTGCGATGATTGGCGCTGAACTCTGCAGTCAGAATTTGAGCGGCTGGGCTGGGGAAGGTCCGCTGTTTGTGGCTGAAAGTTGTGAGTACCAGCGCAGTTTTCTGAATTTATTTCCCTATCATGCTGCTATTACGAACATCGAGCCCGATCATTTTGATTATTTTAAAAATCAGGACGACATGTCATCCGCTTATGCAGAGTTTGCCTCACGCATTCCCGTGAGTGGCAGTTTACTGTTGCCGGGAAATTGCATGGGTCGGCAGAAAATCCTGGACGCCTGCAAAGCCAACGTTTCCACTTTTTCTCTCGAACGAGGTGCAGACTGGTGGGCCACCGATATTAAGCAAACCGCTTTTGGACTGCGTTTCCGGCTGTTTCATCAAGGCGATTACTTTTCCGAAATTTCCATGCAGAAAATCGGGAAACATAATGTTTCCAATGCAATGGTCGCCGCCATTCTCTGCCATAGTGCCGGGATTGATGCGGAAGAAATTCGTGAAGGCATCTATGATTTTCCGGGAATTCATCGCCGCTATGAGCGGATGGGTTTCTATAAGGGGATTACATTACTCGATGACTATGCTCATCACCCCACGGCAATTCAATCTACGTTAAAAATGTTGAGGCAGGAATATCCGGACCGCAAAGTCTGGTGTCTATATGAACCGCATCAGGTTTCCCGGACTCAGGCATTGATGGATTATTATGCCCGCAGTTTCCAACTGGCAGACAAGGTACTGATTGCCCCCGTTTATGCCGCCCGTGAAAAACTCGGACCGGAGCCCGTTGATACGTCAAAAGAGCTGGTAAAACGGATTCTTCTGCATAATGATTCGGTGAGTTTCAGCAGTTCCCTTGACCAGATGCTCTCAACTTTAGAGACTGAGGCACAATCTGGTGATATCATCATTACTATGGGAGCGGGCGAAATAAATCGGATCCATCATGAGTTCAATCGAAGACTTCAAAGAGATTCTTAAACATTCTGAACCACTGGCAAAGTATTCCTATTTCAAAATAGGGGGGCCTGCACAGTTTTTCCTCGAACCGCGCAATGTGGACGAGCTGCAGGCTGTTATCCTGTGTTGTGCAGAAAATGAAATACCCTTACGCGTTTTTGGTGGTGGATCGAATATCCTCATCAAGGATTCCGGTGTACAGGGGGCCGTCATCAGAATTCATGACGAAGAATTCTCAAAGATTCAGGTTTCAGGGACCACTGTCACCGCGGGAGCCGGCGCATTGCTGTCGAATCTCGTTTCCCAAACCGTGAAGGCGGGACTGGCTGGCCTGGAAAGTCTGGTTGGCATTCCGGGCACGGTCGGGGGAGCACTGCATGGCAACACAGGGGGTCATAATGGTGATATCGGCCAGTATGCCACATCGGTTTCTGTTCTGACTGCCCGAGGAGAAAAGTTTGTACGGACGGCGGACGAATTGAGTTTCAGCTATCGGGAAAGCAGCATCAATGAGCTGGCGATTCTCGAAGCCACGTTTGAATTGAAACAGGATGACTCGGAAGAAGTCACGAACCGTATGAAAAAGAACTGGATCATGAAAAAGGCGAATCAGCCTTTGACGCATCAGTCGGCGGGATGCATCTTCAAAAATCCACGTGGCATGCACGCGGGTGCTTTAATCGAGCAGGCCGGGCTGAAAGGGACGCGAATTGGCGGGGCTGAAATCAGTGACCGGCATGCGAATTTCATCGTCAACGATGAAAATGCGACAACGGAAAATGTACACGATCTGATCAATCTGGCGCAGCACACGGTCGCGGAAAAATTCGGCGTGGAACTCGAACTGGAAATCGAACTCTGGTAATCAGAGTGCCTCGTTATTTTCCGATGCAATAAACGTGCTGGAACGTGCGCAGGAAATTCTGACCGTCGGAAACAGCAGGAACGATTTCGTTTACGCGATCACATCATGTATGACGTGTCCATGCACGTCGGTCAGTCGCATGTCGCGACCACCAAAACGGAACGTGGATTTCGTATGTTCCAGTCCCAGCAGATGCAGCATCGTGGCATGCAAATCATGGATTTCCACGCGATTTTCTACCACTTTATAACCCCAGTCATCCGTGGCGCCATAGGTCATGCCCCCTTTAATTCCCCCTCCCGCCATCCACATGGAAAAACCGAAGGGGTTATGGTCACGTCCATTGGTGCCCTGCGCAAAAGGCGTTCTGCCGAACTCACCCCCCCAGATGACCAGCGTGGATTCCAGCAGGCCGCGCTGTTTGAGATCTTTCAACAGACCGGCGATGGGCTGATCGACGGCGCGGGCATTGTTTTCGTGATCGCGTTTTAAATTCGCGTGCTGGTCCCAGCGGTCACTTTCGACGCTGGTACAAGTCAGTTCGACAAAGCGGACTCCCCGTTCGACGAGCCTGCGCGCGAGCAGGCATTCTGCGGCGTACGTGCGTGTGGGCTCGTATTCCGCATTGAACCCATACAGGTCCAGGGTGGATTTACTTTCGCTGGTGAACGACATCAGATCGGGAATCGCCATCTGCATTTTATAGGCGAGTTCATAGTTCGAGATGGCGGATTCGATTTCGTCATGAATACCGGTCTGCTGTTGTTTGAATCGATCCAGTTGCTGCATGAGTTTGAGTTTTTGCTGCTGGGTCTGGCTGGTTTTTTCCTGCCGTGTAACGTTTGCGATTCCGCTGCCTCCGGGTTTGAAAATGGAACCCTGAAAACTGGCGGGCAGAAATCCGCTGTTAAAACAGTCGAGACCGCCCGGCGGAATCAGCCCCCCGTTGATGACAACAAAACCGGGCAGGTTCTGGCATTCACTGCCTAAGCCGTAATTGACCCACGCGCCCATGCTCGGACGCCCCTGCAGGCCGCTGCCCGTATGTAGAAAATAGTTCGCAAAAGTATGTTCGGGGAATTGAGAGACCATCGAACGGATCACCGCCATGTCATCAACACACGCGCCGATGTGGGGGAAGAGATCGCTGACTGGGATACCGCTTTCGCCGTATTGCTTGAATTTCCACGGGCTCTCGAGCACTTTTCCGACATTGTCGAACTGTGTTGCTTCGATTTTGAAATAATCACCGGGACTCTTGCCGTTGAATTTGCTCAGCAGTGGTTTCGGGTCGAACGTATCCACCTGCGAAGGTCCGCCGTCCATATACAGAAAAATGACATTTTTCGCCTGGGGCGGGAAATGGGTTTTACCTGTGGTTTCTCCCGAAAACGCCTGGTCCTGCAGGAGTGCTGTCAGCGCGACAGCACCGAAGCCGTTCGCACACTGCGTGAGCATCTCGCGCCGCGTAAACTGTTGTCTGAATTGACCGCATTGCATGTGGCAGACTTTCTGAGGTTTCTCGTGAAATCAGAAAACGTAGATAAACTCTTTCAGGTTGAAAATGACGTGCCCCAGTTCAGCCCAGACGACCGCGGGATCAGCTGCTGGCGGGATCTGCTGATTCCCTTCCTGAATAAATTGACGTGCCGCTGTCAACTCTTCGGAGGTGGGCAGACGGCTTAACGCCGATTCATACATCCAGCGAATTCTGTCGTCGGTCGTTTGCAGATATGGATTGGTAGTGACCCGTTTTCCCCAGAGCTGGGCCTGTTGCAGGACAAACGGGTCGTTCATCATGATCAGCGCCTGTGCCGGAACATTCGAAACATTGCGGCGGCCCATTGCGCTGAACGGGCTTGGCGTATCGTAAGCCAGCATCATTGGCGAGAGAAAATTGCGGCGGACCTGGATATAGATGGAACGTCTGCCGTCTCCGTCCAGCGGACCATTCACCGGCGGTTTACCACGACCGTCCATAAACCCGGTAAGGTGAACCGGCACAGAGGGGCCGTACATTTTAGAATCAATTCTACCGGAGATGTTCAACAGCGTATCGCGGATGGCTTCGCCTTCCAGTCGCTTCAAGGGCATTTTGTGGAGATAAATATTGTTCGGATCGATTTCCGACACAGACAACGTGGTCTGGCTGGCCTGCTGATAGGTTTGCGTCAGGACAATCAATTTAATCATCTGTTTGATCGAACGTCCCTGCTTTAAGAATTGCAATGCAAGATAGTCAAGCAGTTCCGGATGCGAGGGGCGTTCTCCGAGGACTCCCAGATTGTCGACGCTGGGAACAATGCCGCGACCGAACAGGTGCGCCCAGATACGGTTCACAATCACGCGATGGGTGAAAGGATTGGATCGATCATTGATGGCGTTCGCTAATTCGAGTCGTCCGCTTCCCGGAATATTACCAGGAGAAACCCCTTCCAGCGCCTCCAGAAAACGCCGCTCCACCAGAGGGCCGGGGTTCTGATGACTGCCGCGAATCAGGACGTGATCATTCTCGGCACTGCCATCCATGATGGCCATCGCGGTGTGTGACTTAGTTTGAATCGCCGACTTCAGTTGTGCGGATTGTGCGCGATAGTTTTCGATTTCCTGCGTGAGTGAAAGTCGTTCTTTGCTTTGCGGATCTGAAAACAGGTCGGGATGCGTAATGATCCAGTTAATGATGGCAACCGTTTCCGTACTCGGTGTGTGTTCCGCCTGGAAAAAATCCTTCACGGCATTCTGGAGAACCTGTTGTCCCCTGAGTGACTGGTTCTGAAGGATCTCGGCTGTTGTTTGAGTATTTTTCACGCTGATCGATGTCAATGGTTGTTCGGCCTGCGGCGTTCCATGTTTCACCAGATAAACTTCCAGAGGCGCTTTGTCCAGAACGGTGAATTCGAGATGGATGCGATGTCCCTTGTAGCGGGATAAGTCGTGTGTTACCCAGCGCGGTTGATTTTTTGGAGTGGCTGCAATTTTCTTCAGCGTGGAACCGTGCAGAGGGCCGAACAGCATGCGGTGCGAGTCGACACAGGCGTAAACCCAGCAGCCCCCTTTGATCCGATAGGAAACCGCTCCCTGAACTTCGAAGGTCGGGGTTCTTAATGTGCGTCCTGATCGGGGAAAAGTCCGCAGTTGATTTTTCTGATTCATTTCCGGTGATTTGACTTCGACCAGATCCTCCCACAGAAAATCGCGTCGTGCGGCGCCTTCCGCAAGCGCAGTGAGTGGGGACTGCTGATTCGTTTGATCAAGTACCAAAGTTCCACGCGCACGAGGAGCCAGTCCGAAACTGAAGCCATCAGTGATAAAATCTTCGGGAGGACAGTTTGCGTAATCAATGATGGTGGTCTCTGCGGAATCGGTGTTGCCGGTTGTCTGGGAGTTCACCGGTGCGAGAGAAACTGTTGTATCAGCGTCATTGAGCAGCGATGCGATAAAACGATTCTTGTTATCCTGATTATTTTGAGCGAATTGCACCCAGTTTTTCAGAATTGCGGCATTAAGTTTTCGAGTCGTCGCCTGTTGTCTGATTTTCAGTTCCAGGGCAGGGGCAGGTGATTTTTCATTGTTGAACTGTTGCGCGATCAAGTTGGCAGTCTGGTAATATTCTGCGAAGTGATTCACGCCCGCCGCAAACGTATTTTTCAATTTGGCTTTCAGGACGGTCTGTTTCAGTTTGTGCAGAAGTTCTGCCTGTTGCGCGATTTTTCGATTCTGCACCATCGATTCGAAACGTACCTGATGATAGTTGCTGCTTTGCAGGTATCCATACAGGGCATAATAATCCTTAGTCGAGATCGCGTCGAACTTATGATCGTGGCAGCGGGCACAGGCAACGGTCAAGCCCAGAAAAGATTTACTCATGACGTCAATTGCATTGTCAAAGCGGTCGGTTTCATCCTTCCGAATATCAACGGGGGAGTGCACCCATTCACCCAGGTACCAGAACGCGGTTGCTAGAACGGATTCATTGAACTGTGTCTCAGGATTGAGTCGGGGCTGTTGCAGCAGATCGCCGGCAATATGTTCCGTGACAAACTGATCGTAAGGCAGGTCAGCGTTTAAGGCACGGATCACATAATCGCGATACTGGTAGGCATTGGGGGCATCGTTATCAAATTCATGGCCCCGCGACTCGGCATAACGCATCAGATCCAGCCAGTGACGTGCCCAGCGTTCGCCGAATTGAGGAGACGCCAGAAGCTGATCGACGATTTTTTCCGTGGCATGCGGAGATGCATCATTCAGGTAAGAGTGAATTTGTGCGGGAGTCGGAGGGACGCCGATCAAGTCGAAATACAGCCGACGGATGATCGTCCGCTTGTCCGCAGGTAAAGTTGGCTGCAGGTGTTTTTCTTCCAGTTTCGAAAGAATGAACTGATCAACGGGATAGGTTGACCAGTCTTTTTTTTTCACTGCGGGAGGCGGCACCTCTTTCATCGGTTGCCAGGCCCAGTGTTCCTCTCGTCGTTTTTTCAGATCAAAGGTATCGGCAGCGTCTCCACTGGCGGGTGGTTTTTCTTCGGGCCAGGGGAGCCCCATTTCGATCCAGCGTGCCAGGAGATCAATCTGTTCTTTTTTCAGTCGTGTATCAGGGGGCATTTCGAACGATTCATATCGCACGGCTTGCAGCAGCAGACTCTCATGTGATTTGTTGAGATCCGCTGAGGGACCAGTATCTCCCCCCTTCAGCAGCAGGGCACGTGAGTCCAGCCGCAGTCCACCTTCCAGGCGTTTGGACTGGCCGCTATGGCACTCGTAACAATGCCCGGCGAGTAACGGGCGAATCGACTTTTCAAAAAACTCCAACTGTTCCGGGGAAAAGCGGGGAACGGTATCTGTTTTTGCTTCTTCTGCCGCAGTTGAGAAACAGACGAAGCCGATCAGCAGCAGAAATACAGATATGATTCGGAGAATATGCTTCATACTCAGAGACTTCTTATTCAGCGTTCAGGTCGTGATTCAGCCGAAGATGGTTTGTGCAGCTCGTATAAACGGGGAGCGCATTTTGAATAGGGTGGGAACAATATCCGTGATATTGCCATAAACTATTTTAACGCTTTCAGTTGAAGCGATTCAAGTTTTAATCGGCTTTGCGGGAAAAGAGTGTCAAATTCCCTCGACAGGAATTAAATCAGTTCCGGCAGCGGTTTAGCGTGTCCCTCGACCAGATATTGTGGTCGACCACTGAAGTCTTCCACGGTCGTATGTTCGGTTTCGATTCCCAGATTGTGATAAAGGGTCGCAAAGAGTTCGGGGAATGTGACGGGGCGATCGACGGCTTCGCCTCCGAGTCGATCTGTGGCGCCGATGACCTGACCGGTTTTCATGCCACCGCCGAAGAGAATGGCCGAGTTCACGCGCGGCCAGTGATCACGGCCGACCTGGGCACTGATTTTGGGAGTGCGCCCGAATTCGCCCCAGATGGCGACCGTGCAATCCTGATCCAGACCCCGTTGATGCAGGTCTTCCAGCAGGGCGCTGACGCACTGATCAAAGGCGGGGAAGTCTTCTTCTTCTCGTTTAAAGATGGTGTTGTAGGATCCACCATGCCAGTCCCATTTACTGTAATTCAAAGTGACAACACGCGCACCGGCTTCGATCAGTCTGCGTGCGGCCAGCATGCTCTGTGGGACGCGCGGTGCGCCATTACCGTCGATGAATTTTGTCGGATCACCAGTGCCATAGCGTTTGACTGTCTCGGGATCTTCTTTGGATAGGTCCAGCGCTTCAGCCAGTTTTGAAGAAGTCAGCACGCCCATTGCCTGTTCGGTAAATGTATCCAGGCCGGTCATCATGCCTGAAGCGTCTGCTTCCCGTTTGAAATTATCGATTCCTTGCAGCAGTTGTTTTCGATCAGCAAGTCGTTCCAGAGAGACGCCATTCAGAACCATGTCGTGGCGAGTGGGCCCCATCGGACGAAAGGGGGAATGCGAGAGACCGAGAAAACCGGAGCCCGGTTCATTGTACGGGCCGTGAGTACAAGGATAACACAGACTGATAAAAGGGGGGGCCGACTCTACATACGGTCCCTGGAGTTTCGAGACGGTCGAACCAAATTGCGGCCAGCCTCCCTGCGGTTTCGGTTTTTTGGGATCATGGCCGTTAAAACACTGGATCGCATCGTGTCCACTCTGAGAGCCGACGATGGAACGGACCAGAACCATTTTGTCCATGAGCTGTGCCATGCGCGGGAAGGCTTCACAGATTTCAATTCCGGGAACGTTGGTGGCGATCGGACGCCAGGGGCCTGCAATTTCCTTGGGAGCTTCCGGTTTGAGATCGATCATGTCCTGGTGAGGTGGCCCCCCCACCAGATAAATCATGATGACTGATTTCTGACGCTTTTTACCGGCCGGGTTCGTCGCTTCCGCCTGTAACAGCCGGGGTAACGTCAGCCCGGACAGACCGAGGCTGCCAATCTGGAGAAAGTTCCGTCGCGTTATTTGATCACAAAACGACTCTCGAGAATGGCCTTGTCCAAGCAGTGTCAGCATACTGTCGTCGCTCCTACCGTAATCTGGAATCTTGATAACAGCGCGATTATATCAAGTTGCGTTTATGTGTTCCAGAGGGACTTGGGAAGATCTTAAAATTTATTTACTTCTCGCCCGTTCACGTAGTTCTGACAGGGCTGTACGGGTTCCATTGGCTCCCAGAGACGCAATCGAGCCCATATTGACGAAACGATAACCTTCATCGATGGCCTGGCGGCAGCGGTCCATATCCCCAAAAGTGATTCCCGCGGGTTTATTGGCTTTTGCCACCCGTTTGGGGAAATCAGCCAGTAATTTCAGGAGTTCCGGGTGCTGAATCTGCCCGATGATGCCCAGGGAGGCCGAGAGGTCCATTGGGCCGGCAAAGACGACATCAACGCCCTCGACGGCGGCAATTTTCTCAATATTTTCGATTCCTTCCGGTGATTCAATTTGAACGACGATTGCTGTTTCGTTATTGGCATGAGGCAGATAATCATCGAAGGAAATATCCATAAACATGGTCCAGTCGGGTGAGACGCCACGTATTCCTTCGGGTGGATATTTGGCGTACTGCACTGCGAGTTTCGCTTCTTCTGCGTTATTGATCTGCGGAACCATGATGGTATTGGCACCAATATCCAGCGCTTTTTTGAAGTAGCTCGGGTCCAGACCGGGCACGCGAATCATCGGCATGCAGCCTTGTCTGCGGGCGATTACGGGGATGTGTTTGACTTCATTGACGCCATAGGGACGGTGTTCCAGGTCGATCCACAAAAAATCAATGCCCGTATCAACAGAGAGCTTTGCAAGAATTTCCGAGGCATCAGGCAAGCCGATACCCAGAGCCACACCCCCTTCTTGAGAAAGTAGTGTTTTGATTTTATTTTCGAACATGGTGGGGTCCAGCAAATAACAGGTTTGTGTTTGGAATCGGATGAAGCACGAACAGAAAACCATAATATGCGGATAAGTAGAAACGGCATACCCTGAGAGAGTATGCCGTTTCTGATTTATTATTTTTTTGTTGGAATTCGGTTACCAGCCCGGACTATTGGCTGATGTAGTACATTGTCGGATCGTCGATGATCCACTCGGTGGACCAGGTACGACCATTATCCTGATTGCAGACATTGAAAAAGGCGGTGTGGAAAGACTGAACCCGCGATCCATAAGGATAGTGTGATGCAAAGCGGTCCGCGTGAGTCAAAGGGTCTACGCCCGGGCTGGCATAATAATGCGTGCGACCATCGGGAGTGAACGACATTCCGAGGGTCCACCAGCCGGTCTGTTTGATTTCCGGTCCAATAAAATCCTGTCCTGAAGTATCAGCCCGTACGACAAACACGGCAGAATCTTCCGCGCCGGGGTTGTCTGTTTTGCTGTTAAACTGAATGAACATGCCCAGATAGATGGTTTCGATTTTTGTGGTAGGGCCGCGCGAAAAGAAGCGTCTGCCTGAACCTTTCGTTGTCGTCGGTGCTTTGACAGCAGCACGGAATCCGAATGATGTCCCGGTTTTGTCTTCCCACTCTTCAAACGGTGGAATGTAGACGCGTGTGACGACACTGGGCGAATAATTGACCGAGACCATCGTTCCCGACATAATCAGATCGTCCTGATTGGATCCCCGGCTGCCTTGTCCGGGAACTCCGGTATGCAGGGATTTCATCAGCAAAGCGCCCTTACTGCCGGGTAGGCCTCCGGGAGGTGTAGGCACCCTCTGGATCATGTCTGGTTGCCCGCGTTTGGCACTCTCCGTCCAGATGCCATTTGAGGATTGCCCCAGGGGATAGCGGGTCTCTTTATCAACGTTGGTGCTGCTTTTGGGGAGATTCGTTATATATTCCCAGGTTTCATCTTCAAAATCATCCCATGATCCTTCGACCCGTGTTCCGGTGCCAGGAATGACCTGCGCATTTAAATCTGCTCCGGCGATAAGAATCGTGGTGCCTGTAAAAAGAGCCAGACAATGTCTGGAAAAAAAATGATTCCAATTGAGAAGCATGTTTTCTGTTCCCGGAAATGTGTTGAAAGAAAGAGCGAGGGATTCATTTTGTACCCTGACGCCTGGCATGTATGGGATCAGGAATGAGTTAATCATTCCCATTCCTGTCGAGTGCTCATATTCCGCAATTTTCGTATTACTGGAATTATCGGATAGATCGGCAGGAATGGTTCAAATTATCCTGACAGGTGAAATTTGCTGTAAGGTGTTGATATATCTCTGTTTTAAGAAAATAATCGTGTCTGCAACTCAAAACAGGAGCGCCGAATTCTGGTGTTCGCAGGCATACATCTGCCGTATCTTTTGTATTTTGACGTCTTCGTATAGATTCCTGCTTTCCTTGTTGAATTGGTCGGGCTGAATTGGATTTCGAAAATGGAATCGCTAAGATGGCGGCTTGCTTTTCAAGCAGAATCGTTTAATTCAACCGGGCTAACTTCAATCGGAGCCGGATTTATCAGCGACCCTGGTGTAAATGCCATTGATGATCCTTTCGATTGCATCTAGATTTCGAGAACGTAATGACCGATCCCCCAATCTCTGAGCAGGATACTCTTTCTCAGAGTTTAATTAATACCAAGCAGGAAGAATTGATTCTGGTCCTGGATTTCGGGTCTCAAACTTCACAGCTGATTACGAGACGTGTCCGCGAGCAGAATGTTTTCAGCCAACTGGCCCGCCCGGATCTGTCGGTAGACCGCATCAGAGAACTGAACCCGAAAGGCATTATTCTTTCCGGTGGTCCTGCCAGTGTTTATGGCGAAAATTCACCGCAGCCGGATCCTGAAATTTTTAACCTGGGAATTCCGATTCTGGGTATCTGTTATGGGATGCAGCTGGTTTGTGCCTCACAGGGTTGTGACGTCAAAGGGAGCGAATCACGGGAATTTGGCAGAACCCCCAGTACCGTCAGCGACCATTCCAACATATTTTCAGGCGTTCCGTCTAATTTTATCGCCTGGATGAGTCACGGCGATCAGGTTCAGAACCTGAGTGAACATTTTACGTCGCTGGCATCCACCGAAACCTGCCAGTTTGCGGCTGTCAAACATCATAGTAAGCCCCTGTACGGTCTGCAGTTCCATCCGGAAGTCACTCATACCGAATTTGGTGGAATGCTGCTGTCAAACTTTGTTCAAAAAGTATGTGGCTGTGAGGGAACGTGGAAAATTTCCAATTTGATCGAGCAGGAAATCGCGACGATCCGTGAACGGGTTGGTGATAAGCGTGTGATTTGCGGTTTATCGGGGGGCGTCGATTCTTCAGTCGTTGCCGCCTTGCTTTATCGGGCGATCGGTTCTCAGCTATCGTGTATCTTTGTGGATAATGGATTGCTCCGAAAAGGGGAGGCCGACGAAGTGGCCTGCCGTTTTGGAGATCATTTTAAAACCGATCTGCATGTCGTGAATGCACGCCAGCTGTTTTTATCGGAACTGGCAGGGGTCACTGATCCGCAGGAAAAGCGGAAAATTATCGGTCGGTTGTTCATTGAAGTTTTTCAGAAAGAAGCCGAATCGATTGAGAATGCACATTTTCTCGCACAGGGAACTCTCTATCCCGATGTGATTGAATCCGGTGCCAATACCGATGGTCCGGCAGCGACAATTAAATCGCATCATAATGTAGGAGGCTTACCTGAAAAGCTCGGGTTCGAACTCATTGAGCCGTTGCGTGAGCTGTTTAAAGATGAAGCGCGTCAAATGGGCCACGAACTCGGATTACCGGACGAGCTGATTTACCGGCATCCATTCCCCGGCCCCGGTCTGGCAGTTCGTTGTCTCGGAGAAGTCACTGAAGAACGTTTGAACGTGCTGCGTGAGGCGGATCTGATTGTGATTGACGAATTACACAAGGCTAAGCTGTACCGAAAAACCAAACAGGCATTTGCCGTTCTGCTGCCGATTCGTTCTGTCGGCGTGATGGGCGATGGCCGTACTTATGAGGATGTGGCTGCCATTCGTGCCGTCGAAACAGACGACTTTATGACGGCCAACTGGTCGCCTCTACCTCATGAGGTTCTGGAAAGAATGTCGACCCGCATTACGAATACTGTGCGGGGCATCAACCGTGTGGTCTATGACATCAGCTCAAAGCCACCGAGTACGATCGAATGGGAATAATTTCTACTCCCAAGCCTTTTTTATGCAGTTAAAGGTGACTAGAAACACGTAGTCATCTCTGACACGAGTGATGAGGTTCCTTTTTGGGGTTGAAACAGGCTTGATTTTCCTTGCGATCCGGGTATGTTAGAGCATATTCGTTAACGTTCTTTATTATGGAATATACCCCCAGAAGCCTGAGCGATGTACTTTGCAATCGATTGATCACGTTGACTCGATTTCACAGCATTCTCGCACTTCTTCCTGCCTTTGGATTCCTCACACGTTCTGATTGCGCATCTTGACAGAGAAAGTCGAATAACATGATTTCGGTTTCTAAGAGAAAATTGATTTGCCTGACCGTAGGTTGTTTGTCAGGCCTGATATTACTGGGTGGCAGCTATTTTTCCGCAGCGACTGCCCAAAAACCCCTTGCCGACGAAGGCGACCTGGCAAAGCGGCTGAAACGAATTCCTGCGACACCTCCTCAGGAGACATTGAAGGGCTTTCAACTGGAGCATGATTTTCAACTGGAAGTAGTAGCAGCCGAGCCTGATGTAATGGATCCCGTTGATGCCTGTTTTGATGAAAACGGGCAGATGTATGTTGCCGAAATGCGGGGTTATCCTTATCTCCCGGAACAGCGTCCGGATTATATTCCCGGTCCTGTGCGAAAGAACGCGGGCGTCATTCGTTTATTGAAAGATACGAACAATGACGGGAAGATGGACCAAAGCTTTGTCTTTGCAGATACGATTACCTGGCCGACCTCCGTTTGCTGTTATGATGGCGGCGTGTATGTGATTGCCCCTCCTCTGATTTATTACTTTAAAGATACAAACGGAGATCACAAAGCCGATATTCGGGAAACTGTTTTCACAGGACTGCCGACCAATAATGTGCAAGGTCTGGCTAACAATTTGAAATGGAGCCTGGATAACCATATCTATTTTGCCGGGGGGACGAATGGAGGCTCGATATTAAAGGATGGCAAAGAAGTCGTTCCCTCAGGGCGTCGTGATCTGAAGTTTAATCCCCGGACCCGAGAATTAGAACCCGTTTCTGGAGGCTCACAGTTTGGACATTCTATGGATGACTGGGGAAATCGCTTTGTCTGTAATAACAGCAACCACATTCAGCATGTGGTTTATCCCAGTCATTATTTAAAGCGAAATGCCTATCTGGCAGTACCCAGTGTTTTGCGGACCGCCGCCAAAAGAGGGGCCGCTGCTCCGGTATTTCGGCGCAGTCCCCCAGAACCCTATCGAGAGGTTCGTACCGCACGCCGCGCTGCAGACCCTGAGATGCGGAAGCGTCTTTCACCTACGGAACTGGTGGCGACCGGTTTCTTTACCTCGGCGACAGGCGTCACCATTTATCGAGGAGCCGCTTATCCTGCAGAGTATCAGGGAAACGCTTTTATCGGCGATGTCGGCGGAAATCTGATTCATCGTAAAACAATGGGCGCCAAGGGGGCCACATACGTAGCCACTCGTGCCGATGAGAATACGGAATTTATTACTTCGAATGACAACTGGTTTCGGCCCGTAAACTTTGTGAACGCCCCTGATGGTACACTCTGGGTCCTGGATATGTATCGTGAAACAATCGAACATCCGTTTTCCATTCCGGAAGATATTAAACGTCATCTTGATCTGGAAAGTGGTCATGACCGAGGGCGTATTTATCGCCTGGTTCATCCGGAAGGGACCAGGTTTAAGGTCACGAAATTAGGAGACATGCCCGTTGAGCAACTGGTATTACAGTTGGAATCCCCGAACAGCTGGAACCGGGAAACGGCCCAGCGTTTGATCTGGGAACGTCAGGACAAGGCAGCAATTCCTTATCTGGTGAAGTTGCTTCAATCTTCGAAACAGCCGCTGGGACGCCTGCATGCCTTATGGACACTGGATGGATTGGACGCGTTGAACGCAGAACTGCTGCTGACTGCTTTAAAAGATCAGGAGCCGGGTATCCGGGAGCATGCGGTTCGTCTTTCTGAGAAGTTTTCGCAGTCAAATCCGGAACTGTCTCAGGCGGTGCTGAAATTGACATCAGATCCGGAATACCGCGTGCAACTGCAATTGGCGTTTTCACTGGGTGAATTTGACGAGCAGGCCGCGATAACCGGTTTGACGAAACTGGTCGGTTCCCCCAACTATGATGGCGACATGCAGGTAGCGGTTCTGACTTCGTCCGCAAACATTGCCGGGCCTTTAGCGGTCAACTTTCTGCGTGAATCTCCCGAAACAATTTCCGGCGGTACGCGTTCTCTGGTGATTGAATTGTTACGCATCGCTGGTGCCAAAAAGGAAACGGATGATGCACTGGCAGTGCTGGCCTATATCAGCGATGAATCGATCTCTCTGCTGCAGAAACAACTGGTTCTGGGGGCGCTTGGAGAAGGTCTGGGACGTCGCGGGGCCTCTCTGGCGACATTGCTGAATGACGAAAAACTTGATTCCGTCATCAAACAGCGATTCGACAAAACCATAGCTGATGCCATTCAAACGGTCGAAAATGAAGACAAACCACTGGCGGAACGTATTGCCGCAATTCGCTTACTGGGGTTTCTCGATTATAGTGTTGCCGGAGACCTGCTGGCAGAAATCTTGAATCCGCGTTCTTCACCCAAAATACAGCTGGCGGCCGTCGAGGCGTTATCCCGGATGGGGCACACGGATGTGAGTAAAGCGCTCTTGAAAAACTGGTCCGGGTTCAGTCCGGCTGTCCGTACAGAAGTGGTTGATGCACTCCTGGGTTCGTCACAGCGGATTGACAGTTTGTTGAATGCGATCAAAGACAAGCAGGTGAAACTGAATGAAATCTCCCGTGATAAAAAGGATCTGCTGACGAATCATCCGAATAAGGAAATTCGCAGCCGCGCCCGAACAGTGTTGGGAGGAGAAGTAAACAGCGACCGTGCGAAAATCGTGGTTGCCTATGAGGCAGCACTGGAATTGAAGGGGGATGTCACACGCGGGAAACAGATCTATATGAAGAACTGTGCCGGCTGCCATAAAGTCGGGGATCAGGGGCATAACGTCGGGCCTGATCTGGCGACAACCAAGAATAAATCCAACAGCGACTTGCTGATTGCCATTCTGGACCCCAGTCGGGAAGCGCAGTCCAACTATAATGCTTATACGATCGTGACGGAGCAGGGTAAGCTGTATACGGGCATTATTGCCGCTGAAACTGCAACGAGTTACACAATTCGCCGGGCAGAAGGAAAAGAAGATATCATTCTGCGAAATAATATTGATACGCTGCTTTCCAACGGTGTCTCTTTGATGCCGAACGGCCTGGAGAAAGAAGTGAACCATCAGCAGATGGCAGACTTGCTGGAGTTTATCAAAACGCTGGAAGCGCCTCCTCAAAAATAAAGGTTTCGCTTTCAATCATAAAAACAGCCCTGTCAGAATTCACTGACAGGGCTGTTTGATTTAATAATGCGTGTTTGTGATAGGCTTACCAATCCATGCCCAGACTGATGGAACCACCGAGCAGGCTCAAGTCTCCCGATTCACTGGCAGCCGAGCCGGCCCCATTCCACCACATTCCGTCCCAGGCCGCACGGACCCAGACCAGAGCACCGGTCTGCAGTACAAAATCCGCCTGCATACCGATTTGAACTTCTGCAATACTCAATGATTTTTTGGAGTCCGTTTGGGCGGAAGCGATGAGCGGGCCAGTCGTTCTGTCTTCTGCCGAGTATTTGGATGTGCCCCATAAAGCGGAATATTTAAGACTGGAAATCAAGGACAGGCTCGAGGTACCTTTGGACCGTCTGTCAAACAGTCCCAGAGGTCGTCTTGCTTCACCAAAGACGACAATACCGTTTCCATCGAAGCGATGTCCTACATCGGAAGAGACATCAGCACCACTGGCGGTTCCTTCAGCATGGTATGACTGGCTTACCGAAGCATGGCGATAACCACCCCCGAAGGTTGTCTGCCAGCGTTCAAAGTTCAGTTCCTGGCTGAGATCCACATCAATGGTATAGAGTTTTATATTACTTGAGACTGCCATCGTGTCTCCCGCCATACCACCGGCGGAGATGCCACCGATGGCCGTTTTGGTCGGCAGAGCATTGAAGAAGATAAAATTATTCGCGGCGGTTGCGGCGCTGCTGGAATTGTCCTCAAACTGGAACCAGCGAACCTGTGCACTGAGTCCTTCATTGTCAATCAGTCCCAGGTTGATCCGGGGAGCAGACTGATAATTGTAAGGGAAATCATTTGAGGTCGTGGTAGTGGTCATCCCGGACTGGTCTTCTGTAAAAAACGCGGTATCGGTATCGAAACCGGGTTTTAAGAAAACAGCTGCTGCACCGGCAACAATTCCCAGGCGTTCGTAAGTCGAATCTTCAAGGTAAGGGTCTTCGATCCAGTCACCCTGGGTATATTCTTCCATCGGACCGTAATACTCTCCCGAATTGTAATCTTCCGGCATTGCAATGGGAGATAAATCGGATGTCCGCGGTGAGGAGGGTGCAAATGAGACAGCATCGATGGCTGGTTCATACTCATTTGTGGCATTTGAAATTCTGAAGACCCCTTCAGATTCATTAGATGGCTCGACAGCGAAATCTGTCTGAGAATAAACTGGCTGCATTGAAAGGCAGCAGATTCCCGCAATTATCAAGCCAACGAATCCGTTCGTTCTCATAGCTTAATCTCTCCATTTCAGTCCAATTAGAACCGTTTGAATTCCATTGACTGAAAGATGCGAATTAAAAACTAACCTCTCCGACATAACACGCTTTGTGAATCCAGAGCATTCTTGTTCGTAGGTACAGCAGCAGGTGAGGCTATGTAGCCAACCCACTGTCATAATTGATCGGCTCGTTATTGCTAAGAAGACCATTAAAAACGGTACATCTTGCAAAAACAGTATGAATTTTCGCCTTAAAAGATTCGAATGTATACATAGGAATTCCGGAAATCCCAGCCTATATCGCCTATTGTTTTGTAAGTCTGATTTCTTAAGCGTAGATAAAGCAAAGGGTTATGGATCTAGAAAAATTTGAGAAATGCTGAGACGAAGAAATGATTCATCGTTAGTTTTGGTTCGCCCGTTCGTCTGTCTTGTGAGTAATTTGAGTTGTCTCAAGTTGTCTCTAAGAAGGAAAAGTGTAAATCACCATTTCAAGTACCAGGCGAGTTTCCGCTTTTCGAGGGGCTGGCATGATTGTTACAAGTGGAATCTAGTGGTTAAATTTTACCTAATTTGTGCAAATTTCTTTGACTTCGGTTCAGAGTAGTTTTTAGCATCAAAGACTGGATTTCTGTTAATAGGCAGAAAGTGTGAAAATGGAGTTGTGTTCAAATGTACTGTTTGGGCTCCGCTTCATTTCAGAACGAGCTGGATTGAATCAGAATTTAACAACTAACAATAAAACAGATTGGCATTTAAGTTTGTTGTAAAAAAGGGAAGCGGGATATGAAATCTCATTCATTTTACAGTAAAATGCCAAGGCAAAATTAGAGTTTATGGGAGACAGCAGATGTTACTGACATCTTGGGTTGAGTCGATGCGAGTTGCTTTCGAAAAAAGCCGCAAGGCTACTTTAAATCCTCGTCGTCGGCTTCAGCTTAGAAGCGTTCCTTCTTCAGCACGCCAGAAAGTTCAACGCAGAATCGCGATTGAGCAATTAGAAGATCGAACTCTTCTGACATCGTTGATTATCAATCAACTGACCGCAGGTCTGGGAATCACGCTCAATAACTCTGTGCTGGACCCGGACGCGGATGGTGTCTCCAACTACGACACGATCATTTTCGAAGACCTGACGATTGGTGCCACATCGGGATCCGGCGTTTCCATCGATCTTGATAATCTGACATTCACCGACCCCTTCCAGATTCTGTTCGATAATGTTTCCATTGCATCTACCACCGGAACTGGCATTGATATCCAGCTTTCGAATTTATTGGTCGACACGATTGCCATCGACAGTTCGACCATTTCAGGTGGCGTGGGAAATGCCTTTAATGTGGATCTGACCAATGTGACACTCAATGAATTTAACGTCATCGATTCCACTCTGTCAGGCCAGGCAGGCGCTGGCTTGACTGTGGCGTTAAATGCGTCAATCATCGATGAGACCTCTCTCCGCCGTTCCAGCATTGATGGCGTTTCGATTGATGTGACCAATGGCTCAAAACTGCGTCATACTACAATGGCCGACAACAGCATCTCCGGCACATCCGGAAACGATGGAGTGAGCGTCAGCATTGTGGACTCGGTTGCTGAAGAGTTGCGGTTGACCAACAACAACCGCATTCAAGGCGTGTCGATCAACGTAGACGATACGGCGGCTGGCGGCGCTGCCTTGCTGACGGAGCTGTTCATTCACACCAATATCATTACCGGCAATACGACCGGCGATGGTGTTCGTATTGATTTAAACAATGTAGACCAGTTCGTTTCGATTTCCGGAAACTCGATCACCGCAAATAACGGTCATGGTATCGTGTTTGATCAGACCGATGGCGATTTGAGCGGTGATCTCTCTAACAACATTATTTCGAATAATACCGGACACGGTGTCTTCTTCACACCTTCAACGACAAACCCTGTTCCCACCGGTGCGTCACCAGGTGTGCCCGCTCATCCAGGAGTTCCCGGTGGTCCCACTGATAGAATTGACTTCGCCGCCCCACGTAATGAGGTCCAGGTAGTCAGCTTTGCGGGATCAGCCAATGGTGGGGCTTTTCAGCTTCGTTATACGGATAATCGGGGAGTTGTTTACACTTCTGGAGATATTCTGTTTACAGCCACGGCTGCTCAGGTGAAGGCGGCTCTGGTTGCCATGGGATCGGATCTTCAGGTCGACGATATTCTCGTCAACGGAAATTTCACCGATGGGTATGAAATTGAGTTTGTGAACGGTCTGGCCAGTCAGAATATCAACCCACTGGAAGTGGTGAATTCTACCTTAACGTTTGATACTCCCTTTCAAATTCTGTGGGTTGATTCTTTTAATCTGCAGGAAAGTGAAGTCCAGGTTCTGATGTTTGACAATGTACCAGCCTTTGGTACATATACCCTATTCTTTCTGGGGCAGTCGACAACACTTGACTGGGATAGTGATGCTGCTGCAGTGCAAGCGGCTTTAAATGGTCTGGCAGAGAATCTGTATCCATCAATGTCCGGTTTTGTGTTCGTTGAAGTCATAGACACGGGTTCTGGATTTCAAGTTTCCGTTGTTGATACCCACGAAAATCCACTGGCATATATTAATATTGATCGGATTATCCCGAATTCCAACGGCTTGAATTTCGATATCACCATTACTGAGCAACGGGCTGGAACGACGACTCTTAACGAGCAGCAACTACTGGAATTTGATTACGTCAATTTTCCCGTCGGCCAGCAATTTTTCTTGACTCGGGGGGGCACATCCACAGGGTTGATTCCAATCGGTAACACGAATGCAGAGATGATTACCAATCTTGATGCTGCACTCGAAGCTGCCTTTGGTACTTCTGGTTCAGACTTTGTTGTATCCGGTAATTTTACTAATGGTTTTGTGATCGAGTTTACCGGTACTCTGGGGCTGGTAAATCAAGCACTTCTTCAGGCTTCCTGGCCTCCTGCTGTCAATATTACTACGCTGACACCTGTAGAGGGATCTGGTCAGAACGAAGTTCAGGCGATTTATTTCCCCGCACAGCCGGGCGGAGGCAATTTTACCCTCACTCTGGATTCTGAAACGACCATCCCCCTTGCCTACAATGCCACATCTGCTGATATCCAGGAAGCTCTGGAAGCATTGTCAAATATCGGTGTGGGTAACGTGTTGGTTACAAAATCCAGTTTCGGTGCCTCCTTTCTGTTCCTGATTGAGTTCGTTGGCTCAAACAGTCTGAGACCCGCTGATTATCTGAATAATCCTGCTGGAACTGCTTTATCGATCGATTTTTCTAATCTGATTGCGTCAGTCCCGACAGTAACAACCATCTCAGAGGGAACCAGCCTCAACGAAGTTCAGGAAGTGGTGGTGAATGGCACTCCGACTGCCGGTGATTTCAAGCTGTCATTCAAAGGTGTTGAGACCACAGGGGTCATCAATTTTGATGATGATGCGGCTGACATTATCGCTCAATTAAATACGATTCCGGTACTCAATGGAAATGTATTCGTCCGGGGTGATGTTGCAACCGGTTTTGAAATAGAATTTGTGGGAGATCTGACTAATGTCAATCCACCACAGATTGTTGTGACTGCTGTCAATCTGACCGGCGCCTCTCTGAGTGTGAAAACGACCACCGTTGGCGGTTACCCCAGAGGTATCAGCGGCAACACGATTACTGGTAACTCCGGTGCCGGGATTGAAATTGATCTGGAGATGTATACCTCGTTCTATGGAGATATTACAGGCAATACGATCAGTTCCAATGATACCCAGGGCATTAATCTGAACGCCGCTGATCCGACAACCCTGGTCAGTGTTGATTTCAGTCTGTCAGTGGACGGGAATACGCTGGATAATAACCGTGGCGCAGCCATCGCTGTCAACATGGAAGATACGGCAACCGGTGATGTGAGCATCACCGGGAATACGATTACGAATTCACGCAATGATTCAAATGCGGCTACTCCTTATACCGGGGATGCCATTTATATTGACCTGTATGGAACTGATGTCCATTTTGAAGCGTTCAACCAGTTACGTGACCTGATCATTGATGGCAACTATATCGGTACTGATGCTGACAGTACTGCCGGGCTGGGAAACTCCGGCAATGGTATCGGGATCCATATCGAAGAATCTACGATTATCGACTATACCCAGATTTCCAATAACGTCATTATGAATAATACGGGGGACGGAGTTCACTTCCATCGGGAAGATGATGCCCGCGTGGGTCGTGCTGTCGTTGACCCGATTGTAGGTGAAGAACGTGCCGTCAAAATTTATGGTAATACGATCGTCAGCAACAGTGACGGGATCGATATTCTGGCACAGAATGGTTCGCTGACGACTACCGATTTTGAGATCAAAGATAATGTGCTGTCCAGTAATCAGCGCGATGGGATCAAGCTGCATGCCGAAGCGGATGCTTTAATTTTTGCAGACATCATCAATAACGAAATCAATACGAACTCGATGAACGGGATCGAATCGACAAGTTATTCATCAAATTATGCTGGTACTGATAAACGCGATGTCGCCGGAACCTGGATGCAGAATACCATCAGCAATAACAGTCAGCATGGTATCGACATCTCTGGCCGTATCGGCAATCACGAGATGTTGTTTATTGGTCTAAACGGTGTTGATCCTGTCACTGGTGCAGATCGGGGCAACCTGATTTCTGGAAATGGACGTGACGGAATCCAGATTGCAGCTACGGTAGATCGCATTGATGGTCGGGTGAGAATTGCAAATAACCAGATTCTGTCCAACTCAACGGGGGGGATTGAATTGACAGGGGGTGGGTTAACGTCTTCAATCGACAATAACCTGATCGCCTCTAATACCGGTAAGGGGATCGAAATCAATTCGACCTTCCAGGTATCCTTTATTCGGGGAAATATCATCACCGAGAACACACTCGATGGTCTCGAAGTCTTGGCTGCCAATCGAGTCAACCCCAGTGAAGCTGGTAACAACTTTACAGAATTTGGACCTCAGCAGCCTACGACCAGTGTGACTGCCATTGGGAACTTCATTGATAATAATGGTGGTCGCGGTGTGGATCTGCAGACAGAAGGTCAGGCCAATTCAGACTTTATCTTTGGTGATGGAACCGAGGCCGGTGCGAATCGAATAGTCTCTAATGCTCTGGAAGGCTTTTATGTCGTCACGACTGCTTCCATAGGGCAGGATCAGGATGCAGCCAGTACAGCGACTTTGGATGCCACTGGTAGTGTCACTAATTCCGATGCCGATATGGTGCTGCAAATCAATACCAACTACATCGAAGACAATGGTGTCAACAGCAACTTCACCACTACTGGTTTGGTTCTGCGTATTGGTACCATGAATTCAATGTGGGGTGGTGGAGCCTATTCCACTCAAAGTCCGACATCAGCGGCAGGAGTCGGGCGTGAAGATTCCAGTGATAGTTCAAATGGTCGATCTAATGTGATGGTGACCGGAAACGTCTTTGAAGGAAACTACGGGGAAGATGTTTATGTTGAATCTTTTGTCTCAACCTTACCTCCCAACATTACGACGGATATCTGGACCTCGCCTACGGCCAATCCGGCGTTTCGCGTTTTAGGTTCTTATCAGCGCGATCCGCTGGCAAGATTAAATCTGTTTTTTGAAGAAAATACCGGTAATGGTCTGGATGTGACCAATTTCGGGGCCTATTACGACACAGCTGAACCTGTATTCAAATCACGCCTTAATAATTATACCGCGCCTGTTCCCGATGGGCCGTTTTCCTCTGAAACCCGCCGCCGCAATGCACAACGAATCGCGTCACGTGCTGGTTATAATCCCACGACCGAACCTTCCCCCAATGGTCCCCCTGATACAGGCAATGTGATTGGTGCCAGTATTGATCCGGTGTCGGGTCGGATACTCATTCAAGCTGACGATGTCAGTTTGCTGGGTAACGGTTATGCGATTGAGATCACGCGTTCGTTGAGAGCATCAGATTTTTATGATGCCAGTCCGATCTACGGTCTGTTTACGATTGCCGATATCGATTACAGCGCCAATACCTTTACTCTGCTGAGTACTGAAGGTTATGATCTGGCCGGTTATAGTACTACTGGATTCTGGTCCACGAATGAAAATACCAATTCGTTCGTTTATGACGGAGTTGGAGTAAGCACATTTCGTATCAATCAAACTTATTCCAATAACTCATTTGATAATTACACATCAAATTTTTTCACGACTTTCGTTCTAGGAAACTCGGCCGGAGAAATTGATTTTGCCTGGGATTTCTGGAATCCGGATATCGACACGTTCCTGGTGCCGGTTGTCAGTACCTTCCTGACGGCTGATATATCAGTTGCTGCAGCTGATCCGACCAATAATACCAGTGTCGGCGATTTTATCATTTCGTTTACCGAAGATGTTGTCGATATTGATCTCGGCGATTTTCAATTGTTCCGGGACAATGTGAATATTCCTGACTTAAGTCAGGCAGTATTGACTCGCATTGATGCTCGTACCTTCAGATTGAATATTGACGGGATCCTGGATGATTATGCTGATGGTGGCGAGTTCGAGTTACACTTAATCAATAACGGTACAATCACGGATGCCAAGTATCTTTCTCCCACTTCGTCTGCCATTAACTTCCTGATGTTCGGTGATGTCGAGCGATTCACTGTTGATACCACTGTCCCAACGGCTGATATTGTTGACGTTTCTCCCGATCCACGCAGTGATGCTGCCGGTGAAGTGGTTGTCAACTTTTCGGAAGATGTGAAGGGCGTTGATCTCAGCGACTTTACCATTTCCTTTAATGGGGGCACGCCGATTAAACTGTCCACCACACCTGCCACTTTGACCCAGGTGACCGGCAGCCAGTTTATTCTCGACATCAGCAAATTGACCAGTTTGTCTGGTACATATACTTTGACCTTGAATGCTGCCGGTTCTTCGATTACCGACCTGGCTGGAAATGCATTAGCTGCGAATGCCACCGATCTGTGGGTCAATGATACACTGGCTCCCATTGCACAGTTTGTGAATGTGGCCGATCCTGTCGCGCCAGGTAATATTCCTTCATTCAGAATTACCTTGAATTTCTCAGAGAATGTAGTAGTCCCACCGGCACTGTCTGATTTCACACTGGATGATGGACATGGTAATGTCATCAATCTTTCCACAACGGCTGCGGTGATCACACAGATTACACCTTCACAATACGAAATCAATTTAGATACGCTGGCCGATTCGAACGGTATCTATACCATAACTTATCATGCCGAAAATTCAGCCGTTGAAGATGCCTCCGGAAACGAAGTTGCCGGTTCCACTTCCGAAACCTGGCAAAAAGGACTGGAAGTGGTCGCACCGACCGCAGGAATTCAGGACATTACACCCGATCCCCGGATGTCCGGGGAAGTTGTGGGTGTTGTGACGATCAATTTCTCTGAAGCAGTGACTGGCGTTGATATCACTGATTTTGAGTTGGTTCGCGTTGATGGCACAGGCTCACATACTATCACGCTGGAAGATCTGATCGGAGATCCGTTGGTTGTGACGATGGTGAATGCATCCACCTATCAGATCAATCTCACGGATGTGACGGCCCTGGATGGTGAGTACACATTAACGCTGCTGGCAGATGGAACAATTCGGGATGCTGCCTTGAATGCGTTTGCGTCTCCGGCGACTGACAGCTGGCGAACCGGCGGTTCCGGCCCTGTGGCGACGATTCAAAATCTGCCCGATGTGCTGCTGACCAATGCCGGTATCGTTACGGTCACTTTTGATCAGGCCGTGGTTGGTGCAGCTGATATTTCCCATTTCAAACTGACTCTGAATGGTCAGAATGTTTCACTGGCAGGACTGGTTGTGACCCCTGTCAGCGGAACAGAGTACACAATTGATTTGAGCTCTGTCACGCAAGCGTTAGGCACATACAAATTTTCTCTGATCGCTGCCGGAGCCAATATTCGTAATATTTTCGGTGATCTGGTTTTAGACAATGCTTCTGAAACCTGGGTTACCAGTTCGACCATTGATCTGGATCTGGCAGCTCCCGTGTTTTCTGATGGCGTCGATTCGATTGCCGGTGATGGCATTGTTGGAAACGGTGCGGCGGGATCACAAACCCTGCGTGCTGCCATTCAGGAAGCAAATGCACTGGCTGGTTCAAACATCATTGAGCTTGCCACGGGCACTTATGTTTTGAGCATCGCTGGCATCAATGAGGATCAGTCATTAACGGGTGACCTGGATATTCGTGATAACCTGACAATTCGCGGGCAGGGAGTTGCAGTCTATGATGACGAAAATAATCTGATCAGTGGTACCGTTATCGATGCTGGTGCCCTGGATCGAATTTTCCAGATCTTTGCCGGAGTCACTTTGAATCTGGAAAACCTGACCATTACCAATGGTAGAGTGACTGACAGCGATGACGGAGCCGGTATTCGCAACAGTGGTACGACCACTTTGACTAACGTGGAAGTCACCGATAACCACGCAGAAGACAGTGGCGGCGGTATCAATAACAGCGGATTGATGATTATCGTCGACAGTACGATTTCATTGAACACTGCCGGCGGAAGTGGTGGTGGTATCCGAAATACCGGAACTCTGGAAGTCTCACGAAGTACCCTCTACGAAAACAGCACCATTCGAGATGGTGGTGCCTTATTCAACGCGGGTGCGGGAAATGTCACGTTAACCAATTCCACATTCTCTGGTAATACTTCAACCCGCAGTGGTGGTGCGATCCGAAATACAGCCACACTGACTGCCACGAACAACACGTTTACGCTCAATACGGCAGGCACCAGTGGGGGAGCGATTTCCACGAGCGGAACATCCACTCTGCAAAATGATCTGATCCTTGGAAATACGGCTTCCACAAATGCTGAACTGGACGGGGTCTTCACCAGTCTGGGAGGTAACCTGACCGGTTTGATTGGTTCGGCCACGGGATTTGGCAGTTCCGATATCCTGAATGTGATCGATCCCGCAACGGTTCTCAATTCGAATTTAGCTGACAACGGTGGCCCTACTCTGACTCACGCTTTAGTTCTGGGAAGTGCTGCCATCGATGCGGGAGTCAATGCCATCGGTTTAGCCGAATTGGAACAGCGGGGAAGTGCACGCGTTCTGGGAGGCGTCGTTGATATTGGAGCCGTTGAATTTGGTGCGTTCTTTGTGAACAGTTTTCTGGATACAGTCGATGTCAACCCTGGAGATGGAGTCGCCGCGGATATTGATGGTAATCTCACCTTGCGAGCTGCCATTATGGAAGCCAACGCGTTAGACGGTGATTCTGTGATCATTCTTCCTGCAGGAACATACTATCTGAATATTCTGAATGAAATGGATTCCAACTTAGAAAATGCATCGACCGGCGATTTGGATATTACCGACCTCACCGGGAGTCTGACAATTTTAGGTGCTGGCAGCGGTCAGACCATTATCAGTGCCGCAATTGATGCTTCAGACATCGACGCTGTCAGTGGTCTGAACGATCGTGTGTTTGATGTGCTGGTCGGTACGGAATTGATTCTGGAAGGGGTTACGGTCACCGGCGGTACTGCGATCGGTGGAAGCGGTGGCGGTATCCGCAATGTCGGTAGATTGTCTCTGGTGAATACCGTGGTTGACGGGAATGCCGCTGACATTGACGGTGGTGGTATTCTCAACGGCCGCCTCGGGCAACAGGGGATATTGAATCTGACGAAGAGTACCGTTTCAAATAATACCGCTACAGACGGCGGTGGTATTTTCAACAATGATCAGTCGCTGGTAACACTCATCGATTCTGCGGTCACCGGGAATGACGCCTCTGGTGACGGTGGTGGTTTCTTCAATGATATTCAGGCCACAATCAATCTTACCAGAAGTACGATTTCCGGTAACACCGCAGTTGAGAACGGTGGTGGTATCTATAATAACGACCTGACCAGCCTGACAGTCAACGACAGCAAAGTGAATCAGAATACGGCACAACTGGGAGCAGGTATTTTCAATGAAGAAGCAGCAGTTCTGACGGTAAACCGGACGACGCTGTCTGGGAATCATGCCTTACTGAGTGGTGGCGGAATTTATAACGACGAAGGTGTTGTTCAGCTTAGTAATGTTTCGATCTTAACTAATATGGCGGATACGGATGGTGGTGGTCTTTACAATGCTTCCGCCGGACAGGTGACGATAACCAACGGTTTCTTCGATGATAACTCAGCAGACCGTGATGGTGGTGCGATTGCAAACTACGGGATCAGCCTGTTACTGACCGGGACAACTATCAGAGACAGTCAAGCGTCTCGCTATGGTGGTGGTCTCTTCAACGATCAGGAAGAAGGAACTGTTTCTCTGGTTTCGACTTCACTGATCAATAATCAGGCAGCATCTGGTGCGGGGATCTATAACCGGGAACTGGGGGTCATCAATCTTGATCTTTCGAATGTCTTAAATAACACCGCCGGCACAAATGGTGGAGGTATCTTTAATACGGACGATGCGACACTCAACCTGCAGCGAACAACGATCGACGGTAATACGTCTGCGAATGACGGGGCCGGTATTTTCAACGCAGACAACGCCCAATTGAATTTATACAGCAGTACTGTCTCGAACAATACTGCGACACATTTTGGTGGTGGTGTTTACAATAGCTCGGTGGCAATCGCGGATATTGTGAACACGACTATTTCAGGAAACGAAGCTTCCAGCGGTGGTGGTGTTTATAATAATGAAGAGGGGAGCGTGGAAATTACCAATGCGACCATCTTCAATAATAACGCGACTGTCGGCGGTGGGGTGCTGAACGCGACGGACGGTTTCATAAGTGTCGCGAACTCAATTATCGCCGGCAATTCCAGTGTTTCACCTGGTCCTGATGTCACGGGAGACTTTTTCACTCGCGGAAATAACCTGGTCGGTGATGAGGGTGTTTCTGTTGGATTCACGAATGGAGTGAAGGGAGATCTGGTAGGATCAATTGGAACCCCGGTCAGTCCCGGTCTGGGTGCACTGCAGGACAATGGTGGTGCTACCTTTACCCATGAACTTTTAGGCGGAAGTCTGGCACGCGACGCGGGGAATAACTTCTATGCTCCGACCGACGATCAGCGCGGATTTGCCCGTTTATTCGACGGCGACGGAAACGGATCTTTGGTTGTTGACATCGGAGCTTTTGAATCCGGTTATATCGTGACCGGATTTGGTGATTCCGTTGATGCCAATCCCGGCGACGGCGTGAGTGTTGATGCTAACGGTCAAAGTACATTGCGTGCAGCGATTATCGAAGCCAATGCCCATCTCGGTGCTGACACCATTCTACTGGGAACCGGCGTTTATACGCTGTCTCTGTTCGGTCTCGGTGAAAACGGAGCCCTGTTAGGTGACCTGGACATTACCGACGACTTAACAATCATCGGTGCCGGATCAGGCAAAACGATTATTGATGCAGACTTCCTGGATCGTATTTTCCATATCTTCACCGGGGTCAATGTTTCGATTCGGGGAGTGACTCTGATCAATGGAAATGTGACCCGTATTGAAGATGGGGGAGCGATTCTCAACTACGGTAATCTGGCACTGGAAGATGTCGAAATTAGAAACAGTCTTGCAAATCGTGGCGGTGCCTTGTTTAACAACGGCGTGGTCACCATTACCAGCAGTCTCTTCACACAGAATATCGCGATTACCGATGGGGGAGCGATCTTCAATAACAATGGTGGAACCGTCACAGTCAACTTGAGCACGATTTCCAGCAATAATGCTGAAAATGGTGGTGGTATCTATAACACGATGACGGGAACTCTGGAAATCGTCGATACCACTCTCGATGCCAATACAGCAACAGTTGCCGGTGGTGCGGTTTATAACTCTTCCGAAGCAGCGACAGGAAATGGCGAAGGCGGAGACGGGTTTGATATTCCATTGCCTCCCGATCCCGATCCAGAACCTGCATTTAAGATCGATGTTGTCTTTACAGACAGCAGCCTGTCTGCCACCCAGCAGGCGATCTTCGAACTGGCGGCGGCACGCTGGAGTGAAATTATCATCGCCGATGTTCCGGATGTCTTTGTGTCGGGAGTGGGTTTCATTGATGACCTGCAGATTGAAGCGACTGCTCCGTTTATCGACGGTGCCGGTGATCCTTTAACCGGATTTAATATTCTCGGTCAGGCAGCCCCTCTCGCTCTGCGGCCTGGTAGTTTTATTCCAGCGACTGGCTTTATGGAGTTTGACAGTTATGACCTGGCGCAGATGGAAGCGGATGGCAGCCTTTACAGTGTCATTCTTCATGAAATGGGTCATGTTCTTGGTATCGGTACGATCTGGCCTTTGTTGGGGCTGGTAACTGGTCTAAATACAACAGATCCCCGTTTCATCGGAACGGAAGCAACCGCACAGTACAATGCCTTACTGGGATTGAGTGTTGCTAGTGTACCAGTCGCGAATCAAGGCACTCAAAATGACGGCTCATTTGGTTCACACTGGCGTGAATCTGATTTGACAAATGAACTGATGACCCCGCTTCTCAGCGGAGCAACGCAGCCGATCAGCGTGGTGACGATCGGAAGCCTCGCCGACCTGGGATACGTGGTCAACCTGTCTGTGGCAGATGCATATCCCGTCCAGGTTCCTGCGTCGACCAGCAGTGCAGTCATGGGCTTCATGTTGCACACTGACACGATGAATATTCTGGAACAAAGTTCTCTTGTTTCAGTCGAAGCCGGATCAGGCACGGTTACGATTTCCAACAGTACCATTTCCAATAACTTTGCAGGAACCCGTGGTGGCGGTCTGCTGAATCAAGACCCGATTTCGCTTTCGAATGTCACCTTCTCCGGTAACGAAGCTGGTAAAGAA
Source organism: uncultured bacterium (assembly GCA_963974925.1). Taxonomy (GTDB): domain Bacteria; phylum Planctomycetota; class Planctomycetia; order Planctomycetales; family Planctomycetaceae; genus Gimesia. Next base: position 37,133 of record CAXBFD010000005.1, on the reverse strand, counting down.
GGGGGGGCGATTCATAACACGGGCGAACTGACCATTAATAACACCACGATTTATGATAACTTCACTGAAGGAACAGGCGGCGGGATTTATTCTGTTGCCGCATCAGCCAGTGTGAGTGTCAGAAATACGATCGTCGCCGGTAATAATGCCTTGCTGAGCGGTGCTGATGTGACAGGTGTCTTCACTTCAGAAGGACATAACCTGATTGGTACGCGAGGTGTTTCGACCGGATTTATTGACGGCTTTAACAATGATATTGTCGGATCAAACGGGCAACGCATTGATCCTGTCTTAAGTCCGCTCCAGGATAATGGCGGACCGACATTCACTCACGCATTGCTGGTCGGAAGTCTGGCAATTGACGCGGGCGATAATACGGATGGAGTGGTGATCGACCAGCGTGGGGCAACACGGCCGACTGATACAACCAGTGATATCGGGGCTTTTGAAATTGTCACGCCCAGTATCAGTATTGTAAACGCCTACAGTCAGCTTGAGACCGATTCAGGGAATTCTACGGTATTCGAAGTGGTTGTCACGCTTTCTAATCCAAATGTTGACGCTGTGACTGTCAATTATGAAACTTCAAACGGCACTGCTGAAGCCGGCATTGACTATAATTTCACGACAGGCACCATCACCTTCGCACCAGGTGAAACCACACAGATCATTCAGGTGATCGTGATCGGCGATGACATTCCTGAGGATCATGAAACATTCTATCTGAACCTGTTTGATTCAACCGGGGCAGCAATTGCCAACAGTCAGTCTGTGGTCACAATTCTGAATGATGAGACCGTTGTTTCTATTAACGATTTATCAGCTAACGAGGGGCCTCAGGGCGTTGATACCAATTTCAACTTTACGGTCACGCTCTCTCACCCGGTGATGGATGTCGTGACATTGGATGTGGCAACACTTCTGGCGGGCGTCGGTGCCGGCTTTGCTGCTGCTGACGACTTTGTCGCATTGAATCAGACGGTGACCTTCAATCCGGGAGAACCGCTCACTCAAACAGTGACGGTTATCGTGAATGGTGATTCTGCGATTGAAGATGATGAGATCTTCAACGTGGAATTGTCCAATCTGAATGTTGCCGGCAGTGCGGCGGTGACCATTTCTGATCCGATCGGAGAAGGGGAAATCAAGAACGATGATAAAGCCCTGTTGTCGGTCAGTGATGTAACCTTGACGGAAAACTTTGATGATCCGACTTATTCTGATTTTACATTCACGGTTTCATTGTCGCAGCCAATCAGCGCTGTTGTGACAGTCGATATTACTACGGTGAATGGAACCGCGACGGTAGTCGATGGAGATTATGTCGCGAATTCTACGACTCTTACGTTCGATGGAATTACTTTCCCCGGAATAACACAACAGAATTTCACAGTGCGGGTGCTTAACGATTCTATCGTTGAGGGCCTTGAAACATTCTTCGTAGAACTTTCCAACGAAATGAATGCCAATATCGCCGATGGTCAGGGAGTCGGAACGATTGTCGATAACGGAATGGTGGTCACCACACTTGACGATGTTGTCAATCCCGCTGATGGCGTTCTGTCGTTGCGAGAAGCCATCAATGCGGCGAACGCGAGCCCCGGGCTTGATTATATTATCCTGCCGAATCTCCTGACAGGGGTTGAAAATATCTATCGGATCACAATGCCTGGTGCAGGAGAAAATAATAATGCCACCGGTGACTTTGATATTCGCGGTGATGTCACAATCATTGGTCAAGGCGCTGGTTCAACGATTATTGATGCCGGTGGTATGGATCGAATCTTCCATATCGTGGATACCGCCAATAATGCCAATGTGTCCCTGGGCAATCTGAAGCTGAGAAACGGCGACGCCGATGATGGCGGGGCGATTCTCTCTGAGGATCGAGATGGTTCACTCGCACTGAATCAGGTGGTTTTTGAAAATAATAATGCCGACTTTCTGGGGGGGGCGATTCTCAATGCAGGACAGCTCGACATTTCCGATTCTCAGTTCCTGAATAACCATGCCGGTTTCCAGGGGGGAGCACTTTATCAGTATCAGGGTGTTGCCACTGTTTCCCGTACGATCTTTGCGGAAAATACATCTGATGGACGAGCGGGGGCCGTTTATGTGGGCACTGGTTCGACCTTCAATGTTTCGCAGTCCTTATTCAATAATAATGATTCGGGCAGCCGCGGGGGTGCGATTTATAGCGAAGGCACCGTCTCCTCTTCGAACTCGACCTACTCGGCGAACCATTCGGCATCGCGTGGTGGAGCCATCTTTAATGATGGTGTGTTGAATATGCTGAACAACACTCTGACTATGAATATCGCTGACCAGTCAGGCGGGGGGATTTCCAATAACTCTGACTCAAACTCCAGTGCGTTTGTCACTTTGGTGAATACCATCGTGGCGGGAAATACCGGCACCTTGGGGAATGACGATGTGGGTGGGGCCTATGATACGGCTACCAGCTTCAATAACCTGATTGGCAATATCAGTGCGGCGACTGGTTTGACGGATGGTGAAAATGGAAACATTATCGGTTCATTTGCCGCTCCGATCGATCCGAAACTGGGTATCCTGCTGGATAATGGTGGTCCGACCCGTACGCATACATTGTTGTATGGAAGTCCGGCACTGGATGCCGGCAAGAATGGTGCCGTATCCGTGGGAGACAAGGATCAGATTGGGAATCCAAGAGTTGATGCTGCAGGAGCCATGATCGTTGATATCGGTGCTGTGGAACTGGTATCTCCTCCGCCGCCACCATTGCTGGCATCGCAAGGCGATGTGGCGATCGTGGAAGATCAGACGAACATCCAGATTTCCGTGGTCAAAGATCGAACAACTGTTTCCAGTGACGGGCATACTTATGCTTTACCAGCCAACGAAGAATGGATTGACGAATGGCAGTCGTTCTGGGTTGAAGTCTGGGTCGATACAGCCACCGGGTACGGTATTTCAGACGTCTTAACCAACATTGCTTATAATACGGACTACTTTACTGCGACAGCCGTTGAGTTTGGTGCTAATTTCGCGTTCAACCGAACGGTCATCTTTGATGACGCTGCAGGTATGGTTCGAAATCTGGGTGCCAGCACAAATCAAGCGAATGTGGGTGAAACGGGTTATGCTCTGTTAGCCCGGATCAGGTTTGAGTCGCTGGCGGGTGATCAGGTGGAAGTCGATCCGACGAATTTAACATTCGCTCCGCTTGAGCTTGGCCTGGATGTCTTGGATACAGAGATTGGCATTTCCGGCGTGGGAGAAGTGGTTGCCAATGTGGGAGCACTGCCTCAAACCGATCTGTATCCTGTCATTTACGATGTCAATGATGATGATGTGATCGATTTCCGTGATCTCACGTTTTTAGCAGCAGCTTATAATCAGGAAGTCTTCAGCTCCGCATCACAGATGACAGCGGTAATGGACTTTAACAAGAACGGTCGAGTCGACTTTAAAGACCTGTCTCTGATGGCTGCGAATTACAATAAGAAAAAGGGTGGAAGCACTGCAGTCAATTTCCCAACGAACTTCGGACAGACATGGATTGGAACGACGCTGAATGTCGTCAGTGGCGACGACAGCATTGATCAAGTGATCAAAGCTGCCGTGAATACCTGGGAAACAGCGCTCGACCTGGAAGAGCCTCTGGACGTACAAGTCATCGTTCGCGATTTCGGATCTGCCCAGCTTGGTTCCGGTCAAGCAACGGAATACAGTGTTGACGGTATCCCCGTTGGTGGTCGCGTGGTGATTGACAATGACGCAAACGGTTTAGGCTGGCACGTCGATGTGACGGATCTTCCTTCAAGCGGCAGCTATGACCTGTATACCGTGCTGCTGCACGAAATCGGACACGTACTCGGGTTTACCCGTTACTATTCCGGATTTGGAAGTCTGGTCGAATCTAACGGTAGCGGGGATCTGGTCTTTGTCGGATCAAACTTTACCGTCGCTCTGGATGCAGCAGGTTATCACATTGATGATTCAGCATATCCTGATGACCTGATGAACGACACGCTTGATCCGGGAGTGCGTAAAACACCTTCTGCCATCGACATTCAAATGTTGCTCGAAGCTTACGAAAATGCTCAAGGCGGCACCGGCGGCAGTGGAACAAGCAGCCCCATTTTTGGAACGAATTCCTCTCCGGCTTCCGTTGCGGAACCAGTGGTAATGCAAAGTTCTGAAGCAGCTCAGGTATTTGTAGACCAGTCAACCGTTGATTTTGTGGCACCTGTCGCGATTAAGACTTCTGACGAAGATGATACTCTGGTTAATATTCAACAGGTGGCTACCTTCGATGTGATCCAGCCGTCTGTATTGGGTCAGGTCTCGGAAGACGGAACTGAGTTTGATGAAACGATCTTTGAAGACCTGTATTCATCGGGTGAATTCGAAGAGGTCCTGTCAGACTCGGATGCCGACGATCGACAGCTGGTACTTGCTCATGCAGCAGATGAACTGGATCTGGTTGACGAATTTGATTCTCAGCTGGAATCGATGGATGAAGCGTTTACCAACTGGGAAGGACCCCTGCTGTAAGAGTCTGTGCTCTTTTCCCGGTGAATGGTTTTAAGTGAATTTAATCTGACCCTCTGCAAATATGACTTATTTGCAGAGGGTTTTTCATTTGTGGAGTGCGACTTCCCCCTTTTCTTTCCTCAAGAGGAGTTTCATCTGCAGCAGTGAGTGGGTAAAATGGACACGGGCAGCCTTTGCAAAGACGTTTTGCGTTCATAAAACTGAGATATTTGAAGTCAACAGGGAGAATGTTCTTTGAAGCGATTGGAACTTCGTTTAATACAAAACCTGTTCGTATTGTGTCTGGCCATGTTGCTGGCGCACCCGCTTGCGGCTGCAGAATGGGGCACACTGACCGGGCAGTTTGTTTATACAGGCAAACCCTCTGAATCTGTCAAACTTGACATCAGCCGCGATCAGGAAATTTGTGGTCAGTTCAGTGATCAGGTTGTTGATCAGTCCCTGGTCATTGGTAAAAACGGCGGGATCAAGAACATTTTTTTCTATCTGCGCGAATCAAAACTGAAAGATTCCCAGATCCATCCCGGTTATCAGGAAGTAGCTCCCTCAGTCACAATTCAAAACAAAGGTTGTATTTTCCAACCACACGTAGCGGGTCTGTGGGTGAATAAACAGAAGCTGCTGGCCGTTAATGAGGACTTATGCGCTCATGGATTTCAGGTGAAGGCGTATCGCAATACGAGCCTCAATCAGTTACTGCCACCCGGGGAAGAGATGTCGCATCGATTTGAATATGGCGAAAAACTCCCCCTGCGACTGAGCTGCAGCATCCACCCCTGGCAGGAAGGCTGGCTGGTGGCCCTCAATCATCCTTACTTTTCGACTTCAGACGATACCGGCTCATTCTCCATCAGGAATTTGCCTGTGGGAGACTGGGAGTTTCAGATCTGGCACGAAAAAGCAGGATATCTGGCTGCCAGAGAAGACTGGGCGCGCGGACGCGTAAAGCTCAAGATTACATCGGGTAAGAATGATCTGGGTGTGATCAAGGTTACTCCGCCTTTGTTTGCAGGAAAATAAAAGCGAATCGACCATGCGATTATTGAGTTACAACATACACAAAGGCATTGGTGGGCGGGATCGGCGTTATCGGTTGGAACGCATCATTAGCGTCATTGAGTCAGAAAATCCGGACATTGTCTGCCTGCATGAAGTGGATCGAAACGTAAAACGTTCCCGATTCAATAATCAGCCTAAGATTTTTGCCGAATATTTTAATATGCAGGAATCCCTGTTCCAGCTGAATGTAAAATTGAAGACCGGCGGTTATGGAAATTTAATCCTTTCACGTTGGCCGTTTCTTTCACAGCATCAGATCTCGTTGACCAGTGCATGGCGCAAAGCACGGGGTGCGCAGCTTGTGGTCATCGATTCTCCGGAAGGGCCCTTCCAGTTAGTCAATTTCCATCTGGGGCTTGCCGAGAAAGAACGACACTGGCAGATTGAGCATTTGCTGACGCATCGCCTGTTTCAGGAAGGCAATGGCCATCCTTCTTTGATCGTCGGCGATACAAATGACTGGAGAAATACGCTGGCAAAAGGAAAGTTTTCCCAGCATGAATTTGAGGAAGTCACGCATCCTCCCTCAAAATACCGTTCGTTTCCTGCTTATCTTCCTGTTGGTACTCTGGATAAAGCATTTATACGGGGAGAGATCGGTATCAGGAATGCAAAAATCGCGCGATCAAAGCTTTCCAGGGAAGCATCAGATCATTTACCCCTGGTGATCGACTTTCATTTGAACGAGCACGCGAAAGATTTAATAAAAAAGCAGGGCACTGATGAGATCAGTGCCCTGCTTTAAATTTTCGACTTGATGACGCAACACCTTAAATCAGTGTCGAAGTCTCAGAACTACTCAGCGGCTTTAGTCGGGGGTTGCTGATCTGCTTTAATGAAATCTCCGTAAGTTTTGCCTTCCACAGAACTAGGCATAGCTTCGGCATCTTTCAGCGCTTTAACGATCACGTCTTTATCAGTCTGCTTCCGTTTTCCCAGACCTTTGAAGACTGCTTCCGCGTAGTCATTTTTCTCTTTTTTGGTTTTTCCAGGATGGCATACGCCACACTTTTTAGCGATCAGCATCTTGGAATCCGGGTAAGTTTCTGCCCAGATATTTTTGAAGTTAGGTCGTGCTTCCGCTTTGTTTGATGCACTGATCATCGCAAAACCGGCGACGGCCAAACCTAAGAGTAAAGCCATTTTAAAGTTCATGATTTTCCGCATAAAATTCCTCATATTCTTCCTAAAAATTAGTGACGTCTAAGCTTCTGAAACTCAGGTTAGAGCCAACCTGAAGTCTCTTGAAGTGGTTGCCCCGGAAACAAAATCTTAATTGCTGTAAATCCTGAAAGTTTCCTCTCAGTTAGGTACATTAGAATTATCAGTTTCCCCACTGTCAACGCATTCGAGTGATTCGAATCAAGAATGACAAATATGAGAAATCGTCTCAATCTAATGGAACTTCATCCTCGTCGTATCTGCAAACCAGATGGGGAGTGTTTGTGCAGGACGATCCAGGTGTTTAAATACTAATTTGTTTGTAAGTTGCTTTGGATGTTGATCTTAGTGAAGCCGCTGGTAGGATGGTTTGAACGTGTTATTATGCGTGTGTGTATTTCTTCCGGTGATCAATACGCTATTATAATGTGGAGCGTTGGGTGTTTTAAAGTTATTTTTCAAAATAATTTTTTATGAAGATGCCCCTGACACAATTGAGTGAGCTTCAGCGCAGAGGAGTCCATTGTGAGAGTATCCAGTAAGTTGATCACGTTTCTGATAATGCTGCTGTGTGTTTTAAACTCTCTCAGTACCCTGAAGGTGGAAGCGAAAACCAATCGTCCTAATATTGTGATGCTGATCTCGGATGATCAGGCATGGAACGATTATCGGTTTATGGGGCATGATGTCATTCAGACTCCCCAGTTAGACAAGCTGGCGGCAGAAAGTGCTGTTTTTAAAAGAGGCTATGTGCCTACCAGTTTGTGCCGTCCCAGTTTGATGACGATGATTACCGGTCTTTATCCTTACCAGCATAAAATTACCGGCAATGATCCCCCCAGGGGAATGGATCGCCAACAGCTGTTGAAGCATGTCCAGAACGTAGACTGCTTGCCGGCGATGCTGGGCAAACTGGGCTATCAAAGCTTTCAATCCGGAAAATGGTGGGAAGGGAGTCCTGCTCTGGCAGGTTTTACAGCTGCAATGACTCACGGCGATCCGAAGCGGGGAGGCAGGCACGGGGATCTGGGGCTGAAAGTCGGTCGTGAAGGAATGGCCCCCGTTTTTCAGTTTCTGGATGAGTGCGGCCCGGATCCTTTTTTCCTGTGGTATGCTCCTTTTTTGCCTCATACGCCTCATAATCCCCCCCAGCGACTGCTCGATAAATACCTGAGTGACGAGTTGCCTGTTGAATTGTCCTATTATTACGCGATGTGTGAATGGTTCGATGAAACCTGCGGCCAGCTTCTGGATTACCTGGACCAAAAAGGTCTCTCCCAAAACACCATTGTGGTTTATGTGACCGATAACGGCTGGATTCAGTATGTTCCTGAAACAGAGCAGGAGCGAAAGCAAACAAAACTCAAATTTCGTTATGCTCCGAAATCAAAGCGAAGCCCGTACGACGGGGGAATTCGCACTCCCATCATGTTTCGCTGGCCGGGCAAAATTAAACCGGCTGAATATGACACGCTGGTCAGCAGCATTGACATCGTACCAACACTGTTAAATGCGGTTGGACTCAAACCGACCAAAGCCATGCAGGGGATTAATTTACTGAAGCTCATGGAAGACGGCGTCAAAATTGAGCGGAAGGCACTCTTCGGTGACATTTACGAGCATGATATGATCGATATCGACGATCCTGCCTCCAGCTTGAAATACCGCTGGTGTATCGAAGGCAACTGGAAGTTGATCATTCCCGGTCCCCGCCTCGAAGGCGAAAAAGCCGAGCTGTATGATCTTGCGTTAGATCCTTTCGAAAGGAAAAACCAGATTGCCGAATTTCCCGAGCGGGCAGATCAGTTACGGAAATTAACTGATGCCTGGTGGGATGGTTCTTCAAAATAAACCGATTTCCATCGAAGGCAGACAAGAACAGGTCTGGAGTTCCGACCTGCTCTTGTCGTTGAGATCACTTTCGAAGAACAGACAAGTTGGGATCAATGGCGATGGCCTCGATCGAAATGGCCTGTCTGATGAAAATCGTAATGTCCCGGCTGATAGTGGTAATGATTTCCATGTCGGCGAAATTCCGGGGGATGGTAATCATAATGGCTGGTGTCGTGCCAGTATGCATGCCGTCTTCCATAGTAGTAAGGGGTCTGGTTGTATTGTCGGTATCCCTGGAACCCGCCATACCCGCCATAACCAGTACCGAAATTCACGTTGAATTTGACACCTGCTTCGGCTGTGGATGTGTTTCCCACCAAGGCCAGTCCTGCCACAGCAACACAAACGATCAATAACTTTTTCATCTTTCTGTTCCTTAAAAGAAATTACCCAATGGTCTGAATTTCTCAACCGCTCTGGAACTGTTAAAAAGCACCGATTGTGCCAATTAAAGGGAAGATGCTGTAAGTTGTTATCGTAATGGAGATTAGGAACTTTAGTGCCTCGCAAGCTTCACCCGATTCTGTAATCACTTCGATAAAAGTGACATCAAAATGAGGATGGGAATGAGTCCTGGATCGGCAGGATTCTGCAGGGGCGGGTCTGAGCGGTCGGAAACAGCGATTGTCCGACGATCGGAATCATTTAACCGTTCGTGCGGATGGTCATCGCTTTAATGGGCTCTAACAGGCGGCTGAAGTCGCGAACGCAGTCGATCGTTGATGTGATTTCTTCCTGCAGTTTTTCCGTATCGGAACCATAGCCCAGTCGACGGGCGAGGAATTCAAATTCTTCCAGATCTTGCGCGGGCACCGCTAAGTCTTTGGCATTGCCTCTGACCATTCGCAACGCATCAATCAGCCGTCTAAGGAAAATATAGGCGTTGCGAAGACTCTGGAAATCTTGGGGGCTGATCAAGCCCAGTTCCTTTAATGCGTAAATCCCTTCGAGTGTGTTGGTCGTGCGTAACATGGGATTGCGGTGCCCATACGTGATCTGCAGCCCTTGAATCAGATATTCGCAATCGACCAGACCTCCGTCACCGAGCTTGGCGTTGATGGTTCCCCCTTTGACGAGCTGCTGAATCTGTTTTTCACGCATCGCCAGCATGGCGGCCACGTCGAATGGTTTTCCTGAGTAAATGATGTCATCGCGCATCCGGACGATCTTATTTCCAAATTCTTCATCCGCCGCAATGGGGCGCAGCTTGACCAGTGCCTGGCGTTCATAAGGCCAGGCTGCTCCTTCGTGTGAGAAATAACTCTGAAATGCTTCCGCAGAGACGGCCAGACTGCCAGCCTGTCCATAAGGACGCAGCCGCAGATCGATTTGAAAAATTCCCTCGCTGCGGGCCCTGATCATCTTGGAAAATCGTTCGACCAGTTTCAGGTAGTATTCATTATTGGTCATGACTTCAGGCCCAGTTGTCTGGCCGGTGCCTTCATAGATAAACATCAACTCGATATCGGAAGCAAAGCCGAGTTCACGCCCTCCGCATTTTCCCAAAGCACAGATCGTCAGGCGACAGGGTTCGCCAGATTCCAATTGAGGCAGGCCATAACGTTCCAGCACCTGTTCATTGCAGATTTCATAGGCTCCCTGAACCACTACTTCTGCCACGTCCGTTAATTCATCTGAGAATTGTCCAAACTCTGAAATGTGTCCCAGGATATGCCGCATGTCCGTACGCAGCATCGCCCGGTCTTTGAAGGCGTTCAAGCGTTCCTGCTGTTGTTCAAGTGAAGTGGCTTGTTCCAGTTCCCGGGAGAGTTCCGCTTTCAGTTCGTCGAAGGGGATTCGGTTTTTCAGTTCTTCGACATTGGCGACGACGGGAAAAAGATTGGAATGCTGCAGCCGCAAAAAATCTTCCCAGAGAAAATCACTCACGCCGAGCAGTCTGGCCAAGGCACTCAGCACATTGGTCCGTTCCAGCGACGAAATTTCTTCCACCCAGTTGGGTTGCTTGAAAAGATGTTCCAGAAATTCTCGAAAATGCAATAACGCAGCTTCCGGATTGGGTGAGCGCGGGAGTAAATGGGTGAAATGTTTAATCAGCACGACGGCAGCGCGCAAACCCTGCTGTTGTTCTTCTGAGCTGATTTTTTCCCCTTTTTCATCGGTGACGTAGAGCACATCTCTGACTTTCGTGGCTTCGGAATCGATGACCATTCTCGCGATATCAATGCCGCTCATGGAAAGTGCGTTGGTCAGTTCGTACAGGAAGCCGATCGTATCTTCGGATTCGATTTGCAGAATGGTATGCCTGCTGTCGGTTGCGTTATCCAGTTCGATTTCAACGGGATACAGCACCTGACTGGCATGAGACAGATCGCGGAGTGCCCCGGCGACCCGTTTTGCCAGTTCTCCGACGGCCTCCCGGCTTTTGCCGGCTTCGACCTTTTTCAGCAGTTCAGACAAATCATTTTTATAATCGATCCAGACCGTTGATTGCACACTCTCAACAGGTGACTTGACATCCAGCACAATCACAAATTTACGTGTGTTTTTTAATTTTTCGTTCGTACGGGAAGAGCGGCTCTGCGAGGAGCTGGCAGGTCTGACTTTCTGGTTGGTAAACAGGTGCCCTTTTTGAATATCAAATCCGTACACGAACAGCAGTCCGCAGATCAAGGATAAATCACCCGTCTGATCAAAGCCGACCATCGTGAGTCGGGTCTGACTTTCAGGTAATATTTCCGTTTCCAGTTCGACGACATTCGTGTCGCTCAATTTTTTGGACATCAGGCTGTGTTTTTCGATTTCTGTTTCGTTAAACACTTTGGAGTAAGAGGCGGCCATCATGCCAATCAGGTTTGTCTCCTGTTCCGGACCGGTCGCACGATGTTCGGAGTTCTCTTCAGTCGGTGCATGGATATACTTTTTGAAAATGCCTCTCACCGCTTTACGATGTCGCTCATAGTATTGAACGAGCTGCTGTCCTTCCTGGAAATCGAGTCGCCGTGCCAGGTATGCCAGCTCCCGTTCATCGGTTGGCATATGATGTTCCTGGTTGTAATGCATTAACTGCAGGGCGTGTTCAATTTTTCGAAAAAAGACATAACCGCTGGTTAAGTACCGGTATTCATCAGCCTGGATTAATCCGTGATCAACCAGTCTGACGAGTCCGTCCAGCGTATTAATACTGCGGACGGCCGAATATTTGGCACCGTTGGACATTTGCAGGTATTGAGTGGTAAATTCGACATCGCGAATGGACCCTTTTCCCGATTTGACTTCGCCCCAGTCTTTGCCCTTCTTTTTCAGTTCTGTTTCGATACGCTGTTTCATCTCCAGGACATTTTTCCGTACTTCTTCGGGAGCGCAGCTGTAAATCTGTGGTTCAATCCGGCGAAAGAATTCGATGCCCAGTTTCTGATTTCCGGCAATGACGCGAGCCTTTAACATTGCCTGTTTTTCCCAGAGACGCCCGTGTCTGGCAAAATAATCGACATAGGCATCGACCGTGGTGACCAGTGCTCCTGAACGTCCCCAGGGACGCAGCCGCATGTCGACGCGATACAGAAAACCTTCCGACGTGGATTCCATCAATGATTTGATGAGACGCTGCCCCAGTTGCCAGTATTGGGTCGAGTTCTTACCGGCGATAAAGACGAGATCAATATCGGAGCTGTAGTTCAATTCCTCGCCACCCAGTTTCCCAAAAGCCAGCACGGCAAAATCATCAATCGGCAATTCCATCTCTTCCGAAAGAATCGTCAGGCAGGACTGCACCAGTCCGTCAGCGAGCAGGGAAAGTTGAACGGTAATATTTTTCAGGTCCATTAATCCGAAGGTGTCACAGGCACCGATTCGCAGGAGTTCCCAGCGCTGCAGGCGCCGCAAGACGTCAAATTTTTCTGCCGTTGAACCGGTTTCCGCACGCGCTGCCGTCATGGCTTCGGAGTAAAACTGCTGCTGGCTTTTGAACTCGGCAATGCGATTGTAACGAGTGAGACGTTCCAGATAGTCCGGGTTTTTTAAGAGGATTTCCGTTAAAAACTGACTTCCCACAAACAGTCTGACCAGAATCTCCACGGCGCGCGGATTTTGTGTGAGGAAACTCAGCATGATTTCGGGTTGGGGGACACTGTTTATGAAACGTTCAAAATTGATCAATGATCCATCCGGAGTGGCTGCATCGGAAAGTGCCTGCAAAAGCGTGGGCAGGATCAGAGTGAGTTCTTCACGAATGCGATCCGTGGTACACATTTCCCGCAAGCGTACAAGCGCGCGTTCCTGCTCCGTAAAGCCGATTTCTGAAAGGATAGGCTGAACGTCTTCATCGGTAGCAGGCACAGCCGGGTCGAGTAATTTGGACGCGTATTTGTGAATGATGGGTTTGTTCATAAGCTCGGCAGAACCTGCTGGCATTGTTACCTGGAGCGACAGGTTTTCATTGATAAAGAGGCAGATATTTTGAGAGAGTACTCAACGGTGTTCGATTTCTGAATGCGGCTTCCTTTTCCAGAGCACATCTTACAAAAGTGTACCGATATGTTATTCACTATTATAGGCTGAAGTCGATTCAAAATCAGCCTCTCTCAAGGGGAAGGGCCGGTGATGCCGATGAGTCGGACTCTGCCCGTTCCATTCCGGTCGCTGAAATAATCTGGCAGTGCGAAACGGGAAATTCAGAATCAGAGCAGTCACTCAGCACAGAACAGGAGAAATAAGTGGTTGCCTGATTGTGTCAGGGTGATTTGGGGAATTGATCCATTCAGCGCGTCTGCGCCCTTTCTGGTTGATTTTCGCATTAGACTATTTTACTCTGGAATGAAGCAGCAGAAGCATTATGAGATGTTTCTTACCATGGTGTATTGTTTAACAAGAGAATTCATATTTATGGAAAACTTTCAAGCCAGTCGTCGTGAATTTTTAGCGCAGCTCATGTGCGGGATTGGTACAACGGCCTTCGCCGGACTCAGCTTTGCAGAGGATTCAAAATTCCCGCCCACGCGTGTGATCACCAAAGGGCCGCGGCATCATTGGTTTGGTTATTATGACAAGTTGCAGTTTGATCCCACCAGCCGATATGTGTTAGGGATGGAAGTCGCATTTGAACATCGATCTCCCAAGGCGGACGACGTGATCAAAGTGGGCATGGTTGATCTGCAGGATAATGATCGCTGGACTGAGCTGGGAGAATCCTCAGCCTGGAACTGGCAGCAGGGGTGCATGCTGCAATGGTTGCCCGGTTCCGATTCAAAAGTGATCTGGAATGATCGTGAAGACGGTCAGTATGTCAGCCGCATTCTGGATGTGAAAACCGGCAATGGACGCACGGTTCCCTCGCCCGTTTATTCGGTGAGCCCTGACGGCAAGACCGCGGTGACTCCCGACTTTCGACGGATTCAGGATGTCCGCCCCGGTTATGGGTATCCCGGTTTTCCGGATCCGAATTTTAAGGATCTGGCTCCGAAGGATTCCGGAATCTTCCGCGTCGATCTCGAAACGGGGAAATCGACGATGATTCTGTCACTGGACGAAATCTCCCGAACCGGCACGATTCCCAACCAGCAGAAAGACATCAAACATTACTTTAACCATTTACTGTTCAACCCGGACGGTTCCCGCTTCATCACGCTGCATCGCTGGCAGTATCCGAATGGAAAACGGCTTTCACGGATGATCACAGCCAGGCCTGACGGAAGCGATGTGCGAGTCGTTGTTGACAACGGTTTTGTTTCGCACTTTATCTGGCGGGATCCTGCGCATATTCTGACTCAGTCGAAAGCATCAGCGGACAGTCGTGCCTGGGGCGATTTTCTGGTACACGATGAGAATCAGGCTGAGTTGCAGGAAGTCGGTAAAGGCGTGCTTGATGGTGGCGGTCATTTATCTTATCTGCCCGGAAACGAGTGGATTTTGAACGACACGTATCCCAAGGGCAAAGAGCGAATCCAGACGCCGCACCTGTATCATGTGGCATCGGGTAAGCGGATCGACCTTGGCCGGTTTCATCTGCCTGCAGTTTACACGGGAGAATGGCGCGTGGATACGCATCCCCGTTTCAGCCCTGATGCACGTTTTGTGTGTATTGATGCGCCCCACAAAAATGAAGGGCGGCAGTTACACCTGATTGATATTTCGCAGATCGTGGGCACAACCTGATCAGCACGGAAGAAGCGAAACCCGAAAGCCCGTTTATTCGGTACCGGTTTTTGCTTCTGTTTTTTTCGGCTCCGGTTTTACGGGCTCCGGTTTTTCTTCCGGGAGCGGCTCCTGGGTGATGTTGAGCTGATAAAACTTATTGCGGGTAAGCGCACGGTCCAGGGCCCCACTGTCGACGGGGCTCTTGTTGATGAACGAAATTTCTTTCGTATCGGGATTGAACTGAATTGATGTCTGGTCGACCCACACGAAACCTTTCAAGCTGCGTTGAACCGAGTCTTTAAAGTCGTCGCCGCCGTAGACGCCGTAGTGAATGACATATTTCTGTTTCGTATCCGGAGGCCGTGTTGTTGTCCCCGGTTGACTGGAGTTCGTTGTGCTGGAGTTCGTTGTGCTGGAGTTCGAATTCTCACTCATTGCCAGATCGACAGAAGTAAGATTGATCTGTTCCGGGGAAACAACAATCCCTGCATTACTGAAGGCGATTCGCGCATCGGTGATCAAGGGCGTTTTATCTCCCAGTCCTTTCAGTTTGATAAAGACCCATTTATTTTCAAAATTGATCTTTAATGAATCGGGAACGTAGCGGTTGTTTTGTCTGAGATTGACTTCCGCAATTTTGGGTGCTGCATTTTTGTTAAACTTGAGACGATGTACAGTCACAATCCGAAAAGTCAGGTAATTGCCATCTGCTATCGCAGCATTGGGATCATTCACCACCTCGACAAGTGAGAGCGGCTGCGCATCCAGTTGGACTGCCTTGGCTAAAAAATGTTCTTTGATCTGCGATGATAAGTTCGCAGGCAGTTCCCCCAGATAATCAAAGCTTAGAGTCAGGTTTTCAAGATCAAGGCTTGCTGTTCCCGTCACGTAACCGGTTACAATCTCCTTCAGGCCACTTTGAATTTTGTCTTCGAGAGCTTTTTTCCAGAAAGTCGTATTTGATTGCAGTGCTTGCTCGAAAAATTCATCAAATCCGGTCACTTTGAAAGTCACCCTGTGGCGGGTGAGGTCGATCATGTTTTTTGCTGGTTCAGAGGGCGTGGGTGAGGAAGCGGGCGTTTCAGGTTTGTCTGTTGTCGCCGCTGCCATTTTTGAGTCTGACGCTGATGGTTTTGATTTTGCAACGATTTTTTTAATCCATTCAATGCCCCTGGGAAGCCCTTCGTCGATCATGGTCTGATAGTGATCACTGCCGTTACTGGCGACAAATTCAACATCTGTTCCCTGTGCTTTTAACTGCCTTACAAAATTTTCAGTCTCTGCAAAAGAGGTTACCTGATCGTTTCGTGCATGGAATAAAAAGACAGGACAGGTCAGGCTGCTGATATGAGTGTCAGGTGAACTCTGTTTGATGAATTGATCAACGTCCGGTAGCAGAGGCCGGAATTCTGTAATATACGGTTTGAAATTTTGTTCCAGATTTACCGAAGGAGCATATGCCAGGCAGCCTTTGACTTGCGGATAATGCTCGGCGAATAACAGCGAGAGCGTGCCTGCGGAACTGTGGCCGGCAATAAAGACATTATTCTTATCAATCCCGGGAATGACCGCCTGCGTCTCCAGAAAGGCATGGACACAGTTTTCCAGTCCCGCCTGGCTTTTCCGGAATGCTTCATAGGCCATTTTAAACGCAATGTTGCTCGACTGTTCTCGTCTCCAGAGGTTTCCGTCAATTGAAAAAGTGACGACAGCAAAACCGGCCCGCACATAGGGCTCATGTTCAGGGTTCGGAATCTCTTCGGGTTCATCAATGTCCATACCGCTCAGAAGATTGGAACCGGCTGGAGGTACCAGAACACAGGGGACCGGGGAGGCGGGATCGATATCTGGTGGCAAATACACTCTGAATTTCATGTGCCCACCAGCGGGGTGTTCGGCGCCGGAGCCTCTTGTGTTTTGTGTATCAAAGACACTCCCGTAAGAGGCGGTCTTTTTTTCTCTGTAAACGCCGAAACCGGAAACTCCTTCCGCAGGCCAGGCCATCAGCATCGGCGTAATGTGCGATAAATCAAATTTTGTGAGTTGAGTCTGCCTGGTTTCCGTAGCGGATGCAGATGGTTGAGACGGCGAATTCGGTTGCGAATGATTCGAAAAACCTGGTTGAAAATGATTGCTTGAGGGATGACCTGGAGTGATGTGCGGCGTTGAATTTGAACTGGGGATCTGGTTCATGTCCGGAGCGGCATTAATAGCAGGTGGGTCAATCGCAACATTTCGATTTCGGTTTGGTAAAATATTATTCGCAGTTCCAAAGATTAAAGTGTAGGGAATCAGTAACAGAAAAATTCCTGTCACAAAAGTGGCCAGTGAGTGTTTCGTGTATTCAAATCGAGAAATCGCATAATAAATTTTATAGAAAGGCACGATAAAGCAGAGCAGGAACTCGGTGCCACTTTCCTTGGCTGCTTCGATCAATAACCCGATCGCCCCCGCAAAGAGACAACCAATGCCCAGCAAGATTGTCAAAACCATAGCCAATAATGCAAAAACATGTAATTGCATTAAAAAAAGAATCAGATCCAAAAGAATCATAAAGACGGATGTTCCTGTGATAAACGGGGACAATCCATAATCGGAGAGTTTGAAACTGGAACCGGCTCTCTGTTTTTTCGGTGGTGTTTTCTTTTTCTTAGGACTGGGTTTAACACTGGGACCGCCGCTCAGGTCGTCGTCCCAGCCTGCGAATTCATCTTCGAACATGTCTGCGGAAGAATCGGCATCGTCTTCGAAAAAATCCTCTTCCGGTTTTGCTTTGGAAAGTTTTTTCGTCGGGCGGGGCGCCGTTGCGGTCGCAGGTTTGGGGATCACGAACGGCTCAGCACATTTCGGACACTTCACCTTTTTCCCAATCACACTCGTGCTCTTGACTTTAAATGAAGCTGCACAGTGCGGGCAGGTGATTGCGAGTGGTACTACCATGGCGTGAATATTCGACTTTACAGAATTGTGGATCAATCAGCTGAACTCGGGCGCTCAACACATCAAATACTCATTTTACTGTATGACTGTGTACGTTGCAATCAGTATGTTTCTCTGATCCTGGATTAGATTAACTGAACGGTCCCTGTTTACCGCTCGGGTTTTACGGAACTATCCGAGATGACTGCTCGCAGCGCTCTGACTTCACTTTTCAATTCATGGATCTCATGTTGCAGCTGATGCAGCAGTTGGTGAATTTCCGGAGGATGTGGCGGCGGTCGGTGACCGTGGCGCTGCGAATGTTCGATTTGCTCCTGCAGACGGTCTGCCTGCTCTTCGGCTTGCCGGTGGATCTGATGTGCCATTTCAGGCAGCCCCGCTTCTTCTATATGTTTCGCTGCGAGATGCATTTTTTCGATGCGCTGTTTCTGCTGTTCAAAATGGTGTGCTCCGTCGCGATGTGTTTCATGAAAACGCTCCCGGTCTCGACGATGCATTTGTTGATTCGGATGTTGTTCCTGCTCTGTTCGTTTTTCCAGGTAGCGATCAATGGCGTCTACCAGCGGGTCCTCTTGCATATCATTCGGTGGCTGTGCAATGACCTGTGTCTGGGGCATGAAGGAGGCATCCCTGCTCAGCAGGCAGGATATCAATAAAACGATCAGAGCGGTGGCGAGTCTCGACTTCATGAGTCATTCCCTTATTGTTACCAGAGGGGCAGGAAGACAGACAGGGTGATCCTGTGTCACGCGTATCATACCAGCCTCAGAACGGCGCGTCGAGAATTGGATTCCAGCTTGCAAGGGAACTGGAAAAGGACGCTGTTTTCGGGCTTTTCCTGTCGGAGACGTTTTCAGGCAGAGCGTTGGAGGATCTGGGCGCTCAACAGTTTCTTGTAAGCCGGGCAGGTCTCCAGCAGGCTGTGATGCGGGCCGGTGGCGATTACTTTTCCGGAATCCATGACCACGATCCGGGTTGCAAATTCGAGCAGGCTCTGTCCGACCGAATGCGTGATGATGAATACGGTTCGTCCGGGGGAAAACTCTTTCAAGGCTTTGTGAATCAGGATTTCGCTCTGAGAGTCAATGGCAGAAGTCGCTTCGTCGAGAATCAGAATATCCGGATTTCGCAATATCGCGCGTGCCAGAGCAATGCGTTGTCTCTGGCCTCCCGACAGTTCATGCCCTTTTTCACCCACGTTATAAAGCAAACCATCGGGCAGTTGTTCAGCAAACTGCAACACGTGTGCTTTTCGAGCGACAGATTCGATTTCCGTTCGGCTGGCTTCGGGCCGACCGTAACGGATGTTTTCCAGGATTGTGTCATCAAATAACATTGTTTCCTGCGAGACGACGCCGATATGATTTCTCAGATCCTTGAGACGAACATCGCGGATATCAATGCCATTCACAAACACGCTTCCCTTATCCGGATCATAAAAGCGGGGCAGCAGATTGACCAGCGTCGATTTTCCTGAACCATTTTCGCCGACGACCAGTACGACCTCTCCCGCGGCAATTTCCAGATCGACGCCATCCAGAATCGGTTCGTTATTTCTCGTGGATTCTTTTCGCTGGGCGTAAGTAAAATCGATCTTCTGGAAGTGGACGGATTCCAGTTTTTTGGGAAAGCGTTGAGGTTCCTCAGCTTCTTTGACCAGTGATTCGCGGTCGATGACCGCAAAAATTCGTTCTGCAGCGGCTGCTGTCCGTTTGAGTTTTGAATACACGGATGACATTTTTCTGGCAGGGTCGGTAATTCCCGCCAGGAGTGCATACATCACACCCAGTGTTGCGACATCCATCGGTGCGGAAGCCAGTTGAATACCCCAGATTTCGGTTTTCCCACGCAGAACCAGGTAAGCACCGGGAATCAAAGCGATAAAAATGGCCATCATTCCCAGCATTTCCGTCGTCGGACTTGTGAGAGAGTCGATGCGGACAATGCGCAATGCTTTTTTGAAAAACTCTTTGTTCTCGTGGTGAAAGCGGTTGCGATGTTTGCGGGCGCCATTAAAGGCGATGATGACTTTGGAACTGTCGAAGGATTCTTCGAGCGTTTTATAAATACGCGACATGCTTTCCATCATTCTCTGACTGGCATGTTTCAACTTCTTTCCGATTTTATAAAACACAATGGCAATCAGAGGTGCAAAAACGAACGACAGCAGTGTGAGGCGCCAGTTGATCAGAAAAGCAAAAATGATACAGGCCAGGGCTTTGAGAGGTTCCCGAACAATCTTCCCTCCCATTAAAATCAGACCTTGAGATAACACCTGCATGTCAAAGGTAAAGCGTGACATGAGCGCCGCGGTCCCTTCGTCGGAGATGCTCTGGTAATCCAGATCGAGAACTTTACGGAAACATTCTTTGCGAATCGCCATGGTAGCCAGTTCGACCACGCCGCCCACGATGACATCTTGTGTGAAAATACACAGCCCTTTAACAAAAGTGGCGATCAATAATAATACCAGGATGAGCGCAAAAGTATCGAAATGGTCGTCGGGAATCCAGGGGATAATCGTCGATTGTACCCACTTTAAAGCTAACAGGTCTCGCGACGCATTACTGAGCTTTTGCTGTTGGCGTGAGTGCTCGCTCAAGATGTTCACGGGCGCTTCTGCCAGATCAGTATGAGTTGCCTCTTCCGGCGAAGTGGCAACTGGCGCACTGTTCGTTTTATGTGAAGAAATCTGGAGGGCAAGCGCTTTCAGCGCGACCTGTTTTTCCTCGATAATTTCTTCTTTCGCATTGATCTCTTTCTGAACATATTCGTTCAGACTTTCCCCCTCCAGCAAAACCTTGATGACAGGGAACGCAACGGAAAGATTTGCTCCCCACAACACGGCTACCAGGATGGCAAAAAAGACCGAAACGACCAGTCGCCGACGGTAAGGCCAGACATAATGCAAAATTCTGGCAAAACTGTTCACGGAAATATCGCTGTTATTTGGTGTGATACGCATATGCTAAGTGTCGCTTGATAAATAACTTATGTTCGAATATTGGCCATGAATTTCAGAGCCTCGCCCATTCAATTTCCAACGGAACGGCGCTGGAAAACGCGAATTAAACTAGGAATCGGAATTCAGGTCCAGATGAGATTTAAATATATGTTGAAATGAACACGTTTCTTCAGCGAGTTGCACAAGACAAAGACAATCACTTCTCCTGTTTTCATTGCGAACTTATTGTGCATCTGTGGTGTCGTCTGAAGAGGCATTCCCGGAAGTTTATGCTATGCTGCCCCTGCAGCCGCTTCGTTCCTATATTGCTACTCTAAAATCCCGTGGGTTGTAAGCAGCCCCTTAAATCCCCTTGATTGGATCAGTACAGGATGGGAGATTCTTCCCTTAATCATCAACCGTCAAAAGTGCGACCAGGCAGCCTGCGCGAACTGGCTAATGTGGCTGTACCATTGGTGTTGAGCTGTGGATCACTCTCGATTATGCATGTGGTCGACCGGATCTTCTTATCATGGTGGTCAACCGATGCCGTCGCAGCTGCTTTGCCTGCGGGAATGATTCAGTGGGCCGCCATGTCGATCGCGATGGGCAATGCGATGTATGTGAATACCTTCATTGCGCAGTATGAAGGCGCCGGCCAGAAGCAGCGTGTTTCGGAATCATTCTGGCAAGGCGTTTATCTGGCTTCGATCTGGGGCGCCCTTCTGTTACTGGGCATTCCGCTTTCGACACAGATCTTTTACTGGATTGGTCACGTTGCAGAAGTTCAGTCACTGGAAGTCGATTATTTTTCGATTCTCTGCCTGGGGTCCGGACCCGCTTTGATCTCGACCGTGCTCTCCTGTTTTTACACGGGGCGCAGTAAAACGATGGTTGTGATGTGGGTCAATCTGGCCAGTGTGCTGGTCAACATGATCCTGGATTATTGGCTGATCTTCGGCGCAGGTCCGATTCCGGCGATGGGCATCAAGGGAGCGGCGATCGCGACTGTCATCGCGAACGTTGCCACGATGCTCTTTTACGCGTTGATTATGTATGCCAAACACGAAGCCCGCGAGTATGGATTGTTCAATCACTGGCGCTGGAATCGTGAATTGTTTATGCGATTGATTCGTTACGGATTTCCGAATGGGATGCTCTTTTTTGTCGATATACTTGGTTTTACGATCTTTGTGATGCTCGTAGGCCGCATTGGGAAAATGGAACTGGCAGCCACTACGATCGCGTTTAACCTGAACTCACTGGCGTTTGTTCCCATGATGGGCGTGGGAACCGCGGTGATGACGCTGGTGGGAACCCGGGTGGGCGAAGGCCGGCCGCAACTGGCAGTCACCACGACCTGGAAAGCGTTTGTGGTGTCGGCAGCGTACATGCTGCTGTTTGTTCTGATCTATGTCGGATTCCCGGACTTCCTCTTGCGTCCTTATGCACCGGAAGTGGTAACGACGGAATTTCTCCAGGTCAAGCAGATGACAGTGGTGCTGCTGCGGTTTGCTGCCTTGTTCACATTCTTTGATGCGCTGGCAGTGGTGTTCGGTTCGGCGATTCGCGGAGCCGGCGATACCCGATTCTGCATGGTTTATTCGTTGATCACGGGCTGGGTCATTATGGTCATCCCTACCTTTCTGATCTGGATGTACGCAGACGAAAAACTGTTTAGCAGCTGGACCGCCTGCACATCCTATATCGGCGTACTGGGATTTGGATACCTGATTCGCTTCCAGGCAGGTCACTGGAAAAAAATGCGAGTGATTGAAGATCACTTTTTAGATCCGGTTGTTGAAGATGAAGAACAGCCGTTTCAGGAAGCATTAACCTGAGCACGCGATTTGGCATGCATCAGCGACGGAGATTCCAGATCTCCGTCGCATATTTTTCGGTTACGAGTTGCTCAACACGATCCAGGGGCAGTTCAGGTTCTGCTTCTGTGGCATTCCAGGTTTTCCTGAAAGCCTGTGTGAGTTCTGGCAGGCTGACAGGGTAGTTTGTGACGAAATCGAGATGCTCGCGGCGGCTGCGGTATTCCGGCTCTCGTTCGGGGCTCGTTAAGTAGCGGGGAATCCGGTCCAGGTCAAAGTCGTAAAGAATGGTGCCATGATGCAGGAGAGTTGTTGTTAACCAGCGTTGTGAATTACCGGAAAACTTTTTTCCCAGAACCGTCAAGTCGCTGATTCCCCGGAGCTCCACATTCAAGTCAGGCCTGATCGTGTTGAGGGATGCCGAAATCTGATTTAAGATCGCCTGTGTGGTGGCTTCGATGCCTGCCAGATGCTGGTCGGCGGTGATTCGCAGGAATAATGAAAAGATGAAACATCCCGGACCGAGTAAAACGGTGCCGCCTCCGGTGCAGCGTCTGAGAACGGGAATGCGATCCTGTTGGCAGGCTGCCTGATTCACATTCGCGGCGACCTGATTGGAGCTGCCCAGCACAACCGCATATTGATCGACCTCCCAGATCCGCAGACAGCCGGCGGAATTCTGTTCGTTGATCTGATAGAGCAGGCCTTCGTCCAGCGCCAGGTTTTCAGCAGGCGTCGGCAGAATCGTATCCGAAAAATGACGGCTTGATTTCAGCATCTCAGAAATTGAGTGCCCGCTTATCGATGGCCAGTGCGGCTTCTTTGACCGCTTCTGCCAGTGTTGGATGAGCATGGCAGCATCGGGCGATATCTTCGCTGCTGGCTCCGAATTCCATTGCGACGGCACATTCTGCGATCAGATCCCCGGCACGCGGGCCGATGATGTGGACGCCGAGAATGCGGTCGGTCTGTTTGTCGGCCAGCATCTTGACCCGGCCTTCGGTTTGTCCCATCGCACGGGCGCGACCGTTGGCAAGAAACGGAAACGAACCTTTGGTATATTCGATGCCCGCTTCCTTAAGCTGTTCTTCCGTTTTACCCACCGCGGCAATTTCCGGATTCGTATAAGCGACACTGGGAATGGCATCGTAATTGACGTGCCCATATCCCGTCACCAGCAGTTCTGCAAAAGCGACGCCTTCTTCTTCCGCTTTATGGGCCAGCATCGCGCCGCCAATCACGTCGCCGATCGCATAAATTCCTTTGACCGTCGTTTCATAATGCGCATTGACGGGAATAAATCCGCGCTGATCTACGACAATGCCGACTTCGTCCAGTCCGAGCTGATCGGTATTCGGGCGTCTGCCTACAGCCATCAGCACCCGGTCGCAACGAATGGATTTGCCGTCTGCAATTTCCACGTCGCAGGTTTTACGGTTCACTTTGACTCCCGTGACGCGGCAGCCCAGCTGAAATTCCATGCCCTGTTTTTCGAAGATTTTTTTGGCTTCGCTGGCGATCTCGGTGTCGGTGGTGGGCAGAATCCGATCCAGGTATTCCAGGATCGTGACTTTTGCTCCCAGTCGACTCCAGACGGCGCCGAGTTCCAGACCAATCACCCCGCCGCCAATCACGACCAGATGTTTCGGAACCTGATCGTATTCCAGTGCTTCGGTACTGGAGCCGACGCGATCGCCGTCCAGTTCGATGCCCGGCAGTGTTGAAGGCTGGCTGCCAGTGGCGATCAGAATATGTTTCGCTTCGAGTTCAACGGCTTCCTCACCGTCATCCACTGTCACTTTGCCCGGTGCGGTAATCGTGGCGTGGCCTGAGTAGCGGGTGATTTTGTTTTTCTTGAACAGCGAGTCAATGCCGCCCCCCATCGTTTTCACGACACGGTCTTTCTGGCCGAGCATTTTAGCCAGGTCAAGCGATAAAGAGCCGACATTGATGCCCCGGTCTTTAAAACTGTGCTGCGCTTCTTTGTAAAGTTCACTGGATTCCAGCAGTGCTTTACTGGGAATACAACCCACGCGCAGACAGGTGCCTCCCAGCATCCGTTCTTTTTCGATACAGGCGACATTCAAACCCAATTGTGCTGCACGAATCGCAGCAATATAACCACCGGGACCAGCACCGATAATAACCAGATCGTGGTTCATTTTCTCTTTTTCCTGAAGCGACAGGAAACCTTTCAGAGTCTCTATAATTAGCGATTGATTCTTAGACTTCCATCAGCATGCGTGATGGTTCTTCGAGGACCTCTTTGACTCGTTTGAGAAAGACGACCGCTTCTTTACCATCCACGACGCGATGATCGTAAGTCAGTGCGATATACATCATGGGACGAATCACAACCTGACCTTTAATCGCGACGGGGCGTTCCTGAATACCATGCATGCCCAGCACACCGCTCTGCGGCGGATTGACGATCGGGGTTGAAAGCAGGGAGCCGTAAACGCCCCCGTTGGTGATGGTAAACGTACCCCCCTGAAGTTCTTCGAGGCTGATTTTATTGACCTGGGCGCGCTGGCCGAAGTCGTTGATCTTGAGTTCGATGTCGGCAAAGCTGAGCCGCTCTGCATTTCGCAGAATGGGAACCACCAGCCCTTTTCCGCCGCCGACGGCAATTCCGATGTCGTAGTAATTACGGAACACGAGGTTGGTTCCCCGGATTTCCGCGTTGATTTGCGGAAATTGATTCAGGCCATCGACAACCGCTTTGACAAAAAAGGACATGAAGCCGAGTTTGACATCGTATTTTTTCAGGAACAGGTCTTTATACTGTGCCCGTAATTCCATGACGGCGGACATATCGACTTCGTTGAACGTCGTCAGCAAGGCCGCATTCGACTGTGCTTCCACGAGGCGTTCCGCAATCTTTTTACGGATGGGACTCATGGGAACAATCTCTTCTTCGCGGAATGCACCGTTTTCAGATGAGGCAGGGCTCTGGTAGGCGAGCGCATCTTCTTTCAGCACGCGGCCTCCCGGTCCGGAGCCTTTCACGTCAGAGGGTTTCAAGCCTTTTTCGGCCATCACTCTGGCGGCAGCCGGCATGATCCGATCACCGGAACCAGCGGAAGCGCCTTTTCCTGCAGCGGGGGCGGAAGCGGCTTCAGCTTTTGCGGGGCTTTTCGCGGGAGCGGGCTCCTCGGCGCCTGCCGGACGCTCGGCTTCTTCCAGATAACCGATGACTTCTCCGACGGCTGCGGTCTCGCCTTGTTTTTTCAGAATTTCGACAATGATCCCATCCAGGGGGGCCGGCACATCGAAGGTGGCTTTATCGGTTTCGAGCTCAACGATTTCACTATCTTGAGCGACCCATTTTCCTTCTTCTGCGTGCCACGCTCCGATTTGGACTTCGGAAATGGATTCCCCCACAGAGGGGACTTTGATTTCAACAGACATCGGGCAATATTCTCCAACCGAGTCATGGGGAAAAAAGGTATGATTTCAGACTTAATCTGGCGGATTTTCTACTTTGTAAACAGCAAAATTGATTATGACTTCTAGGTAAAGCCAGCACAATTCCCGCGTGCAGGGAAGATGATAAACAGAAAAAATATTTTGATTATGAAGGGAGTAACTGACACAAAACGACAGATTCGACTCACTCAATAGAAAAACGCTGATCTTTTCATCGGCTTTTCAGCCAGACCAGCGCTCAGTTTGTTTCAATCAAGGTATTATCGAACCAGACGTAACAAGTCTTATCAGTCGGATTGCCAGACTCAGGACGACTTGCCGGGGAACCGATGTCCTTTGGCTTTCGTATCAATACGGTACAGGGAGGTGCGTGCCGTAATGAACAGGCTCGCGTTATCTTTGCCGCCGAAAGTCACATTCGCGGGTTTTTCAGGTACCTCGATGATCCCCAGCAGTTTTCCCTCCGGCGAAAATACCTGGAGCCCCAAACCCGAAGTAATGTAGAGATTCCCGTTGGTATCAATCGTCAGGCCGTCTCCGCCACTGCCGGGCTCTTTATAACCGGCCTGCTGTTTCAGCGAGCAGAACACCCGTCCCTCACCGATTTTTCCCGGCTCTGTAACCTCATAGGCCCACATTTCCTTGGACATACTGGGAATGACATACAGCGTTTTTTCATCGGGAGACAGAATTACGCCATTAGGTGCTTTCAGATCGTCAATCAGCCGAGTTACTTTACCCTCTGCGGATCGATAATAAACGGCGACGGTCCCCTGTGGCAGTGGTTCAGGAGCCCGGAAATGAGGGTCGGTAAAATAAATGCCACCTGTACGGTCCATCACGAGATCATTCGGGGCGTTGTAGCGTTTTCCCTGATAATCGGCCGACAGCGGCGTCACTTGTTTATCTTTCAGATTGATGCTCACCAGGCGCCCATCCATTTCACAGGCCAGCAGGTTATTTTCGCCGTCCAGCATCAGCCCGTTGCAATGGTTCGAAGGCTCAAGGAATACAGAGAGATCACCCTTTGAATCGACCTTGTAAATTTTATTGTCGGGGATGTCGGTGAAGTAGAGATTTCCCTTTAAATCGAAGGCGGGACCTTCCGTGAATTTCAAATCGGTAAACAGCTTTACCGGTTTGCCCACAGGTCCGATACCGGGGATTTCTGAATCATTTTCGGCCTGGGTCGTAGCAGACATGAACAACAGAATGGCCGAGGCGGCAGTCCAGTTCAGTAATTTTCGCATCAGAGGCTCCTTGGATCATGAGGCCAGCGTAAAGGGGGAAGTATTTCTACTGTATTAGAGTCATCCTGCCTTACAAAATTCAACCTTCTGAAGAAACGGAATGCCGTATCAGTAGAAATCAGGCCTCTCATGAGGGACACTGGCTGCTAATAAAATGACCAATACAGCGCTTGTATCTGCAAAATAATCTTGATGAGAGGGTTTACTTTCCATGGATGCCGTCCGGCTTCTAAAACAAATCATTTCCATTCCCAGTGTGAATCCCATGGGACGCGCTGTTTCCGGTGATATTTATTTCGAGGGCAAACTGACTCAGTTTTTATGTGATTATTTTGCTGACCTGGGAGTCGAATACGAGTCGATTGAAGTTGTCCCGGGCCGCAATAATGTGATCGCCCGCACCAGTCTGAAGCCGGGGGTGCCCACGATTTTGATGGACGTGCACCAGGATACGGTGCCAGCGGAAGGAATGATCGTGCCGGCCTTTGAAGGCACCGAAAAAGACGGAAAAATCTACGGACGGGGTGCCTGTGATGTGAAAGGAGGCATGGCGGCCATGCTGATGGCGTTCACCCGCCTCGTGCAAGACAACCCGCCTGATGCCGCCAACGTGATTCTCTCCTGCACCTGCGATGAAGAAGCCACTGTGAAAGGGATCGAACATCTGGTTCAGTTGTGGGAAAACCCTTCTGGTCTCAGCCGGATTCTGACAGAGCCGCCTGATCTGGGATTAGTCGCCGAACCGACGATGCTGGATATTGTGGTTGCGCATCGGGGTGCGACGCGCTGGAAAATCAAAACGACCGGCAAAGCCTGCCACAGCTCCCAGCCGAAGGATGGCATCAACGCGATTTACCGGATGGCCGATGTCGTGAAAGCACTCGAAGCCTACGCGGAAGAGCTGTCGCAAATGGAAGCGCACCCGCTGTGTGGCCCGCCGACACTGAGCGTCGGAATCATCGAAGGCGGGGACAGTGTCAACATCGTACCCGACTGGTGCACGATTGAAATCGATCGGCGCGTGATTCCGGGTGAAGACGGCATCGCCGTCATGGAGCAGGTCAGAGCCTATCTGAAAAAACAGCTCTCGTTCGATTTCGAAATGCTGCCCCCCTGGATTACCGGTGTTTCTCTTTCCGATCATAATAATGGCGAATGGAGCGATCGCTTACTGTCGGTGATTGAGACTGTTGAACCGGATCACAAAAAAGTAGGCGTCCCCTATGGCACACATGCAGCCCGTGTCAATCAGGGAGGCGTACCGGCAATGGTGTTTGGCCCCGGTTCGATCGCCCAGGCTCATACCGTTGATGAGTGGATTGAGATTGACCACTTGTTGAAAGCAGAAGAAGTCTACTATCAGTTCTGCGCTACCGCGGGTCGTGCTCAGTAGCAAAAAACATGTCCTGCTTACGCATGGATTTCGCGTTTTCATTCAGGGTGAAATGACGCACTCTCGCACGTCCGACAGTGCTGGTGTCTGACGCGCGCCAAGGCAGGAGGTCGAATACTTCCACTGGACTCTCCTTAAATATAAGGCGGTTTTAAAGTCCTAAGGCGCATAAAAAGAGCCTTGTTACAGTATGAACCATAACAAGGCTGCTCTCGCTTCAATCAGACTTTTTATTTCTTATACGCGGGCGCTTTGCCTAGCGGATACAGGTCCCATTTCCGGACCCACATTTCTGCCATTTCGGTCTGCACCAGTAATTTGCCGTGATCAGGTTTTGCGTTGGAACCGGCATTTACCGTTACGCCATTCACCTGATACTCAATGTCGCCACCTTTGCTGATGACATCCATCCGGGTCCACTCGCCGAATTCACTTTCGACATCGTCTTTGCCGCGGAAGCCAACTTTGTCGGCCCAGTCAGGGTCACGGCCGAACCAGTTGATGCGTCCTGAACTCAACGTGATTTCTTCGCCCCCTTTTTTCCAGACTTTCTCGCCATCCCGGTCTTTGGTGATCGTGGTGGTCAAGGAAGTCGGAAGCGGCTCTCCGGTCTCAGGGTCTTTCCCGGTTAACACCAGAATATCACCCACGCCCCCTTCGATGATCTGTGCTTCAATCGACGCCATCCAGGTTTTGCCATAACCACCGTCGGGACCATGACAGTGGATCAGCACGCCTGAATCACGAGCACGGTCTTTACGTGCGCCCCAGGTCTTTTCACCCCATTTGAATTCGATGACCATGTGATAATCACGATAGTCCTGCTTGGTGATCAGTCCGCCATAACCGTCACCGGAGATGTGCAGCATGCCGTCTTTTACGGTAAAGATTTTGCGGGGATCTTCGTAGGCCGTATCTCTGTTCCAGACATACAGACCGTCCAGATTCTTCCCATTAAACAGTTTGATGACGCCATCCTGGGGAGTCACCACTTTGTCTTTGTCGCCGGCTTCTACGTTGAACGTATAAACGGCAGCCAGACAGACACAGATGATCGTGAGTAGTCTTTTTAAATGCATTTGCGCTTTCCTGAATTAGAGCGAACGTAAACTTCTTTAATAAAATTAAATTATTGCATGGAACGACTCTTCGCAAGCAGGAAGAGGAAAAAAGTCGCGACTCGGGCAAAAATAGAAAATGGTGTTCAAAAGCTCTGGGCGGCAAGGGGATGGCTAAAAAGCCTGCCGGAACGCGGGCTTCGTAATTACGTATTGCTCACAGGGACTATTAGAATTACGACCGTGTCGCGACAGCCGCCGCATCGTGAGGGTGCAGGCTTTCGAGGTGATTGATCTCCACACGAAAATCGTTGATGCCGGGATATTGCTCTAAAGCGGCTTTCAGTTTGCGGGCGGCGTCTTCACAGAACATCAGGTTGGCGCCGTTCAAGCGGGCGAACTCCTGTTCGTCTTCGCGTTTCACCGCCGTCTGCACGGGAGTCGCGATTACACGTTCGAGGTAATCAATCAGAGATTCAATCGGAAAATCTTCCAGTCCGCTATCAAGTTCCACACTCACATCCGCGTGACTTCTCTGGCTGTGAGGCACTGCCAGAATCGCTTCCTGAGTTCCCAGCCATTGAAAGATTTCATCATGCGAGAGTTCACTTCGACCGCCGAATGTATTTTCAAAGGCCTGTTGAATTAACTGACGTGACAAGGCAGCCGAGCAGGGGCAGGCGCTGGAATAGGTCAGACGCACCTGCATGCGATGCTGGAATTTACCCTGGCGGAATGAACTGTGAATTTTGACGGGATAAGCGCGCCAGCCGGCATGATCAGAGAGTAACGCCGGACGTTTGAAGGAATGCTCATAAGACAGCGTCAAAAAACTGTTCGAACTCATGTCCTGATGTGTCTGGACAAAATCTTTCAGGATCTCATTCACGACCGGCAACGAAAGGATCTGATCCGCCAGTCGGTTGTTCAGGCTGAGAAACAGGCGGGACATATGAATTCCCTTCACGGTTTCATCATCCAGGCTGACCGCAGCATCCGCACGGGCCGGCGTGCGAAAGATTTCCCCCGAAGCATTGCGGAGCCTGAGCACCAGTTCGACACCCGACATCCCGACACGGTCCAGGGTGCCTCCGGTCTGGGGGGCACTCTCGTTGGCGACGTCCGGCAGTAGGGAGGGCAGTGAAGCAGACCCGGATACGGATGACGAAAGCGGATTCCTGCTCTGATCGAGAGATCCCATTTGCTTAAGATTTAGTGCATCGGAAACAAATTCAAACATGCAAGCATTCTTTCGTCGGTATGACTCAGGTGAAATTCAGATTTCACAAAAGTTTCTTCTTAATTTTATAAAACTCAGATCGTGCAGGATACTATAACAACAAAACGCCTCTATATCATTTAGTCGCAGGTATTCTTTTTTCAAGTATCAAAATTCCATAATTGCCGCGTTTTCATTGTAATAACTCCTAATGAGACTTGAAATTAGTAAAATATTGACTCTGTCAAACCGGACCGATTTTTCTTTTCTGTCCCTGCCAGACAAGACATTTGAGATGTTTCTATCCGAAATCGGGTATTTCAGCGAGTCCCCGCACTGACTCTGCCAGTGGAAATGGAGAGCGTTGCGGCCTGCTCCCAGCCCTGAGGCGGCCGTAATGTACTCAGTGGAATCGGAGGAGATTCCTGTCCGATAAATCCGGGACGTTGCAGAGGAGTATACATGGAAGCCTGTTGAATATTGACCTGATTTGATTGCTGAGTCAGATAACTTGACAGGCGATTCGATTCAGTATGAACTGGATTTAAAGCCAAAGACTGTGTGACCGCCTGATAGACCTTTTCCATCTCATTTGCCTGCAGACAGGCATAGGCCATCCGATACCAGTCGTCGGCGGAAGTCGTTGTACGATTTTTCAGCGCCAGTTCCAGGGATGCCACCGAATCGCTCCAGCGATGTTCCGCACCATAGGCGACCCCCAGTAACCATTGCGCTTCGGCACGCTGATCGATTGTGGCGGCCGTATTGTGACAGATCGGACGCAAGATCGGAGTGGCACGATTGGATTCCCCCTGTTTAATCTGCAGCGCCGCCAGCTTCAGACGGGAAACAACGCTGTAGGGATCGACCTGCAGGACCCGGTGATAGGTTTCGATCGCAGCGGGATTCAGTCCGGCCAGTTCTTCCAGTTCGCCTTTGAGCAGCAGCGCGCGAATATTCGTGGGGTCAAGATTCAAACCCAGTTCCAGGTTTTTGAGAGCATCGGTATATTGTTTTTTCGTGCAGCAGATAAGCCAGATCAATGTAGGGTTTGGGATCGTCGGGGGTCAGCACCATGGTTTTTTTCAACTGTTGAATGGCTTCTTCCGAATAGCCGTTCGAGATTAAAAATTCGGAAAGTTGCTGACGGACCGCTGCATTATTCGGGTTCGACGAGACCGCCTGCTTGAGCAGTTCGGCGGCCTGTTCCTGGCGTCCGCTTTCCGACGCCACCCGTACCTGTTCCACGAGATCCTGCGATTCTGAATCCCGCACCGCCATTTTCTGTCTCCAGCCGGAACAGCCCGTGCAGCAGATCCCCAGCAGCAGTACCAGACTCAACCGCTTTCGGTGCGAAAAGCCATCTGTCAGCAGCGCGCAAGTTTTCCGTTTCAGATGCGTCAATCTGAATCTGTTGGCTGAGAACATTTTTTCAGGACGATCGCTCATCGGATCGGATTATCTACCTGCAAGAAGGCACAGAACATTTGAAACGCAGAAGATTCGAATTCATCTCAGACAAGGCTGGCTTCAGATCCCGCAATTTAACATTTTATCGATTTTCCGGGTAGAGGAACTCACCTCGATTTCCTGGCACCGGCGAGGGAACCAGTTTCTGAACCGACGGAAGCAGAGCCAGTGCAAAGCGGGCCGGGAATTCATGGTTTAAGTGATTACAAAACATCAACTTATCGTCATTTGTTGATCGCTGACTTGCACAAAAATCGAGGGGAGAGCTTGAACACCTCAAAATCAGGCGCAATCAGGTAGATTCATAGTTTAGCTAAATTAGAAACAATTGAGAATAATTACGAATTATCGCTCAAAAACTTAGTTTAACCGACCCAACCAGCAATCCCAATCATTGACATTGGTAGGATCGAACGGGTACAAAAGAGTGACTAATGGATTAGTACTCGATACATTCGGTAGAATTGGAAGTATGGAGAACTTGGCGTGATGGACTACGTCTTCTTTCGGCATGGCTTACTGCCCCTGGTCGTGCAAACAGTGTAGCTCGATTTAAAAAGGTCGAATGGATGATGAGTCTTTACAAAAACATGAATCTGAAAAAAGTTTGTCTGGCGGTGGGATGTGTTCTGACTGTCGGCATGGTTTCACTCGCCGAGTCCGACGCAGGGGTCATTCCCTGGACTTACAACGCCTTATTTGGGCCAAGCCGAAATGGTCCGATGTATTCCGGTGCCAACTATGCTCCTCAGCCTTATTCAGCCAGTTATGGTGGATTCGGCACTCCCGCTTACACTGCCAACTATGGTGGCAATATGGGCATGGCACCGACAAGACGCAGTTCCCGCACCGCCTATCGCTGGTATCTGCTTAACAATCCGCAGGTCGTGGGTGTCAAATATCAAAGTTTTGCCGGAGGCAACTCTGCGCAATTTGCCGGTGTTGCTTATGGCCCGAGTTGCTGTTCTCCCTGTGGCATGGGGGGCTGTTCTACAGGTTCCTGCGGAGCCGGTGGCTGCAGCACGGGGCAATGTGGCGTCTCTTATAATCCCGCCACTGCGAGCACTCCCACGCCTGATCCCAATTCAGGCAGCAAAGTTCCCGAACCACGCGAAGTGCAAAGCACAACTCCCAAAACATTTGCCGATGAGCCAATGAGTCCCGTTACTCCCAAACCGGGTGTTGAAGATTCCGGCTTTGGCGCACGTCGCTATGATCGCAGTCCGATGGAAACACCGATGCCGAAAAGCGGTGCCGAAGATCTGTTCAAAGAACCGTTGAAACGTGATGCCGTCGACATTCCGATGCCGATGCCTGGCACAAAACCAGCGGAACCGGAATTCGGAACAGAGAAACCAGAGTTCGGGACTGAGAAAAAGCAGGATGACTTCTTCGGGACCGGTGAAAACAAAGCATTTAAACCCACACCTGATGGAAAACTGCCGAAAACCGCCATTCCCCAGAAGAAAGCGGCTCCGACTCAGAGCCCTGCTGAAAAAGCTCCCAAAGCAGAGCAGGAAACGAATTTCCCGCCACTTCGGGTACGGCCTTTGAATCTGGACCAGAAAATCACCTGGAAAGCGGCACCCAGAGCAGAACGTTTAACGATCCGGGCCAATTTTTCTGCTCCCGTGATTGTCAAGCAGGATGTTCCCTCGAATTCTGGCTGGTTCGCGATTACCGATTCCGCAAAAATCGCCAGCAAATAATTGCTGACGCGATTTAGAATCTACAAAGTGCAAGTGCTTCCCCGCCTTGCACTTTTTTTATGCGCCGTTCGCGTTATTGTAAGAGAATAGAGACTTCAAAATTCATTCGAACCTTTCCGTTAAAGGATCTGGATACGGAACATGCAAAACTCAGAAATTGCACGCCAGTTTGAAGAGCTGGCGGATTTGCTGGAAATCCAGGGAGCCAATCCCTTTCGCCTCCGCGCGTATCGCAATGCAGCACGCACTCTCTCGGGACTGCCTGATTCGATTCAGGACATCGCCCGCAACAGCCCGAAAGAATTACAGGAACTACCGGGCATCGGTAAAGATCTCGCGGAAAAAATTGTCACCATCGTTGAAACAGCCACGTTGCCTCAACTCGAAGAACTGAAAGAAGAAATTCCCGCCGACGTGGTCCGCATGCTGGATATTCCCGGCATTGGTCCCAAAAAAGTCGCCTTTCTCTTTTCGGAACTCTCGATTCATTCGCTCGATGATCTCAAAGCGGCTGCGGAAAACGGCGTGATTGCCGAGCAGAAAGGTTTCGGGAAAAAAACAGAACAGATCATCCTTGAAGGGCTCGAACATCTGAGTCAGTCGGGAAATCGTGTTCGACTTGCAGATGCGAAAGCACAATCCGATGAAATCATTCACGATCTTGGTGCCTTGGATTCGGTACAGAATATTTCCGAAGCCGGCAGTTGTCGCAGACGGAAAGAATCGGTCGGCGATCTGGATATTCTCGTCACCTCCAGCCAGCCCAACGAGGTGATGGATGCTCTGGAAAATCATGAACTGGTCAAAGCAGTATTGGCCCGCGGAGACACCAAACAGCGCGTCCGTTTGATTTCCGGCCTGGAACTGGATCTGCGCGTTGTGCCAGCAGAATCGTACGGTGCGGCTCTGCTCTACTTTACCGGTTCGAAAGAGCACAATATAGTGCTCCGCCGCCGCTCTCAGGAGAGAGGCCTCAAACTGAACGAATACGGCCTGTTTCGTGGCGACGAATTCGTTTCAGGCAATACCGAAGCAGACGTTTATCAGGCGCTGGATCTCCCCTGGATTCCGCCCGAACTGCGCGAAGACCGAATGGAATTCGACGCAGCCGAGAAAAACGAATTGCCCGAGTTGATCGAGCTCTCGCAGATTCGCGGCGACCTGCACATGCACACGACGGCCACGGACGGCACCGCCTCGATTCTGGAAATGGCGGAAGGCGCGAAAGCCAAAGGTTATCAATACATCGCCATCACCGATCACTCCAAACGCGTGACGATGGCCAACGGTCTGGACGCGAAACGTCTGCGGGCACACTGGAAAGCCATCGAGAAAGTCCAGGAAAATATCTCTGACATCCAGATTCTGAAAGGCATTGAATGCGACATTCTGGAAGATGGCAGGATGGATCTGCCCGATGATGTTCTGGCGGAAGCCGACTGGGTGATCGCCGTGCTGCACTACGGCCTGAAACAACCGCAAAAACAGATCACACAACGGCTGCTGAATGCGATTCAAAATCCGCATGTTTCGATCATCGGGCATTTATCGGGCCGGCTGATCGGCAAACGGCCGGGAGCCGACGTCAATTATGGCGAGGTCCTCAAGGCGGCCGCCGATTATGGCACGATGCTGGAAATCAACGCGCATCCCATGCGTCTGGACCTGGATGAGATCCACGCCGCCAAAGCGAAAGAACTGGGAATTCCTATAGTCATCAATACCGATGCCCACAGCGTGGGAGGTCTGGACGTCATGCAGTATGGCATCTATGAAGCGCGTCGCGCGGGGCTGACGAAAAAAGATGTCGCGAATACGAAAACCTGGAATCAATTTCAGAAGTTGCTGAAAAAATCGCATTAATCCCGTGATCTGTTCTGACTCGATTCCCGTTACCGTTTGAAAAGATTCCGCCTGCAGAGGAACCATCGTTGATGTCGAATTCACTTGAACTATTAATTCGCGCCGGAAATCCTTTCATCTCCATTGAAACACTGGATGAGCAACGCGCGTTGAATCTGGTTCAGGAAGTCGCCTTGAGCTTGGACAAGCCGCTTTTTGAATGGTCGACCACGAATGGTTTATGCAAGGTCGATGGCACCACCTTGAAGGCAGCGACGGTCCCCGGCGGCAAACCGGAACAGTCACTCAGTTTTATTTATCAGAATACCGATGAAGATCTGTTCGTTTTCAAAGATCTCGGCGCGTATTGCCGGGATAATGTCGTTAATCGCATGTTGCGCGATCTGATGGAAACCTGCCGGAATAAAAAATCGACATTGATCCTGATCGACGCCTTCCCGCTGCCAGACGAGATCAAACGTTTTACCGTGCGCCATGAACTGGGCTGGCCGACGACCGAGGAATTATCGGCCGTCATCAAGCAGACCTTTCATAAGATCAAAAAAGAGAGTGACGCAGAGATCACCGTGAAACTCACGAAGCGGGAAATGGAACAACTGGTGCTGACAATGCGCGGGCTGAGCTGTAATGAAGTCGAGCGCGTGATCAGTTCGGCCATTTTGCAGGACAATGATTTAAACGCGAAAGATTTGCCGCACATCATCGAAGCCAAACGCACACTGCTCGGCTCCACAGGCTGTCTGGAATCGATCGCCGTCGATGTCAAACTCGATGAGGTGGGCGGGCTTTCTAAATTGAAAAGCTGGCTGAAACTGCGTCGCGGCGGATTCTCCCGCAAAGCAGAGGAGTACGGCATCGAGCCGCCACGGGGCGTGCTGATGCTGGGGGTTCCCGGCTCGGGAAAAAGCTTATGCGCCAAAATGGTGGCTTCCGACTGGAACATGCCGCTGCTGCGACTCGACCCGGGTATGCTTTATCAGAAATTTATCGGCGAAAGCGAGAGCCAGTTGCGGCAGGCGTTGTCGCAGGCGGAATCGATGGCCCCCGTCATTTTGTGGATCGATGAAATCGAAAAAGCATTCGCCTCGGCCTCTTCTTCCTCAGCAGACGGCGGCTTATCGAAACGCATGTTTGGAACGCTGCTTGCCTGGATGCAGGATCATCGCCATCCGATTTTCATCATCGCTACCGCCAACGATATTTCTGCCCTCCCGCCGGAACTGATGCGCAAAGGGCGTTTTGACGAGGTCTTTTTTGTGGACCTGCCTCACGCTGCCGCCCGTGAACAGATCC